>NZ_JBSFSO010000060.1:0-36368 GCF_053589795.1 Micromonospora sp. NPDC003241 | reverse complement strand
GACTTGTTGACGCTTCAAGTTCGGGCGGGTAGAACTTGAAGCGTCAACAAGTCGCCGGATGGCCCTGGCGAATCGACGGGGAGAGGACCACGGAATGCACACCACCTCACTGGGCGGACTCGACGTCCCGCGCATCGGCCTCGGGGCGATGGGAATGTCGGCCTACTACACCGGTGCCGGCCGCGACCAAGCCGAGTCGATCCGCACGATCCGGCGTGCCCTGGACCTCGGCGCCACCCACCTGGACACCGCCGAGGTGTACGGGCCGTACGTCAACGAGGAACTCGTGGGTCGCGCGATCAGGGGCCGCCGCGACGAGGTCGTCCTGGCCACCAAGTTCGGCCTCGTCTCCCACACCGGCAGACCGGGAACGGACAGCACCCCCGCCAACATCCGCGTGGCAGTGGACGGCTCCCTACGGCGACTCGGCACCGATCACATCGACCTCTATTACCAGCACCGGGTGGACCGCGACACCCCCGTCGAGGACACGGTAGGAGCGTTGCGGGAACTGGTGGTTGCGGGCAAGGTGCGCCACATCGGCCTGTCGGAGGCGTCCGCGACGACGATCCGCCGGGCCCACGCGGTGCATCCGGTGGCCGCCGTCCAGACGGAGTACTCGCTGTGGACCCGCGACCCCGAAGGCGACGTGCTGAGCACGCTGCGGGAACTCGGCATCGGCCTGGTGCCTTACTCGCCGCTCGGACACGGCTTCCTGACCGGTGACATCCGCTCCCTCGACGGCCTGGACGCCACCGACTGGCGGCGCACCAACCCCCGGTTCACCGGCGACAACCTCACCCGCAACCTGCGCATCGTCGAGGAGGTCCGCGACG
Source organism: Micromonospora sp. NPDC003241 (assembly GCF_053589795.1). Lineage (NCBI taxonomy): Bacteria > Bacillati > Actinomycetota > Actinomycetes > Micromonosporales > Micromonosporaceae > Micromonospora > Micromonospora sp. NPDC003241. Next base: position 35,532 of record NZ_JBSFSO010000060.1, on the reverse strand, counting down.
TCGCCGGCGAGGTCGGTGCCACGCCCGCGCAGATCGCGCTGGCCTGGCTACTCGCGCAGGGTGAGGGCATCGCGCCCATCCCGGGCACCAGGCGCGTCGACCGGCTAGAGGAGAACTGCGCCGCCGACAGCATCCGCCTCACCGCCGATCAGATCGCCCGGCTGAACAGCCTGACCCCGGCCTCCGGCGATCGACACGCCGCAGCCGACATGGCCGCCATCGAAGGTTGAGCAGAGCAGACGTACGCAGCGGCTGCGGGCTCTTCCCCATACCTGCACCGGCACCTTGATGCGGAACGGCAGGGTGGACTACTCCCGGAAGCACAAGCGCCACGGCGACACCGACGCCACCCAACATGAACGGGCCCCTGCGAATCTGGCCGCCCTGGCAGTCCACTGACATCGCGTGCTAGATTTTTGGCCATGGTGCCAAATATTGATCAGGACGGCCAGTCACGCACCTTCATCGAGGAAGCGCGGCGGGCCCAGATCGTGAACGCCGCCGTGGAGACCATCGCGGAGGTCGGTTACCACCGCGCGTCGATGGGCAGGATCGGCACCCGTGCGGGGATCAGCCGCGGACTGATCTCGTACCACTTCGCGGGGAAGTCCGAACTGATCGCCCAGGTCGTCTCCACCGTCTACACCGACGCAGCAGCATTCATGGCACCGATGATCGACGCCGAGACCACGCCGGCAGGCCAACTACGCGCCTACATCAGCTCCAACCTGGAGTACATGCGAGGCCACCCGGCCCGGATGATCGCGCTCGTTGAGATCCTCACCAGCGGCGGCCTGGCCGACCTGCCCGACGCCGACCCTGCCGCATTCGACCGGCAGATGCTGTTGCCGCTGGAGCACCTGTTCACGGCAGGACAGGAGAGCGGCGAGTTCCGGGACTTCGACGCCACCGTCATGGCTCGGATCGTGCGTGGCGTGATCGACGCCGTGCCCACCGCGCTGTCCCGCGATCCCGATCTCGACATCGACCGTTATCTGCGGGAGATCACCACCGCTATCGACCATGCCACCCGCCCGGTCCCGGCCAATACGGAGAAAGCATGAACCCCCTCGACGGCAAAGTCGCACTCGTCACCGGCGCAGCCAGCGGAATCGGTGCGGCCATCGCCCGCCGCTTCGCGTCTGGCGGCGCCCGCGTCGTCATCGCCGACGTCGACCCGGCCGGGGAGACGGTCGCCCGGGAGGTGGCCGGCGCCTTCGTCCGTACCGACGTCGCCCGGCTGGCCGACAACATCGCCGCCGTCCACACCGCGGTCACGCTCTTCGGCGGCCTCGACGTCACCGTGCTGAACGCCGGGATCGGTGAACAGGGCAGCTTCGTCGAGGATTTCCGACCCGAGCACTACCGCGACCTGGTCTCGGTCAATCTCGACGGGGTGGTCTACGGGATGCACGCCGCCCTGGAGGTGTTCACCGAGCAGGGTTCCGGTGCGATCATGGCCACCTCCAGCCTGGCCGGCTTGAGCGAGAGCCCGATGAATCCGCTCTACGCGGCCACCAAGCACGCCGTGATCGGGCTGGTCCGCTCCGTCGCGCCGACCGTGGCCGACCGGGGTGTCACCGTCAACGCGCTGTGCCCCACCTTCATCGACACCCCGATCCTCGGAGAGGCGATCCCGTTCATCAGCGACATGGGAGTGGCGGTCCTTTCGCCCGAACGGGTCGCCGAGGTCGCCGAACTGGTGCTGGCACGCGGCGGGACCGGACAGGCGTGGCCGGTCGTCCCGCACGGCGAGCCGGGCCCCTTCGCCTTCCCCGGCATCCCGTCGATCATGTCCGACCCGAACCGACAGGTCCCGGAGGCCGCCTCATGACCGTCCTGGCCCGCGTACGCGACCTCACCCGCCGATACCACCACACGACCGCGCTGGACGGCGTGTCCCTGGATGTCCCGGCCGGGCAGGTACTCGGACTGCTGGGCCCCAACGGTGCCGGAAAGTCCACACTGATCAACGTCATGACCGGCCTGCTGCGGCCCAGTTCCGGCAGTGTCGAACTGTGCGGCGGCGACCCGCGCAGCGAGTCGACCCGCCGTGTGATCGGCGTGACGCCGCAGGAGACCGGGCTTCCGGAGACCTGGCGGGTCGCCGAAGTGGTGGACTTCGTCGCGGCGCACTTCCCCGATCCGGTGGACCGGGCCGAACTACTCGACCGCTTCGACCTCGCCCCGCTGGCCGACCGGCAGGCCGGGGGCCTTTCCGGCGGACAGCAGCGGCGGGTCGCGGTCGCGCTGGCCTTCGTCGGGCGGCCCCGGCTGGTGTTCCTGGACGAGCCCACCACCGGTCTCGACGTGGACGCCCGGCGGGCGCTGTGGGAGGGCATTCGTTCCTTCCACGCCGACGGCGGAGCCGTCCTGCTGACCAGCCACTACATCGAGGAGGTGGAGGCGCTGGCCGACCGGGTCGTGGTGATGGACCAGGGCCGGATCATCGCCGACGGCAGCGTCGCCGAGATCCGCAGCCAGGTCCGGCTCAAACGGGTCACACTGACCGACCCGATGCTGCCCGCGCTCAGCGGGGTCGCCTCGATCGAACGGGACGCCGACCGCACCCATCTGCTCACCAACGACGCCACCGCGCTGGTCCGGGAACTGGTGACCTCCGGCGCGTCGTTCACCGACATCGAGATCGAATCCGCCTCGCTGGAGGACGCCTTCCTGGCGATCACCGGCGACCGGCGGAGCACCTGACCCGAAGGGCCGTTCCATGTCCTCCTTGACCATGACCTACACCCGGCGGAACCTCGCCGACACCATCCGGACGCCCACGATGTTCCTGACCGTGGCGCTGGTCCCGGTCGGAGTCATGGTGTTCTTCGTCGTACCGTTCATCGGGCAGGATGCGGTGGCGATCACCTCGGCCACCGCGACCCTGGTGGTGTTCGGGGTGCTCATGGCCTGTGTCGCCCACTTCAGCGTCGCCATCGCGGCGCTACGGGAGTCGGTCTGGGGGCATTACCTGCGCACCCTGCCCGGCGGGATAGCACCGCAGATGCTCGGCTACCTGTTGGTCGGGCTGGCGGTCGTCGCCGCGGCGATCATTCCGATCCTGCTGGTGGCCGGACTGTTCACCGCCGCCTCGGCTCCGCCGTCACGGGTGCTGTTGGCGGCGGGGGCGCTGCTGGTCGCGGTGGTGACCTTCACCCTGCTGGGGCTCGCGATGGGATATCTGATGTCGATGCGGGTGGCCGCCATCGCCAACAGCATCGGTTTCCTGCCGCTGGCGGTGGCCGGCGGGATGTTCTTCGACGACGCGGACACGCCGCGGGTCATCGAGCAGATCGCACCCTTCGTACCCACCCGGGGCGCGACCGACCTGGTGCTGGTCGCGCTCACCGGGGAGGCCGTCGGGCCGCTGTCACTGGTGATGCTCGCGGTGTGGATCATGATCTTCGCCGGGCTCACCGTCTGGGGCCACCGCCGCGATCAGGTCCGCCGGTTCGACTGAGGTCACCCGCTCCCCCGTCGGGTGGCGTGTCCCGCTGCGCGAGGCACAGTTTCCAGTGGATCAAAGAACCACAGCCTCGACCTCCTCAACCGGGTGGAGCGGTCCGCCCTGAGCGGACTGGTGGTCGAGGAGTCGCCGAGGGGGTTCGTGCCGGCGCCGGAGAGCCGACCGGCGCCGGCACGGACCGCGCGACTCAGCTCACCGGCTCGACACGGAGATCGACGGAGAGCGACCCGGTGAAGCTGATGGTGAGGATGCGATGGGTGCGATTGCCCAGGTAGGAGCGGTCCATCGGCGCATACTTCGCTTCCCGGTTCACGCCCCAGTCGATGATGAACCTCATGCTGCCTCGGGTGACGGTGAGACCTCGGGTGACGGTGATCGTCTCCTGTCCGTAGGGTGCCGGCGTGCCGTTGGCGAAGGCCACCTGGTCTGCGGTGCCGATGATGAGGGGGATGCGTTCGCGGGACGCTCCCGGCGTGGTCAGCACACGCCTGATTCCATCGGCACGATGCGTCACGTCTGTTCTCACCGCGCCGTCCGTGGTCACGTACCTCGTGGTGAACACGCCCGTGTATCCGGTCAGCGCGTCCGCCGGGATGACGGCACCGGACGCCGTCGATCCGGCATGGTGCGTCGCAGTCACCGGGCCGCGTGAGGAGGCGGTGCCGACGGTGTCGGCGACGGTGGTCCAGTCGTCCGGACCCGAGCTGTTGACGGTGAGGGCGAGCATGCCGGCGACGGGGTGCCAGAAGGCGTTCGTCCCCATCCGCTGGAGCGAGTTCTGCCGCACGCCGTAGAGACCGGCGGTGTAGTACCCGGGACGGCGGACGAACACGTACTGCTGGTCGAGGGTGCCCCTGCGGAGTTCGGTGAACGTGCTCTCACGCAGATAACGCAATGCGGCGACCTGTGCGTTGCGCTGGGTTCCGGGGATCCCGATCGGGGCCTGCGGGACGTGCATGTGCAGCCGCGGCGACGAGTCCTGCTTCTGTCGGGGCGAGACCGGCGCGGTGGAGGCGCTCCAGGCGTTGCGTGCTTGCGTCTTCTCCTCCGAGCTGGCGAAGAACGCGCCCAGCGCAGGCACATGGGGCAGCAGGGTCCGCGCGAGCGCGCTGCGGTCCAGGTCGTCCACCGGGGTGGTGACGAACGTCGCGACGATGTTGCGGGCGCTCGTTCCGGAGAGGATGAAGCCCTCGTTGCGTCCGGGTTCCATGACGACGACGTACCCGAACCAGGCGGCGAACCGCTCGGCCAACTGGATGACGGCCGGGTCCGGCAGCCGTTTGTACAGCGCGCCGAGATCGGGGAGCATCACGTCGAAGTTGTACCCGGCATCCGGTGCGACGGGCTCGTGGAAGAACCCGGCGGGCGCCTGGCCGTCCTTGAGGATGATCTGCAGCCGGTTCGGGACAGCGGCGCTGACCGCCGGTTCGCCGAGGATGTGCGCCGCGTCGACCACGCCGGAGAGCCCTGCGACGACCTGGTTGGCGAACTGGACCGGGCGGTTCCAGTGCGGACGAGAGGTGTCGACGAGCCAGGCGGAGCTTTTGCGGATGGCGTCGCGGATCTGCAGTCGGCGGTCGTAGAGCTCACCGGCGGCACGGAGGTCCCGAAGGACGGCGGCGAGCGCGACGGTGCCGAACCCGGTCGGGGAGAGATGGTGCTCGGTCGGCGAGTACTCCGGGTAGGACCCGTCGGCGTGCTGCAGGGAGAGGTAGTAGCCGAGGGCGGCGTCCAGGCGCGCGAGGAGCGCGGGGTCACGGTAGTACGGGTTCCACGGTCGGTTGTTGGCGTAGAACCACGAGAGGGTGGCGACGTGCTCCATGATCCGGGCGTTGTACGGCTGGTTGGGCGTGCGCTGCCAGCCGTCCTCCATCCACCCGTAGTTCGGCGCGACGTCCCGCACGCTGTTGGCGAGCGGAGCGACGATCATCAGGTACGCCGCCAGTACCTGCTCGTTCGGCGCGAACTGGGTCCGCACCGGCTGCCCGGCCGGGAGCGGGGCGACGAGCGGCAGCACGGTGCCGGCCGATGTCGCCATGGCGGGCGGTGCTCCCGCATTCCCGATCGCGAGCAGCGCCGCGGTGGCGCTGGCGCCCACCAGGAAGTTCCGTCGGCTGAGCGCCGGCAGCATCGGTGGGCGGGTCTCATCCTCGTGCATCATCTCGACTCCTTCGGTTGTCGACCGGGGCGATGGGGTCAGTGGTGGCACCCGGTTCGTGTCGTCGCGCTGGTGGGTCGACTCAGCCCTTGATCCCCGTTTGGGCGAGCCCCTGGACGAACTGCTTCTGCGCGATGAGGAACACCACGAGGATCGGGACGACGGTGAGCGACGCGGCGCCGAGCTGCGTGTTCCACATCTGCTCGCCGTAGAAGTCCTGATAGCGCGTGATCGCGAGCCCGAGGGTGAAGTTCTCGGGGGTGCGCAGGAAGATGAGCGCCTCGAAGTACATGTTGAACGAGCGCAGGAACGCCATGATCCCGACCGCCGCGATCGCTGGCTTCGCCAGCGGTAGGGCGATCCGGAAGAACACCCCGGCGCGACTCACGCCGTCCAGCCGTGCGGCCTCCTCGTACTCCTTGGGGAAGCTGAGGAAGTGCTGCCGGAAGATGAACACCGAGACGACCGCCGTGGGCCCGAGGATCGGCAGGATGATGAGCGGCCAGTGTGTGTCGTTGAGGCCCATCGCGTTGACCGCCGTGAAGATCGGAATGATCGTCACCTCGGTCGGCACCATCATCGCCGCGAGCATGAGCGTGAACGCCGCGTTGCGCAGCGGGAAGCGGATACGGGCGAAGGCGTAGCCCGCCATCGCCGACAGCAGGATCGATGCCACGGTGACGATCACCGCGATGTACATCGAGTTGCCGTACTGCTGCAGGAACGGTTGCGCCGTGAACACCTGCGCGAATCCGTCCAGCGTCCAGTTCCGGGGCAGCAGCGCGGGAGGCTGCCGGAAGATCTCGTTCGCCGGCTTGAACGACGAGAAGAACATCCACAGCGTCGGATAGAGGAACGGGATGGACGCGACCACGAGCAACACGTACAGCGTGACGGTCGTCACCCGCGAGCGGCGACGTGCCGCGTTCGATGCCTCAGACCTCATCGTTGACCCACTTCCGGCGGGAGGTCCACTGCAGCATCGTCAGGGTCAGGATGATGGCGAAGAGCACGACGCCGATCGCGCTGGCGTATCCGAACTGCTGACTGACGAAGGCCGTGCGGTAGAGGAAGAACGGCAGGACGTTGGTGTCGTACCCCGGTCCCCCGCCGGTGAGCAACTGCACGGGTGCGAACACCTCGAGCGAGCCGATGGTGGTGAGGATCCCGGTGAGCAGGATCGTCGGTGCGATCATCGGGACCGTGATCGAGCGGAACGATCTCCATGGTGACGCGCCGTCCAGCTGCGCAGCCTCTCGGATCTCCTCCGGCACGCTCTGGAGCGCAGCGAGGAAGAGCACCATGTTCATGCCGACGCCCTTGAACACCTGCACGACGACGAGGGAGACGAGGGCGGTGGAGGAGTCGGTGAGCCAGTTGGCGCCGTCGATGCCGAGGAGCCGGAGTGCACCGTTGAGGCCCCCGTCGGGAGCGAGGAGGAAACCCCATGTCACGGACCAGGCGACCACGGACACCACGACGGGTGAGAAGAAGATCGTGCGGAATGCGGTGATGCCCTTCAGCCGCTGGTTGAGCATGACGGCGAGGCTGATGGCGATCACGAGGTTCAGCACGAGGACGCCCGCGCTGAAGAACAGACTCGCGATGACCGACGCGGAGAAGGTCGGATCAGCGAAGAGGTTCGAGTAGTTGTCGAACCCGATGAACTCCATCTCGCCGGTGAGTGGCCGCCACTCGTTCAGGCTGTACCAGATGACGAAGAGGAAGGGGACGACACCGAGGATGATGACGCCGAGGACCTGGGGCGCGACGAAGGCCACGCCGAGCCAGCGGTCCCCGTCACGACGGGGACGCCGGCTCGGCAGGACTCCTCGGTCGGTGGCCGCGGAGGTGCGCGCGGTCACTGGGTCAGCCCTTGAGCGTCGGTGAGATCTGCTCGCAGATTCCGGTGACGGCGGCCTTCACGTCGCCGCCCGACCACACCGGGTCGAGGCCCGCGCGGATCTTGTCGGAGAACTGTGAGAGCACCGGGTGCTGCGGCTTCACCGTGGCATTGGGGACCACGTCGATGATCGCCGACTGGATCTGCTCGGGCGAGAGCTTCGGCGCGGCCTTGGACAGCGTCTCCACATTGAGCAGCGACGTACGCGGCGGCGGGAAGAACTGCGCGAGCAGCGCGGCGTTCGTGGGGTTCGTCAGGTAGGCGAGGAATCCGGCTGCCTGCTTCTTGTGCGTGCTGCGTTCGAGCACGCTCACCCCGGCCTGTCCGACAATGGGGTGGTAGCCCTTGGGCCCGGCGGGGAGGGGGAGGAACGACCACTTGAAGCTGTCGTCCAGGCTTCCCGACTGACTGAGCTGCGCGATGCTGAAGGCCACGTCGCCGCTGGCGAACGCGGCAGGCGCCGCGTTGCCGGAGATGGCGGGGATGGCACCCCGGCTCATCTGCCGCTGGTACCAGGTGAGGTAGTCGATCATCTCGGGCGACGCGAACGTGCACGTGTTGCCGTCCTCGGACCACGGGGCGGCGCCCCATGCGTTGCCGAGCATGGTCACCGCGCTCCAGTTCGTGGGGTTGAACGTCGGGACGTTCAACCCCACGGCCCCGGTCTTGCCGTTCGTCGCCGCGGCGATGTCGGTGATCGCCTCCCAGGTGTAGCCCGGGGTCCCGACCAGCGACTTCACATCGGGCTGGCCGGCTTTCGCCAGGAGGTCTTCGTTGATGTAGAGCGCGAACGGGGAGTTGGAGAACGGATACGCGTAGACGCTGCCCTTGTCGTCCTGCCACGGCGCGAGCGCGGCGGGAAGGATGTCGTCGAGGTCGTAGCCGTCGGTGTCCTTCAACGTGTCGCGGACATCGTGCAGGATGCCCGCGTCGACGAACTCGGGGCCGCTCGCCTCGGGGATCCAGGCCAGGTCGGGAACGTCGCCACCGGCGATCTGCGTCGTCAGCCCGGCGATGTAGTCCGGATTCGTGACGGGCTCGAACGTGATCGACGAGACCTCGTCACCGTGCTCTGCGACGTAGGCGTCGCCGATCTGCTTCAGCAACGCCAGGTGATTCTCGTTGGATGACCAGAGCGCCATCTTCAAGTCGGCCGGACCTGACGCCTCGGTGTCGCCGCCAGCGCATGCGCTGAGGGACACGGCCAGAACTCCGGTGAGCGCGATGGCAGCCCCTCGGTATCGGGTAGCTCGCATTGGTACTCCTCTGGATTTCGTTCCGCGCCCCGTGGAGCGCTGAAAGAAACATGAACGTAACCAGAGCTACCGAGAAAATCAAGAAGTCTTTTCGGGAACTTGTGGAGGCGCTGTCGAGTCCCGCACGACGAGTTCGGTCGCCAGGTCGGTGTGGAAGGTCGGAGGCGCTCCACCGAGCAGCAGCTTGTGCGCGACGTCCACCGCGTACGACCCCATGGCCTCGGACGGCTGCCTGATGGTCGTCAGCTGCGGCGCCGTCATCCGCGCGACGAGTTGGTCGTCGAAGCCGATGACGCTGAGGTCGCGTGGGACGGACACACCGGCACGTCGCGCGGCCTCCAGGACCCCGGCCGCCTGCGCGTCACTCGCCGCGAAGATCGCCGTGACGCGGCCCGGCCGGGCCAGGAGGGACGCCGCGGCCTGCAGTCCCGATTCGTACGTGAAGGCGCCCTCCTCGACGACGTCGGCACCGGGCTGGATCCCCGCCGAGGCGAGCGCGGCCAGGTACCCGTGCTTGCGCGCGATCGACGCCTGCGTGTCGGACACGCCGCTGAGGAAACCGATGCGCGTGTGCCCGAGCGACAGCAGATGCTGCGTGGCCGCCATGCCGCCGGCGAAGTTCGTCGCGCCGACGGAATACGAGTCACTGTCCGGCAACCGGTAGGTGTCGACCTCGACGAGCGGGACCCCGTTCTTCGCGAGCGCCGCCCGCTCCTCCGTCCTCAGCCGGGATTTCAACGCGATGACGGCCGTCGGCCCGTTCCGCTTCGTCCGCTCGATCCACCCCGCGGCGGGCGCTCCGTCGGGAAGGTCGAGAAGGACGAGTTCGAGTTCGGCCTCGTGGGCTGCGCGCATGGTGCCGCGCAGGATCTCCACGGTCAGCGGCGACGACATGCTCGAGCTCGCGAGCACGACCACCACCGTCGCCAGGTCACGCCGGGAGCGCTGTTTCGGCGACAGGTACCGCTTGCTGCGCAGCACGGACTCCACCCGCACGCGGGTGTCGGGGGCGACGTCCGGTGCCCCGTTCACGACCTTCGAGACGGTGGAGATCGAGACACCCGCCTCGCCCGCCACCTCGGCAAGCGACGGTCGACGTTCCTTCTCGCGCATGGGCAGCCCTTCGATCACTTCGAGTCCCGGAGGTGGCGACCGACGTCGCCGCGAGGGATTTTACTTGGACACGACCGAGAATATTACCTAGAGTTCCCGGGAAAGAGAGGTGTTCTCCCGTGACCCAACAGCAAGCTGACCTCCTCATCGTCGGTGGTGGCGTCGGCGGCGTCTCCGCCGCCCTCGCCGCATTGCGACGTGGCAGATCGGTGATCATGACCGAGCAGACGCCGTGGCTGGGAGGACAGTTGACGGCTCAACTGGTGCCCAGCGACGAGCACCGACGCATCGAGACAACCGGGCGCAACCGCAGCTACGCCCAGTTCCGCGAGCTGGTCCGCGAGCACTACCGGACCTACTACCCGCTCACCGCCGCCGCCCGGGCCGACCAGCACCTCAACCCCGGCGCGGCGTGGGTCAGCCCGCTCAGCGTCGAGCCGAAGGTCATCCTCTCGGTGATCCACAGCATGCTGCGCCCGTACGAAGCGTCCGGACGACTCACGCTCAAGCTCGAGACATCGCCCGTCGCCGTCCACAGCGCCGGTGACCGCGTCACCGCCGTGACGGTGCGCGACCGCGAGGGAGAAGTGTGCGACCTCTCCGCGCCGTTCGTGCTGGATGCGACCGAGCTCGGCGACCTCCTGGAACTCGGCGGAGTCGAGTACGTCACCGGGCGCGAGGCTCGCGGCGAGACCGGCGAGCCCAGCGCACCGGAGACCGGCGATCCCCTCGACATGCAGAGCGTCACCTGGTGCTTCGCGATCGAGCACCTCGCCGGCCAGGACCACACCATCGACCGACCCGACGACTACGACTTCTTCCGCGAGTGGCGACCGCCGCAGCTCGACGGCGAGAAGATGCTCGGGTTCCGCCGCGCCGCCCACGACGGATCGATCGCCAGGGAGTACACGCTGCGCGTCAACGACGACGACGACCCGTTCGCCATCGACGTGGACCACCGCAACATGGACGAAGCCCCCGAGCTGTGGAACTACCGCCGCGTCGCAGCGCGGCGTCAGTTCACCGACGGTGCGTACGCGAGTGACATCGTCGTCGTGAACTGGCCGATGAACGACTACGTCGGCGGCCCGCTGTTCGGCAGCGAGGACGCGGCGGTCCACTGGGACCGATCGAAGGCGCTGAGCCGGTCGCTGCTCTACTGGCTGCAGACGGAGGCCCCGCGACCCGACGGCGGCGTCGGCTGGCCGGGGCTCCGCCTCGCGCCGCGCGTCACGGGTACGTCGGACGGTTTCGCCATGATGCCGTACTTCCGGGAGTCCCGCCGCATCCGAGCGGAGCGGACGATCCTTGAGCAGGACTTCGACCGGGACCTCCGCGACGGCCGAGGCGCTGAGCGCTATCCGGACACCGTGGGCGTCGGTCACTACTACTGGATCGACCGGCACGCCACGACCGGTGGCAGTGCGGGCGGTGGTGGTCTGCCGGACCCGTTCGAGATCCCGCTCGGTGCCCTCCTGCCGCAGCGCGTCCGAAATCTTCTCCCCGCCGCCAAGAACATCGGCACCACACACATCTCGAACGGCAGCTACCGGCTGCAGCCCGTCGAGTGGTCCATCGGCGAGGCCGTGGGAGCCCTCGCCTCGTACTGCCTCGCGCACGGCCTCGAGCCGTCCGCGGTGCGCGCCGACGCCCGCCACCTCGGCGACTTCCAGCGCGACCTGGAGCGCGCAGGCGTACAGCTACGGTGGGATCCCGCGCTGCGCTGGTAGACCGTCGCGAAGGTCAGGCCTCGGCCGGCGCACGACCGGTCGAGGCTCTGACCTGCAGTGTCGGGGTCGCATCCTGGTGAGTGGACGGGGCCGCACCGTCGATGACGTCGAGAAGTCGGCGCGCGGCATGGGCGCCGAGGGCGACGACATCGTGGCCGAGCGCGGTCAGCCCCGGCGTCACGAGGCGGCAGAGCAGCGAGTCGTCCCACGCGATGATGGAGACGTCGTCGGGGACCGAGAGACCCAGTTCGTGTGCGGTGGTCAGCGCCACGACCGCCATGACGTCGTTGTCGAACAGCAGACCTGTCGGCGGCCGGGACGACGACAGCACGGTGCGCGCGGCTGCCGCACCGGAAGCCTGGGAGAGGTCGGTGCGCACGATGTCGTGTGCGAGGCCCGCAGCGCGAGCGGCGTGCGCGAACGCGTCGTCGCGGATGGCCGTGTACGCATAGCGTCGGGGGGCCGCGACACGGGTGACACGTCGATGACCGAGGGCCGCGAGATGCGCGACCGCCTGCAGCATGGCCTCGGCGTCGTTCGTCCACACCGTCGTCAGTCCGGCCGCGACGCTCGGGTCGCCGACGACGACTGCGGGGATGCCACCCTCCGACACGACGGAGATCCGTGGATCGTCCGGGATCAGGTCGGTGAGCAGGACGCCGTCGACACGACGCGACATGTGCCACCGCCGGATCGCCTCGGCCTCGGCGTCCGCGTCCGGCGCGACCTCGAGCAGGAGCCCCATCGAGCGAGACGCGAGCGTCGTCTCCACACCGGCGATGAACTGCATGTAGAACGGCTCGACGGAGAGATCACGAGGGTCCTTGGCGAGCACCAGACCGATCGTCTCCGCGCCGGCGCCGGCCAGCGTGCGGGCGGCGCTCGCCGGTGACCAGCCGAGCCGAGCCGCCACCTCGAGAACCCGTTCGCGGGTGGCCGAGGACACCCCGGACCTGCCGTTGAGCGCATAGGAGACGCTCGCGGTCGACGTCTGCGCCTCTCGTGCGACGTCTGCGATGGTGACCCGCCGGGTCTGCGGAGCGCTCGTCATCACCGATGCCAGCTCCCGTCACTCGGGATCGATCATATCCTTCAGCGAGGTGACGACGAACGCTGCCTGCGGCGAGGCGGCGTCGAGCGGCTCCGGCGCCCGGACCCGGAAGATCTCCGTCTCCCCCGGCAGCACGGTGGTGAAGCCACGGTCGACCGTCGCGGCGGGATGGATTCGGTCCGGCTGGACGAGCACGTCGCGTGCGAGGTGCTGCGAGCGGACGCCGATGTCCAGTCCACCGGCGACGGCGGTGACGGTGACCTCCAGCGGCGTTCCGTGGAGCCGTGCGTCCCTGGGCGGGGCGAAGTGCCAGAGGGCCCGCTCGTCGTCGACCGTCGCGATGACGAACTCGGCGTCTGGATCCGACGACTCGGCGACAGCCGAGGGCAGCGCGACGCGGGCCACCGTATGCGGGGGAACCGAGAGCGGTTGCGACCACTGCGCGGCGGGCACGCCGTCGAAGCGCCGCCGCGCGAGGTGCGCCGTGGTGTCCCACGCCTCGTCGTCGTCGTTGACGACGCAGAGCTCCAGTGCGCCGTCACACGGCTCGATGGTCACGACCCGCGGCGCGTAGATGTCGCGCAGGGCGAAGTAGAGCGGCTTGCACCGGCCGGCGCTGTCGATCGCCGACCACGACGTGACCGGCCAGAGGTCGTTGAGCTGCCACACGATGGTGCCCGTGGTCTGCGGCCAGCTCGCCCGCCAGTGCAGCACGCCGGTACGGACCGCCTCGACCTGCATCCACTGCGTCTGCAGGTGCCACCGGTCGAAGTCCTCCGTCGGCGGGAGATGCCGGGCGAGGTTGCGTGCGAGCTTCCGGTGTCCGTCAATGGCCTTCTGGTGGTGGCGCACGTTCTCGGCGTCGACGCGCAGATCCCGGTCGGTGACCGCGTCTCGGAGCGTTCTCCACGCCGCTGCGCCCTGCCAACCGAACTCGGACACGAAGCGCGGAGAGCTGTCCCGGTAGACCGCGTAGTCGTCCTCGTTCCAGGCGTCCCAGGAATGGAACGTCTGGTGGTCGGTGTCGTTCGGGTCGTACGCCCAACTGCCCGACCAGGGGCTCCCCTCCGTGTAGGCACGGGTGGGGTCGAGCTCGCGAACAAGATCCGGCAGCCACTCGAGGTAGTACCGCTCGCCCCACGTGAGCTCACCTCCTGGCTGCGCCGCCCAGTCCTTGTCCAGGCGCATCCAGAGGTTCTCGTTGTTCCCGTTCCAGACGGCGAGGCTGGGATGAGAGCTGAGCCGCACGATGTTCTCGCGGGCCTCGGCGAGCACCTCGGAGCGGATCGGCTCCTCCTCGGGGTAGGCGGCGCACGCGAAGAGAAAGTCCTGCCACGCGAGCAGGCCGAGCTCGTCGCAGGCCGAGTAGAACGCGTCGCTCTCGTAGACCCCTCCGCCCCAGACGCGTATGAGGTTCACGTTCGCGTCAGCGGCCTGTTCCAGACGGGTCCGGACGCGGTCGGCGGTGACCGCACCGGGGAAGACACTCTCGGGGATCCAGTTCACGCCCTTGACGAACAGCGGTCGCTCGTTCACCGTGACGACGAACGGGGTGCCGTGCGAATCGGGTGCCCGGTCGATTGCGACAGTCCGGAAGCCGACCCGAGTACGATGCTCGTCGAGCCGTTCCTTCCCGGACCAGAGCGAGACTTCGACCGGATACAGGTGTGGTTCGCCGAGTCCTCGGGGGTACCAGCGGCGCACCTCGGGAACGGCGACGACGACGGTCGCAGAGTTCTGGCCCGGCGGGACCTCGGCGTGGACAGCCTGGCCGGCGATCTCCACCTCCAGGTGCAACGGCCGTGTCGCCCCCGAGCCGGTTCGCTCGATGTCGATGTGGGCGGTGAGGATGCCGGTGTCCTCGAACAGGTCGACCAGAGGACGGACCGCAGCGATCCGGGCCGTGCTCCACGTCTGGATCGTGACGTCGCGCCACAGTCCGCAACCGGGCAGGGTCGGTCCCCAGTCCCAGCCGAAGCTACTCGCCATCTTTCGGATGAACGCGAAGGGTTGTGGGTAGGCGCTGGGTCGGGTGCCGAGCGTCCGCTCCCAATGCTCCGCCTCGGTGTACGCGGACGTGAATCGGACATCGACGGCATTCGTCTCGGCTGCGACCGCCGTGATGTCGAACCGGTAGGAACGATGCATGTTCCGGGTGCTCCCGACCGTCCGCCCGTTGACTACAACGGATGCGACGGTGTCGACACCGTCGAGCACGAGGTCGATCCGCTCTGCGCCGACGGCGGCGGCGAAGGTACGGCGCAGTCGCCAGTCGCACCTGGACACCCACGAGACGTCGTCCTCGTTCCGGTCGACGAGGGGGTCGGGGATGAGATCCGCCGCCAGCAGGTCGAGGTGGATCGCCCCCGGGACCTGCGCCTCGATGGCCTGGCCGATGAGCGGGATGGCCTCGGCTGGCACCGACGTCTGACCGTCGACGTCAACTGTCCAGGTCCAACGTCCTGCCAGGTCCACCGTCGTGCGCATGCAGGCCCCTCCTCGCCGAGTCACGTGGAATTCCCACGCAGCCTAAGCGCTTAAGGTCCGCCGGTACAGGGCTCGTCCGGTGCACGTACGCATCTACGCCAACGCCCGCCATAACCGCCGACGCCTCCCCGCCGCTGGCCGTTTCCACCCTGACGGTGCAGGTCAGTGGCGTGGAGAAGGCCGCCAGCCCGGCGGGAGGACACTCCCGGCAAGACATGTCCGCGAGGCGGCCCAGCGAGGTCCAGGATTCCCCGAGGAAGGCAAGCCGCCCCCGCTCACGGCGAGAAGCGGGCGCGCTCTTCCGAGTACAGCATCGCTCGATCCGGGATCGAGTGGCCATTGCGGCGCTTGGATACCACTCGATCCCGGATCGAGCATGATCTCACGGCCGAGGCGCGAACATGCGCCGCCGCATGCCGACCCCACCCTCGTGCCGCCCACCGCGCGCCGTGTCGTCCGGGCCACCCCGTCAGCTATCGACCCTGAGTCTCGACACTCCGCGATTGGCCGCAGGGTGGGCCGACGATAGTGGCCGAGTGGAAGAGGGCCGTCTCCGCGCCCGAGTCGCAGGATTCCGTGTTCCCGTCCGACGTCCACAGGGCCGCCAACCCGGTCTCGCTCTACCAGTCGACGGCGACCCGCGACGCGACGACAGCCGTCCAGGCGGCTTGCAGAGGCCCTGGGTTGGCGGCCGAGGTGTCCCGACGGTGTACCTGTCTGATAGCACGCACGGTTCAGCTCGACAGGGCCCCACCCTGACGTAGTCCACCTTTCGGCCGCGCACGGATCTGCCGCCGAGCGGGCCTATTACCTGCCGGCCGCTGCCGTCACGCTGCAGAAGGCGCTCGCCTAGATCCCGGCTGTGGGTCAGTGAGCGGGCACCGACACACAGACCATCGTGGTGTCCTCGATGGCCTCGACGATCCCGGGCGTCTGCTCGGGAACATGAACATAATCCCCTGCGAGCACCGTTACGGCAGCGCTACCAGCGCCCACTCGTAGAGCGCCGCCGAGCACCACCCAGATCTCCGCGTAGGAGGCCGGCAGGTCGGCCCGCGCCCCGGTGTAGAGGAACGACGTGTAGGCGCTCATCGACCTTCCGGCCTCTTTGCCGAGGCCGGGCGCGATGAGGATCCGGTCGCCGAAGCGGATGGCGTCGTCGCCGATCGTCGAGCTGAACCTGCGGGCCTGCGGGGGCGTGGCATCCATACCGAAGTCTCTCCCTGCGCGGTGGTTAGGCGTCGAGTTCGGTCGCGGCGACGGCGTGCACGGGCGGCGCCTGGATCCCGAGTTCTCGCGCGATGGCCGGGATCTCCGGGTCGGCAAGGAACTTGTCGTAGTCTTTCGCGTCCCAGTCGAAGACGGACCACACCCGGTGCGCGTCATCAGGATCGAAATAGACCCGGGCGCCTCGGCAGCCGTGCTCCCGCCGCTTCTGCGCGCCGACGGTCTCGAAGATCTCCAGAAAGCGAGCGGGGTCGGTGACCTTGGCGATGGTGACGATCACTCTCTGCTCCTGAGCATCCTGTACGACTTCCCATCAGTCGAGCAGGATCGTAAAACCTCGACTCTGGTTGAGGTCAACTGCTGCGCCTTCTCCTTGCGGCACCGATCGTGTCGAGGGAGCCGGCTACCCGGGTGGGGCCGGACCGTGAGGAGTCGGGTTCTCCCTGGTCCGAGCCGAGGTCCAGGTGGTGGCTGAGGTCGGGCCGGGCCTGCGGTCAGCCGCTGGCTGCGCCCGGTGGGGTGGGTGTGCGGGGGCGTGGGAGGGTCGCTGTCGGTGTGGTGATGGCGGTGGCGAGGTCGGCGGCGAAGGCGTGGATCTGGCCTTTGCTGATGCCGGGCATGCAGATGAGATGACTGACGGGTCCGTCGCTGGCGAGGAGCCATGTGGCGCGTACGGCGGCCGGTGGGGTGGGTAGGACGACGGTGAAGGCGTGGGGGTGACGCCAGGCGGTCCAGCCGGTGGCGCGGATCTGGTCGACGGCGTGGGCGGCGAGGTGGCGGGCTTCGGCGGCGCGCCAGCGGTGTCCTTCGCGGCCGTGGGTGGCGATGGCGTGCCAGAGCAGGGCGGCGGCCAGGCCGCAGCGGGAGCCGGTGATGGTGGTGTCGGTGGCGGCGGTGTAGGGGACGTGGCGGAGGTGGGGGCGGCGGAGGTGGTCGCGGATGAGGACCATTCCGCAGGGGGTGGGGGTGCCGAGGAACTTGTGTCCGGAGATGGCGATGGAGCCGATGCCACTGGTGTCGTCGAGGCGTAGTCGGCCGTCGAGGGCGAGGGGTATGCCGGACAGGGCGGCGTCGACGTGGAGGTGTCCGGGGATGCCGTACTCGGTGCGGATGGCGTGGATGCGTGTGGTGTCGTCGACGGCTTCGGTCATGGTGGTGCCGGCGGTGGCGACGACGATGGCAGGCCAGCGTCGTCGTTTGCGTAGCTGTGCGGCGAGGTCGTCGTAGTCGATTTCGCCGTCGGGTGCGGCGCGGACGGGGACGGCGCGGGCGCCGAGCATGTCGATGATCTTGGGGATGGAGTAGTGGGCGGCGGTGGAGTGGTAGATGCGGGCGGTGGGCCAGCGTCGGTAGGCGGTGTGCAGGGCGGAGAGGTTGCCTTCGGTGCCGCCGGTGGTGACGTAGCCCCAGCGGTCGTCGGTGGGCATGGCGAGCAGGTCGGCGGTCCAGGTGATGACGGCGCGTTCGAGGGTGCGGGTGTGGGCGGCGCCGGTGAGGTCGGTCGGGTCGCCGATGTTGTTCCAGAGGCGGCTGGCGAGGCGGGTCATCACGGCGCTGTGGTCGAGGTCGACGGCGCCGGGGTAGCCGATGCTGGTGGGCGCGGCGGCATCGGCGTCGGCGATGAGGTGGTCGAGGACGGCGGTGGGATCGATCGGGGTGTGTCGCAGGTCGGCGGCGGTGGTGAGGTCGAGGGTCGCGGTCACGCCGGCCGTCCCGGGTGCAGATGGGTGGTGAGCAGGGTGTGCAGGGCGGTGAGGTGACGCCATCGGTGGCGGGTGGCGTGGTCGCCCTGTTCGGTGAGGGTGCGGTGGGGGTTGTGCCAGTGAGGGTTCCAGATGGGGTCGAGGGGTGTGCTGCTGCGGATGCCGTCGTCGCCGAGGCGGGCGTGGGGGTTGCGGTCGATGTGCATGGCGGTGCCGTCGGTGAGCAGGAGGTGGCACTGTCCTTTGAGGTCCCAGGCGGAGCGGCGGAGGCCGGTGGCGGTGGGGATGCGCAGGCTGCGGGCGAGTTGGTCCCAGCGGCCGTCGTCGGTGTCGAGGGTGGACACACCGGTGCCGATGTAGTGGGCGTGGGGTGGGAGGGTCATGTCTCCGCCGTTGACCATGGCGGCGCGGGGGCCGTGGGGGTGCCATCGGTGTCCCCTGGCGGCGGCGTGGGTGATGGCGGTGCGGGCGACGGTGGTCAGGTCGTGCAGGAGTCGGGTGAGGTCCTCGGCTTCGGGTGAGGCGAGGAAGAGTCGATAGCTGGTGTGCAGGCGGTAGCCGTGCGGCTCGGCGGGGGCGGGTGTGGTGAAGAAGAGCATGACGGCGTGAGGGCCGAGGGCGTCGCGGGTGCCGTAGCGGAGGTCGGCTTCGACGAGGTGGCCGTGGTTGAGGCGTTTGGCGCGATAGGCGACCTGACGACGCAGGTCGATCCGGTGGCGGTGCCCGGCGAGGTCGTCCGGGTCGTCTGCGGTGTGGTGGCGGGCCAGGTCGGTGGGGATCTCCGGGTGGCCGGGTGGGGATTGGTGGCCGGGTGGTGGCCGGTGCGCGGTGGCCGGTGGCGGTGGGTGCTGTGGTGGCTGCCAACTGGGGTGCAGCGGGTCGTAACGGTGGTGTCCGGCGTTGGTGCCGGCGTGGATCGTCATGGCGGGCCCCTTCAGATGGAGACGGTGATGGCGTCGGGTACGGCGTGGGTGGATGGGGTGCCACGGCCGATGCCGGCGTAGACGTCGGGGCGGGTACGGCGCAGGTGGGCGGCCCAGATGCCGCCGAGGGCGGCGGTGGCGGTGAGGATCGCCGGCAGCAGGTACGGGTGCAGCGATCCGGGTGCGGCACCGAGCAGTGATCCGGCGTTGCCCAGCATCGTGGTGAGCAGGGTGGTGCCGGCGGCGACGCCGAGGGTGGGGGCGATGCGTCGTTGCCACCGGGTGGTGTGGGTGTCGCGCAGGCCGGCCGGGGCGGTGAGAGCGGCGACGGAGGCGGCGAGGAGCAGGGTGAGCAGGCCCATCGCGCCGAGGGTGGACAGCCAGGTGAACATGGTGGTGACGGGGTCCGCGCCGGTGGCGGCGAATCCGGTGACGGTAGCGGCGGCCAGGATGGTCTGGGTCAGGGAGCCGCCACGGGGTGCCGTGAGGCGGGTGCCGTGGTTGGTGCCGGCGAGTCGGGCCGGGAGGACCGCTTCGCGAGCCATGGCGAACACGTAGCGGGCGAAGACGTTGTGGAAGGCGAGCATCGAGGTGAGGATCGCGAGGATCAGCGTCACGGCGGCGGCGGTGGACCAGCCGGTGCCAGCGCGGTCGAGGATGGTGTAGGTCAGAGGTGTGGGGTCGGCGGCGGCGTGGGCGATGTGGTCGGGGCCGACGGTGACGCCCATCGCCCAGGCGGCGGTGGCGTAGACGACGCCGAGCAGGAGTGCGGCGGCGATGGTGGCGCGGCTGATGGCGCCGCGGTCGATGGTCTCCTCGGCGAAGCTGGCGGGGGCGTCGATTCCCATGAGGGAGGCGACGCTGAAGGCGACCGCGCCGCCGATGCCGCCGACGGCGAGGCCGGAGGCGTCGAAGCCGTGCCAGCCGAGGGTGTCGGTGGCGGGGCGGGTCACGGCGGCCAGCACGAACACGGCCATGATCAGCAGCGATACCGCGAGGACTGCGGCCAGCAGTCGGGTCGACAGCACGATGGTGCGCACGCCGAGGGTCGCCACGACGGTGAGGGTGATGGCGGCCCACACCCACCAGGTGCCGCCGAGGTGTGCGGCGAGGGTCGCGCCGGCGAGGCCGTAGAGGCTGGTCTGGATGGCGCCGTAGGCCAGGAGTGCGACCATGCCGGCGGCGACGCCCCATCCCCGGCCGAGGGTGTGGGCGAGGATGCCGTAGTAGGCGGCGGGGTGGGCGATCTGTCGGGCCATGCTGGTGTAGGCGACGGCGAGGACGGCGACGCCTGCGGCCACGAGCAGGTAGGTGAGGGGTAGGGCGACGACACCGGTGGTGGCGTAGATCGCGGGGATGCCGGCGGCGAGGACGACCATGGGTGCGGAGGCGGCGGCGCCGAACATCCACAGGCCGACGGGGCTCAGCGTACGGCGGGCGAGGGCGACGGAAACCTGTCCGGTCACGGGGTGGGCCTCCGGTCCGGGGTATCGGGGCAGGCGTGGTGGCGACAGCCGGTGACCGGGTGGTGGTGGACCGTGGCGTCGTTGGTGGGCACCAGGTACACCGCCGTCGGACGGACGGGGCCGGTGCGCCAGTAGCTGCGGTCGCGGGTGAGCCGCTGGGCTGCGATCTGCGGGTCGGGGGTGAAGCCGAACAGGTCGTGGCTGCCGTCGGGCCATTGGCGGCGGACGGCGTAGCCCCACACGTACTCGCTGGGCATGGCGGCTCCCGGGGTGGTGTCGGCGCCCGCTGCGGTGGGGGCCGCCACGCCCAGGGGTGTGGTCGTGCCACGGTGCAGGGTGCGTCTGCGCAGGGCGAGAGTGGTGTGGGGATGGGTGGTGGACAGCATCGGAAGTGGTCCTCCTGGAGGGTGTGCGGGCTTGGCGCGGCTGCCGGCGTTTACGCGGCGGCGGGTGGAGGCCGGCTGGGATGAGCCGGTCAGGGTGAGCGCGGGGTGGCGGTGGTGAGCACGGTGCCGTGGAACGGTGTCGCGGCCCGGTGGAGCCGGACCCGACGCGGCAACTCCGCGCCGCACGACCGGGGGTGTCGGGCCGGGTGGGGTGGGCGCCACATCCGCCACAGCACCGGGCCACCGGGGGCCAGCAGGATCGGTGTACGGGGTAGGTAGCCGGCGCGGGCGAGAAGGTGATCGCCGGGGCGGTCGGTGCTGACGTCCGCGTACGCCCCGACTGCCTGCGGGTCGGTGTGCCGATGGTGGGCCAGCAGTGCGTGGCCGGCCGCTGTGCCGTGCCGGTCGGGGCGGACGGCCAGGTGGGCGAGGTAGTGGTGGGGTGTGTGGGGGTGGACCGTCGCGGTGTAGGTGTGCAGTAGCGCGAAGCGGCCCTGACGCCCACCGGGCAGCAGGGGCAGGGTGTCGTGGCCGGCGGTCGAGGTCACGGCCGGCGGGGTGTGCCAGATGGCGACGGCGGTGTGGTCGTCGGTGGTGTCGACTCGGCCGTGGGTCAGGGCGTGGGCGACGACGAGCCGGGCGTAGGAGTACAGCACCGCCGGGCGTGCGGTCGGGTCGGGTACCAGCCAGGCACCCAGCCGCTGGCGGTGCAGCTGCCCGGCCAACAGGGCGGCCAGAGCGGCGGAGTCGCCGTGGTGGGCGGGTCGCACGGCCGGGTTCGTCGGCGGCATGTCAGCTCCCCAGGGATCCGTCGGATGGGTTGTCGTCGGTGCCCGAGTCCGGTCGGCCGGTGGTGGTGTCGGGGTGGTGGTTCGTCCACCGCGTGGTGTCGAGTGCCCGGTCGAAGGTGGTGGCCAGGTGCACGTCACCGGCCGGGATGCCGGTCAGCGGCAGCCGCCGCCGCGCGGCGACGATCAGCGAGGTGGGGCCGCACACATAGATCGCCTGCCCCCGCCGGTAGTGGTAGAGGGCCAGACTCAGCACGTCGCCCTGCACGGCCGGGTCGACGTCCGGGTCGGCGGAGAACGCCAGCACCACCGTCAGCCAGTCCGGGTGCGTGTGGGCGAGCCGGTCCACCGCCACCGCGTCGTACAGGTCCAGCACCGTGCGGGTGCCGACGACCAGCGTCACCCGCCGCCCGCCCGGCGCGGCGGCGACCTGGTCGACCAGGGCCCGTAGCGGCGCCAACCCGGTCCCGCCGGCCACCAGCAGCAGATCCGCCTCACCCGCAGCGGCGAGGGACAATCCGACGTCGCAGGGCGGCCCCAACCACAGCGTCTCCCCCGCCGCGACCTGCCGCACCAGCAGCGGTGACACCCGACCGCCGGGCACCGCGCGGACGTGGAAGTCCACCGTCCCGTCCGGACGCGGCGCGTTCGCCGGGGACAGCCACCGCCACTGCCCGGGTCGGCGCAGCGTACCCACCGGCAATGCCTGACCCGGCAGGTACCGCAACCGCCGCATCGGCCGGACCGTCAGCACCGTGACACCATCCGACGGCGACTCGCGGGCCTCGACCTCGCCGACGGTGACCTGCGGCCCCTCCCCCACCACACCCGCCGCCCGGTCCGCCAACCGCAACGCCCGCCGACACCCCCGCTCCCAGGCGCCGGCCGGGGCCTGACCCCACCGGTCGTCGGGGAACCGCCGGACCGTGTCCACCATGGCCGCCGCGATACACGTGTCGTGATACGACTGCAGACCGAACCGCCGGTACATCCGGGCCAACACCGCCAGACCCGCCCGCCGGGCCGCCGGATCACCCCGGCCCGCGACGAACTCCCGCAACGTCGAGGAGAAAATCGGCGCAAGCTGGTACGGCAGGAACCGCACACTACGGTCCTCCAGGTACGCCCAGAAGTGGTCAGCGGCACGGTCATCCGCGTCGAGCACGGGGACCAGCGGTAGTTGGGGACCAGTCATCGCTCCGACAGTTCCTGGACGACGGATAGCTGTTGCGATTCAACGATCACGCAATAGCGCGTAAGGGGGAATCCCGACCTTCGGTCCGACCAACGCACGTCGACTAACGGCCTGACCAAAGCCTGGCCAGCGGATATGCCGCTAGCTACAGCAATACGACGATGCGGTGGGCGGTGTTCCGCCGGAACACTCGCTGTGTCGCCCACGACGCAGCCACCATTTCCCGCGTACGATCTCATCGTTTCCGGAAGCCATACGGGTTATCGACGTCGGCCTGCTGCTGGCGCAGAGGGGAAGCTATGCCTCGCCACGCGGATACGGTGATCACGCCGAACACGGCGCTTCGAAGCGCGCGGAACTGTCTGCCCTCACCGCAGCGGCCTGGGCAAGCTATGTCCCGTGCGGAGCTGGCTGACTCAGTCAACGTTGCTTTGGACGTTCTCTACCCCTCCAGGAACATGGCGACGCAGTACGTGGACTTCCGATGGGTGGGCAAACTGGAGCGTGGTGAACATCGCTGGCCCAGCGCCGAACGGAGAGCGGCGCTGCATGCCGTCCTCGGCACCACCACTGACGCTCAACTCGGGTTGTACAGCCCTCGCCGGACAGCACGCGCACATACAGGTCTCGAGTCGTTGACGGAGGCTGCGTGGTTCGGCGCCTTGCCGGACGAGATGGCGGAGTTTCCTGGGCCGTGGGTCCCGGACATGCAGGTGCCGAACAGGATCGAGTGGCCCCATGTGGAAGCTCTCCGTCGAAGCATCACGTTGTTCGAGGACTGGGATCATCGGTACGGGGGCGGTCTTGCTCGTGCCGCGATGGCGGGTCAATTCGAGTGGGCCAGCCGCGCAATCCGCCAGTCCCAAGCCACCGATGCGGTCCGCCGAGAGTGGCTCTCCACGGCAGCCCGACTTGGTGACCTTGCCGGCTGGGCATGCTTCGATGCGGGTGAGAACGTCGGCACGTCTCAGGGCTACTTCGTCAGATCAATCCAGCTCGCCGCCGAGGCCGAAGACGCCCAGCAGCGTGCTCACACCGTCACCAGCCTGAGCAGGCACCTCACCTACAGCGGCAAGGCGAAGGAAGCGCTAAAGATCATCGGCCTGGTCCGGGCCGAGTGGCGCGAGCTTCCTCCGCTGGGCCGCGCGGTCGTAGGGATCGTGGAAGCTCGGGCGCATGCCAATAACCGCGACGCCGAGGGATGCCTGCGTGCCGTCGGACTCTGTGACGAGCAGTTCGCGGCGAGCCCGGCAGATGGTATCCATGACACCACCTGGGGCTACTACGCCGACCTCGGTCAAATTCTTGGCGACGCCGGTCATGCCATGTGCGACCTCGCGTTAGCCACCAGTGACCGGTCTCTGACCGATGCCACCATCGCTCGGCTGCATGCCGCGTACGGCCTCCATCCCGCGGCGGTGGCCAGATCCCGAGCGCTGACCATGATTCGAATCGCCTGCCTGCAGGCACGCCAAGGCGATCTTGCTGGCGCACTACAGTCAACACGCGCCGGGTCAGCAGACGCAGAAGGCGTGCACTCCAGCCGGCTACAGGACGACCTTCGCGTCCTCCACGGCATCCTCGGAAGCGATACTGTCGAACCCGGCCTTCGACACGAGGTGGCAGCGGCGCTGGGCCAGTTCGGCGACCTTGCAGAGTCGCAGGGCTAGAAGCCCGTCCAGCCAGACGGAGCCGATCCGTCGCGCAATGTGCTGAGTCGATGTGTCAACTGTCGTCTTCGCTGTACATCGTTGTCCGCCGACTGCGCCAGCCAGAGGGTCATCCGCAGCATGCGGATCTGCCGAAGCACCGGCCACGCGGAGCCCTGACGGACGTCATAGCCGTAGGTCTCCGCAAATCTCGCGTACTCGTGCTCGGTGAACCATCCGCACTCGTAGTACAGGGCGCTGAGGGTCAGATCCCACTCCGGCGGCCCGACACACACGGTCTCCAGATCCACGAAGGCCCGCCGACCATCTGCTGCGACGAGAAGGTTCTCCATGTGCGCGTCGCCGTGCAGCACCGTCTCCCCGAGCACAAACGTCGACTGTTCCCACTGCACCGCGAGACGATCGCGAAGCTCCCGCAGAAACGCCCGGTCCCCCGCCCCCAGAGCGGCGCCCCCGTTCAACTGGTCGTCGAACCTCGCGAACGGCGACAGGCGAGGTAGCAGCCCTACCGGTCGGGGAACCCCATGTAGCAGACGCAGACACTCGGCAAGTATCGCCAGGTCAGCCGCGCGAGCATCTGACAGGTACTCCCATAACGAGACCACGTAATGGCCAACCACCACCGGGACCGGCCTGACCGGCCGCATCGCCGGCACCTCCTGCGAGGCGAGCCATGCAGCAACCTCAAGCTCGTGCCGCACGTGGTGCATAGCCTCAGGGCCAGGAACCACTCGCGCCAGCACCCCAGCCTTGGGCAACAGGACGACGCCATTCTCACCCACTCGGACGACCACCGGGTCCGAAGCCGGCACACCTACCTGTGTAGCTGCCAAGGCCGCCGCCCGGATCGCCTCATCCGTCTGCACGCCATCATCCTCCTCCAGCATCACGCTCCTGGTGCGCTTGGCTGCCCGACCTTCGTTGAAGGGCCGCCAAGGTGGGTGTCGAGAAGCGGCCCCTCATCGGTGGTACGAGCCTTCGCCTCTGCGACGCCACCTTCATCGACAAGCAGCACCCCGTGCTGACATCCCAGTGACAAAATGGCCGGATGAGGGCTGGACCGGTCGCAACGCCGCGCCGCCCAAGCCGAGGACCGGTCACTGACTGCGTACACCGCTATGCGGCAGAGCCAGCGAGCCCTCGATAGCGGAGACATCCGCACCGCTATCCGCCTCTCTTACCGATCCCTTTCACCAGGCCCGGTACCCGCCCGCACCCGCGCACTGTGCCTGACCTGCATGGCGGAAGCACTGGCAGCCCAGCGGCACCAACGAAGACACCTTCACCGCAATCGCTGCCGCCCAACGCGAACTACGCAACATCGACGCCCGCACCGCCGACGAGGATGCCTTCGCGCAGCACTTCAACAGACGCTACGTCACCGCCGTCGACGCGCGCTGCAGGTACCTTCTCGGCGACTCGGCCTCGGCCACCACGGTCTACGAGGAACTTCTCGGCCACCCCGCGCCCCTCGCCCCGATCGATACCGGCCTTCTCCACGACCACCTCGGCGAGTGCTACCTGCACCACGACCCCGAACGCGCCGCCGACCACGGTATGACAGCACTACGACTTGCCGAGGAGACTGTCTCCTACCACGTCCTCCGAGCTGCCGGGCCACCCGCGATAGCGCTACGCCGGCACAGCGCCCTGCCCTCGATCCGCACCTTCATCGACAGGCACCACGCCGCAGTAACATCCCAGTGACATGATGATCGGATGGACCTGCTGCCCACCACCACCAGCACCGACGTCGCCACCCGCGCACCCCAGGTAGCGGTCCTGCCCGTCGGCAGCTTCGAGCAACACGGGTCCTTCCTGCCCTTAGCCACCGACACCATCGTCGCTATGGCCATCGCCGAACAGCACAACGTGCTGTTCCTGCCGCCGATCACGCTGTCCTGCTCACACGAACACGCCGGCTGGCCTGGCACCGTCAGCATCAGCCACCAGACCCTCTCGGCAATCATCGAAGACACCAGGGCTTCTCTTGCCGCGAACGGAATCACCCGACTGGCCATCATCAACGGGCACGGCGGCAACTACGTCCTCTCCAACATCGTGCCGACCGCCAACGCCACCGCAACGGCCACGATGACGCTGTTCCCCCACCGCGCCGCCTGGGACAAAACCAGACAGGATGCGTGCCTCGACAGCGACGTACACCACGACATGCACGCCGGCGAGCTGGAAGTATCCATCCTGCTGCATGTACAACCCGACGTGGTCGGCGAGGACTTCGTCGACGGCGATCACGCTGCAGATGACCGATCTATGCTGCTGGTCAACGGCATGGCGGCCTACACGAAGACCGGAGTCATCGGCCGACCACCGGCAGGCACCGCAGTCAAAGGTCAAGCCCTGCTGGAAAGCCTGGCGAAGTCCTTTGGGAACCCTCTCGCTGTCCTGCTCGCACAGCAATGATCTGAGCAGCCTCGTGAAGATCACCTCGCTGACAGCTAAGTCCTGCGCTTCTTGCGCAGTCCTCTCGATAGTGTCCATCCTGCGACGGGCCCCTCATGACGATCCGACGGCGGTGGAGCCCGACTCCCAGGGGTCGACGCTCCGCTGGCCTAAGTATGTCCAGCGAGCCGGGGCCTAGCCGCCGCGCAATGTACTCAGCCCGTGGACAGCATGGGGCAAACCCCTACGCAGGCCGAAAGGCCCACACCTCGACTCTTGCGCAGTCCAGGGCAGACAGCCAGAATAGCGGAATGGGTCTGTATATAACATACCGAACGCAGTTCTCCCACCCCAAGGGGAATGTAGAGGATCCCTCCGCTCGTGTCGAGAGTTGACGGAATGCTGGCCGATCTTCGCAAACTCGAACAGAAGTGGAGGAGGGTCAAGCCGCGCCACGCGAGCGGCGGAAAAAACGCGCTTGCCGGCTTCTACTACCAGTTTCAAGTCACGTTACTTAAAACCGTGGCCAAGTTTCTCGAAAACAGGGCCACTGGGTCCTACTCAGCTGTCGCGGAATCCCTTTCTGACTTGCGGGTAATCGAAGATTCGACGGTGATAATAACGCAGATTAAGCGGCGGCACACAAGTCAATCAATCGGTTCGGCACTCGACGAACTGTGGGAGATCTACCGCCTCGCCGAAGAGTTCCCTGAACTACAGCCCCGATTGCGATTCGAGATCCAGGCTGCCGGGTCGGACCTCAAGTCCGCCGAGACGCGAATTTCGAGGTGGATCGAGCAGTTCAAGACCGCGAACATAGGGACAGAAGACGCCGAGCATTTCGCAGCAGTAGTGACGACAAGTACGATCAGCGACCCCACCCGTGAATTGCACGGGATATTGCATGAGCGACTCGGGGCAACAGATCCCGTCGGAATCGCACGCACCTGGCTAGCTCAAATAATGGAAGCAAGCGACAGCGAAAGAAGTTTTGAGGCCGTCGCTAGAGACATTTGGAATGACCTCGTAAGGCTCGACAGCAGCAAAAGGAAAACCAGCGATATTCAACTTTGGCGCGACGAGTACATTGCTCCCCCGCAGATCAAGCCTGGCTCCTACCTTACCGGCCAGCGTCCGATGCTCTACCACCTTCGCGATGGCTATTTCGCACCGCGCCCTGTGGCGCTCGACCGCATCAGGAAAGACTTCTGGGAATGGCAGGACTCGCGGCCCGCCTTCGCGGACAATACCATTAAGCTGCCAGTCTTCTGGCTGGGCGGCCGATCGGGCGTAGGGAAGAGTGTCCTTCTTCTGCAGTTCCTAGCTGATCTACATTCCGGGGGAATCGCTAGGGTAATCTGGCTCGGCAACAATTCCGCCCTGTTAAGCCGGGCGATGGAATGGGTCCAGCGGGCAACGGAGTGTGATCCTGACTCAGATCTCTTGTCAGTGATTGCCATCGACGATCCCTACCAGGTCTCCTCCACCGAAGGGGCCGCTCATTGGCAGGACGCGCTCGCCATCGTCGATGACATCAGGCAACGGGGCGAAGGCGACAGGCTGCCGCTCTTGGTCTGCTGCGGACCGACCGAGCAGGCCTTTAACCTAAGCAACGACTTTGTAGATGATCTGATCGTCAGGCAAAGCATGGTTGAGAGCAAGGTAGCGGAGGACTACAACGAGCTAAAAGCGTGGTTCTCCCGGCGCACTGGCTCGGAACTAAATCAGCTGCAGGGGCCCAACCAACTCCTGGTTCAACTGTTGTTTGAGAGGCATCACGGATCGTCTCTGAAAGAATTCGCCGCTCGGTTTCGCGCCCGCCTTCGGTCGATGGATCTGGATGGACAGGTGTTCAGCGTCGTCGCCCGGGTAGTGGCGCTGAATCGTCTCTACGTCGGCTATCCGGCTCGCGCCTTCGAGAAGGTGCTGACCCCACAGCAACGCGACGCGATGGCGGCCCTCCAGACCGAGGAGCACCTCGAGAATCGTGGGGTCGGCTCTCGGCAGGACACCTGGGTAACTCATCCTCAGATCGCGAATCTAATGTATGAGGCATGGTTTCCAGCAGGTGCGGAAGCTAACGTCCGCCGAGGTCACCTTTTCCAGGCCGTCGAGGATTGCCAGGCATACGGCGAGGATCCTGCTGGGCAGACTGCGCCCTTGTGGGCACTATCCAGAGCCCTGGTCGACAAAACAGGCGAGCTGAACTCGAGGATCGCTCACGATGACATCGGATCTCTTCTCAGTGAGATTTACCACAAACGCATGGCAGGTAGTGGGCTGCCACTCTCCGATCTGCCAGTGTGGCTCGAACTCGCGGCGAACGTCCCGTCGATCGACTGGTCACCGCACCCTGCCGGCCGAGCGGTTGAGCGCATTCGCATCGCAGACATGACGGCCCCTGGCCTACGTTTGACCTGCCATAAATTGCTTCAACGGTGGACTGGCGTTGGCGGTGTGGCCGATAGCATCATCGATCTGCTAATGAGAAGCCCGACCTGGCAAGAATTCCGTCCGGTTACAATTGATGCGATAAAGAGACTCAAAGATCCTCGACTGTGCATCGTAGTCGAGCAATGGCTCGGCGCGTCAAGGCCTGGAAAGCGCATGGCTGGTGACGTGCTGGCCGTAGCCCTAAAAAACCTTGCCGGCAGCAACCGCTTGCACGATCGCTCGGCAGCGCTGCTGCAGAGCGCGCCGGCGACGACATCGTGGGGCGAGGTCGCGGTTTATCTGCTGGAGCGCGAACCCGTCCGCTATGCGCGTTCGGCGGTCGCATGGCTGGAGTTCAACCGGTCACGTCCTGAGATCATGTTCCTTCTCGAACCGCTCCTAGACAAGGCACCAGGGAGCCAGGCACTCGGAAAATGGGCGGCAGACTGGCTGACGGCTGATTCTACAGACGATAGTCATGTTGTTGCGCTGCTGACGTCTCGCTACGGGCGAGCCGATCTGGGGGTCGCATGGCTCCTTCGCAACCCCAAAGAACACCGGCACTGGCCGCACATTTGGGAAGCCACGTGGAAGGCACACGGCCGGTCGGAAGACTTGGCCGAGATTGGACTTGCATGGCTTGAAGGCGTTCCTGAACACGTGGCATGGACACAGCCCTGGAAGGCATTGTGGGATGCACGACATGGCGTGGACAGACTTATTGCTGTCGGCCAGCAGTGGCTTTTTAGTGGAACTCAAATGAGGTCCTTACCTGATGTGTGGGAGCCATTATGGAAAGCCGGCATCGAGACCCACCTACTCGCAGGGATCGGCACAAGCTGGCTTCGGCAGCAACCTGATCACTACCAATGGCCACACGTCTGGGGAGCTATACAGGCGGCCGAGGCCGAATCTCATCAGGTCCGCGACTTGGCACTCACCTGGCTTGAGAGCAATACCCTGGCACGTCACGGTTGGCATTGGGTCTGGTCACACTTTTTCAGCCAGCCAGAGTTCAACGAGAAGCTCACCACCCTGGCTTGGGATCAGCTGCACGTTTGGCGTCGAACACAATCCACACGCATAATGGGACGCTGGTTCCGAGTGTGGCGTGATGTCTGGAATCTGGATACCGCCAGCCGCGATTCGTTGTCGGCTATAACGGTCGAGTGGCTTACGTTCTCGAAACCCACTAGGAATTGGTGCACAGCCGCCGAATTGGCGTTAGGTCACGCAACCTCAGAGGACCTTCGACAGGCCATTCTGCATCAGCTTCCCGACCCCCCTGAAAACACTGTTATTTGGGCGAATGTCTGGCTGCTGGCCTGGAATTCTGGGGCCGACAAGACCCGGCTCAGCCGAAGCGGGATGGACTGGCTGACCGCCAATCAAATTAAGGATCCCTGGCTGAGATTGTGGAAGACCTTGTGGAATGACGGTGGCGCTTCGAGCGCTCTCTGGGATCTGGCCATCGGGTGTCTTCAGAATCATCCTGATCATAAGCACTGGCCTCATGTATGGCGGATGCTGTGGCATACCGAGTTGGATCATAGCGGATTAAGACGGCTCGCCGATCGGTGGCTAGCACGACCGGACGTCGGCGGCACCTCCGACCAGGAGGTGGTCAGACATTTACTGGCCTGCCCCGATGACAACTAGGGCCCAGCGATCGGGACCAGCCTGGCGCTGCGCGCCGCTCAGGTGCTGCGCCCCGGCTTTCCCGATGGGCAGCTCTATGTCACAACCTGCTCGGAGCCGGCCGGCAGCAGCCGGTTGCTCCGCTCGATACCATGGCGCGGTTCCTGCGCGCACTCGGGGTAGACGGCCGCATCATTCCCCGTGAAGAGTCCGAGTGTGCCGCGCTGTATCGCAGCGTCCTCGCTGACCGACGTGTTCTGGTCATCCTGGACAACGCATGCGACGCAGCGCAGGTCAGATGTCTACGTGCAATGTTGCCCTCAGCCTGATCGACGCGACAGAGGCGCCGCTGCTGGCAGGTCGGGCCGCCCACATCATGAGGCTGGCCGCGGCTCCGGCAGATTGAGCAGCGCTCCCCCGCTGCTCTCGGCCGTCGCAGCCACACAGCCAGCGCAGCTCACGTAGGTCTACGCCCTTGTAGAGCTGAGCGGCAGATGTGTGGGTGTGGCGGGGTCCACTTGGCACGTCGTGTCAGATCGGCATCAGCTCAGCCCCAGATCGTGCTGTTCGAGGGCAGCCTCGATGATGTCCAGTGCTTTCGTCCCCATGCCGTGCAGCCTGGCAAGCTCTGCGCGCGGCACACCTGCGAGCTGGCGTAGCGCGGTGTAGCCGGCGGCGCTCAGCGCCCGCGTCGCGGGTGCGCCGATCTTCGGCAAGGTGTCAAGGGACGAATTCACCGCTCGATGCCGTCACT
Organism: Micromonospora sp. NPDC003241; assembly: GCF_053589795.1. Taxonomy (NCBI): domain Bacteria; kingdom Bacillati; phylum Actinomycetota; class Actinomycetes; order Micromonosporales; family Micromonosporaceae; genus Micromonospora; species Micromonospora sp. NPDC003241. Next base: position 3,776 of record NZ_JBSFSO010000060.1, on the reverse strand, counting down.
CATATCCGCGCACCGTCTACTCCCGACGCTCGCCCTGTTCGTCAGTACCCTGACGCTAACTCGGCGGCAGAATCTGGCATCTGACAAGTCGAGAGGGTGTCATTCTCGGCAGCCCCGCGCGTCTTCCGCAGCAGATGCGGTAACGACCTCGCGGTCCCGGTGGGAAACGTCGGTGCCATACCGGGCGACCATGGTGCGGACGGCTTCGTCCACGACCGCCGCCGTGCGGGCCGGGGTCACCGTCCAGTCCGGCAGCAGAAGGCGCGGCCAGAACAGGTAGTTGGAGATCATCCCGAGGAACTGCGTTGTGGCCATCTCCGGGTCGGCGATGTCTGCGACTCCCGCGTCGCGCTCGGCCAGGAGGTAGATCCGGACGTTCTCGAAGTACGGCAGTTTGCCCTGCGAGAAGTGTGCCTTGGCCAGTTCGGGGAAGCGTGGCAGTTCGGCGATGACGATGCGGAACAGGTCGGTCATCTCCGGCTGGCTCAACAGCGTCGCGTAGTGCCGTCCGAGAACCGTCAGGCCGGTCGTCAGGTCGCCGGCGGGCGGCACGTCGGCGACGTCGTTCTTCGCCCACGAGTCGATGACGATGGCATCGAACAGTGCTGCCTTTGTCGGAAACTGCTTGAACAGCGTTGCTTTCGACACGCCAGCACTGTCGGCGACACGCGCCAGGGATGCCCGGTCGTAGCCCGACTCGAGGAAGAGCTCGGTAGCGGCCTGCACGATGAGCGCGCGCTTCTCCTCCGCCACACGCTGGTGATAGGCCGACGGCGCTGGGGTCATGCCGCCATCATAGCGAGGTGAGTGGGTTGACTCACCACTCCAGGGAGAGTAGCTTCGGAAAGGTGAGTCGCTCGACTCACCACCCGGTCTCGGGTTGTCGTCTCGCATACGTACTCGGAGGATCTGATGTCCCACTTCGCCGATCAGACCGTTCTCGTGACCGGCGGCACCGGTGGGCAGGGGGCCAGCCATGTTCGCGCGCTGCACGCCGAAGGCGCCAACGTCGTCATCGGTGCCATCAATGCCGAGCGCGGGGCTGACCTCGCCGCCGAGTTGGGAGACCGGGCGCGTTTCGTCCGCCTCGACGTCTCCGAGGAGGAGTCGTGGACCACCGCCGTCGCGGAGACCGAGAAGGCCTTCGGCGCACTCACGATCCTGGTCAACAACGCCGGGGTGCAGAACCCGCCGGCCCTCATCGAGTCCACCGACCGGGCTACGTGGGCTCGCATCCTCGACATCAACCTCACCGGCACGTTCCTCGGCATCAAGGCAGCCGCCCCGGCGCTGCGGCGCGCGGGAGGAGGAGCGATCATCAACATCGCCTCCACCATGAGCCTCGGCGGTACCGCCTTCTACGCGCCCTACGTCGCCAGCAAGTGGGCGATTCGCGGGCTCACTCAGACCGCCGCCCTCGAGTTGGGCCGCGACAACATCCGCGTCAACACAATCCACCCCGGCGTGGTCGCCACCCCGTTCATCACCGAGCCGGCAGCCGGCGCCGATGCCCCGATCGCCGACTTCTACTCCCCCGCGCCGTTCGCCGTCCCGCGACTCGGGCAGCCCGCCGACATCACTGCGCTGCTGTTGTTCCTCACCTCGCCGCACGCGACCTTCATCACCGGCGCCGAGTATGTCATCGACGGGGGGCTGCTCCTCGGCCCCGCACTTCAGAAGGAAGCCGCATGAACCCCGCAGACCCGCATGGCGAGCGTCGCGCGCTCGACCCGCTGGCGCACCTGCCGCACGAGATCAGGCGCGCCATCACGATCACGCCTGCGGCCGGGACCCGCGAACGAATCGTGGACATCACCACCACTGGCCGGCGTACCGGACGACCTCGTCGCATTGAAATCTTCTTCTATCGCGCCAACGGCGCAACCTATCTTTGCAGCGGAGCGGGCGGAGGCGCGACCAGTTGGTACGCGAACTTGCGAGCGAACCCCGCCTTCACCTTCCACCTCAAGAACAACATCAGAGCAGACCTACCGGCGCACGCGACCACCGTCACCGACTCCACGGAACGGGCCGCGGTGATCGCGGCCATCGTCGACGACCTCAACCAGCCTCACGACCCTGGCACCATCAGGCCGACCCATCCAGACGACTGGGCCGCCAGCAGGCTGATGCGGATCACCTTCGACTGAGCCGCCTCGCATGCGGCGAAGCGGCGCCGCGCCGCCGTCGAACGCGACCGCCGATTTTACCTCGGTGTTGAACAGCGCCGGACCGGCCGCTACGTCCTGTCGCTCCGGTTCAAGCGCGATCTTCTCTGGGCGCACGGCAGAGTTGACCCAACCGAGCGTCGCCGTGCTGCCGTGTGCCGGCGCCGCTCGGGGTCTCGGCCAGGCTGGTACGCCTGCGGCCGCTACAGGTCGCGCACGGTGAGCAGGGGAGCCCGGCTCGATGCTCTTGATGAGGCGGCGTAGCGTCCTCGTCGTGGCAGGTCCTTGGCATCCGGAGCACGGGCCCGAAGGCTTCCTGGCAGCAACTGCCGATCAGGCACGTCTTGTGCTCGATGCCGAAGAGGGCTGGCCTACCTACGACGCGGGCCTCGAGTTCCAAGGGCGGGCCGCGAGGGCGATGATCCAGACCCCCTGCAGGAGAGGATCTGCCCGACATACCGACCGCTCAACCTCGTCTGGGGAGCGCTGACAGATGAGATGGACGCCCCCGGCAGGGGATCAGCGGAGCAGGACGCCGCTGTGGACCAACCGCCTGCAGCGGACCGTGACGCCCGCTCGACGGCATGAGCGTCCGTTGTCACCGTCGCCATAGTTTCCTGATGCAGGGAGACGGAATTGCGGCTGCTGCGCGGAAAACGCTGAGTTACGGTGCTCCGATGCAGGCGTATGCGGCCCAGCGGGCGACACAGGCAGCCATGTCGATCGCCTCGTCGCTCGGCCTGACCGCCGACGACGCCACCGTCCTGCACAACTCGAACAAACTCACCCTTCGTCTACAACCCTGCGACGTCCTGGCCCAGGTGGCACCGGCGGCGCGCCAGAGCGCCCAGCTCGAAGTGGACACCGCACAGCGACTGTTCGAGGTCGGGAGCCCGGTGGCCGTGCTGAAAGCACCCGAGGTCTTCGTCCGGGACGATCACGCGGTCACACTGTGGACCTATTACGAACCGGTGACTACTGAAGAGATTCCACCTGCGGACTACGCCAGAGCACTCGAACGTCTGCACGCCGGAATGCGGCGGGTCGACCTGCCCACCCCGCACTTCACGGACCGCGTTTCCGAGGCTCACACGCTCGTGGCGGACCACGACCGGACGCCGAAGCTGACCGACGCGGACCGGGCCTTTCTCGCCAGCACATTGGACCGCCTGCACCGCACAGTCCGCGACAGCGGCCGACCCGAACAACTCCTGCACGGCGAACCTCACCCGGGCAACCTCCTCGCGACCCCGACCGGCCCGCTCTTCATCGACTTCGAGACGTGCTGCCGGGGGCCGATCGAGTTCGACCTGGCTCACGCACCCGACGAAGTCGGAGACCTCTACCCAGGCGTCGACCACCACCTGCTCCGAGATTGCCGAACCCTCATGCTGGCGATGATCACCGCGTGGCGCTGGGACCGCGAAGACCAGTTCCCCGACGGCCACCGGCTCGGCATCCAGTGGCTGAGCGAACTCAAGAGGCGACGGCTCGGTAGGTGACGAACTCTTCGGCTAGTGCGGTGTCCAGGAACGTTGGCGGTGTCGCGGCGAGGTCCAGGCGGCGGTCCGGCAAGGCGGAGTCGGGCCTGGATACCGGTGTTGTATC
>NZ_JBSFSO010000059.1:0-36415 GCF_053589795.1 Micromonospora sp. NPDC003241 | reverse complement strand
CGATCTGTGGTCCCTTTGAGACGATGGCGGAAATGGGGTACGTCCCCTGCTCCCCGCGCACGCGGGGGTGGTCCCGTTACTCCGCTAACCGGTTAGCGGAAGTGGTTCTGCTCCCCGCGCACGCGGGGGTGGTCCGGGCCAGGACACGAGCATGACCAGCATCAAGGACTGCTCCCCGCGCACGCGGGGGTGGTCCGGAAGGCAACGCGGCCGGCGACGGGCTCGCCGCCTGCTCCCCGCGCACGCGGGGGTGGTCCCGTAGCTGGCTCGCCGATCGGCGGGTGCGTCCGCTGCTCCCCGCGCACGCGGGGGTGGTCCCTCCCGGCGCGTGGACGGCTTGATCGGCAGCGCCTGCTCCCCGCGCACGCGGGGGTGGTCCCCGGCGGCCGGTCGGTAAGCGGGGCTGGTACGCCTGCTCCCCGCGCACGCGGGGGTGGTCCCGCGGTCAGCCCGGACGGGTACCGGCCCCTGGTCTGCTCCCCGCGCACGCGGGGGTGGTCCCTACCTCGCCGCCCGCTTGCAGTAGCGGGCGCGCTGCTCCCCGCGCACGCGGGGGTGGTCCCGCCAACCGGTCCCTTGAGCAGTCGCTGACGGCCTGCTCCCCGCGCACGCGGGGGTGGTCCGTTCGCCTGCCCGCTCAACGAGTGCCCGTGGGACTGCTCCCCGCGCACGCGGGGGTGGTCCGTACACCTCGCCACCACCGTCGAGGTTGGTGACCTGCTCCCCGCGCACGCGGGGGTGGTCCCAAGCTGTCGAACCACTCGGCGTTCGCCCGGGTCTGCTCCCCGCGCACGCGGGGGTGGTCCCAAGCTGTCGAACCACTCGGCGTTCGCCCGGGTCTGCTCCCCGCGCACGCGGGGGTGGTCCCTCCGCCGCCGCCGACTGCCGGGCCGTCTCGAACTGCTCCCCGCGCACGCGGGGGTGGTCCCTGCTCCCCGCGCTCCGCTTCGCTGCCCTCCGGCTGCTCCCCGCGCACGCGGGGGTGGTCCCCGGCGCGTCTCGATCGTCAGGTGGGGCTGACATTGCTCCCCACGCACACGGGGGTGGTCCGGGCATCCAGGAATCGCTCAAGGCGGCCGGATTCTACTCCCCGCGCACGCGGGGGTGGTCCCGACATGCTGATCTTCGTTTCGGGGCCGGAGCCCTGCTCCCCGCGCACGCGGGGGTGGTTCCATCACCACCAGCGGCTTCACGTTGTGGGTGCTCTGCTCCCCGCGCACGCGGGGGTGGTCCCATCTCCGGGGCACTCCTCGGCGTGGGCGCTGTCTGCTCCCCGCGCACGCCGGGGTGGTCCCGAGACCGAGGTAGCGCCATGCCCAGAACGCCCCTGCTCCCCGCGCACCCGGGGGTGGCCCCGACGGTCGGGAGACCCTCGTCGGGTTCCTGCGCTGCTCCCCATACACGCGGGTCCGGTCCCAGGCCAGACGACTGGTAGTAGCCGATCCCTTCCTGCTCCTCGCGCACACAGGGTGGTCGGGCGTACCCGACACCGACGCGCCACTCGCGGTTCATGTCCTGCATCCCCGCGCACGCGGAAGTGGTCCGGACCTGACGCCAGCCGAGTTGGAGGACGTGATCTGCTCCCCGCGCACGTGGGAGTGGTCTCAAGATCGGCGCGTGCGGGGAGTTCGAGTAGAGCTGTTCCCGACGCCTGCGGGGGTTATCCCGCTACGGACACAACGGTGCTTGGGATCTCGGCTTGTCACCCGCGCAACCGAGGTACGCGCTAATCGGCGCACCCATCATCCGGGTCCCCTCGTCCACTCGTCCACTCGTCCACTCGGGAACCGGGCTCCTGCAGCGGCAGACTGGGAGTTCAGCCGGGGCCGTTGCCTTCTTCACCTTGTCTCGGGATCGGCGAGGTGTGGCCAACCTCTGGGGGACGGCGCCCGAAGCGACGGCGTTTTGATGCCTTGCTCCAGCCACGGGACAGCGCAGGGTTGTAGGTCTTCCGATCGGAGGGTCGACGGATCAGCGTGATGCCATCGAGATCCACCGGCTGCCAGTGGTGATCGTGGACCTGGAAGCACAGCCGTTGTTCACCTGGCTGTTGATACACGAGCAGGGCTCGACCCGGACCGGCCATCTCCACAACTTTTACCCAGAGGCGCTGACGGATTCGGCTGTTCACGTGGCCCACGTACACGCCGGCGGATATCTCCAACAGCCACTGAGTCAGGTGGCCGCGCAGCCCTTCGGGACAGGCGGTAAGGATGATGACGGTCATCAGAAGTCGGCTTCTCCACCGTAGTTGCGGCCGCTGGTGAGTTCATGGCCGCTCTCGTCCCAGAGGCGTAGGGTGTCGTTTTCCGCCTCCCCGTCGAGCCACTCCTCATCGATCGGTCCGGTCGGCATGGGAGTGAGCAGCAGACTGCGGATGTCGCGTACACATCGGTCGAGGAGGGCACCGTCGTGGATACGGTCGCGAACGGCACGCCGGGTGTCTGATCCGATGTCGGTCGAGCCGTTGGCGGCGATGTCGAAAGCGACCGGAATAGTGATGTCGGCCTTGTAGAGGTCGGCGATGTCGTAGACGAAGGATCGGTCGTGACCGGTGTGAACGAAGCCAAGGCCGGGTGAGGCGCCGACAGCAACGATGACGGCGTGCACCACGCCGTACAGGCATGCGTGGGCGGCGGACAAGGCCTGGTTGACGGGATCGCTGCTGGTGAAGTCGTCCGGGTTGTACTCGCGGTTGTTCCAGTTCACACCGGTCCGCTTGGCGTGCTCGCGGTAGCTGCGGCGTACTCGGGCTCCCTCTTTACCGCGGAGCTGTTGCATGGTGAGGGTGGTGGTGTCTTCGCCCGGGAAGCGCATCCGATACATCTCCCGTGCGACTTGGAGCCGCCGATCGCGGTGGGTAACCGCGGTGGCCTGGGCGACGAGGAGTCGGCTGGATCGGGCGAGTGGACGTCCGTGGGCGTAGTAGCGGACGCCGTGCTCGCCGACCCAGACCACCGTGGCGCCGTTGTCGGCGAGCAGCATCATCGCCTGCTGGGTGATGCTGGTGCCCGGTCCGAGCATGAGCACGCCGAGGGTGGCGGCCGGGATGTGGATGATGCCCTTGTCGTCGGTTGTGGTGATCGCGTTGCTGTCGCGGTGGATGACGCAGCGTTCGAGGTAAATGAAGCTGAGCCGATCCTGAGCCCGGTTGAGGTCGGCCAGTTCCGCCGGTGGGACGCCGGGGATCTTCACTGGCTGCTCTGGACGGGCGCGAGGGTCAGAAGGCCACAGCCGTACGCCTTGGCGTGACCGATCCCGCTGGTCAACGCGCGCCGCAAGCCATCGGCGTCGGTGACCCGGAGGATGCCGTCGTAGGTCGCTGTAGTGAGGGTGACGGTCCCCATGCCGCGTTTGAAGGACTGCGTCTCGCGCCGGTGCAGCCGCAGGTTGGGGCGGCCGTCCTGCTGGGTCGCCAGTTCGAAGCCATGTCGCTCGGCTCGCCCGAGCAGCCAGGCGGCCTGCTCGTGCTCGCGGAGGTAGCCGAAGCGCTGTGTCTCCTTTGCCTCAGCGCTTTTCCGCCCGCTGTGGGTCGGGTTGGCGGTGAGCCGGAACGCCCACTCCTGGCCCGCTCGTAGAGAGGCGAGCAGTCCGTCGTACTCCCGGGTTGTCCAGGCTTCGCCGCTGGTCGGCCATCCGGCCTGCTCGACCAGGTGAGTGAGGTCGGGTCTGCCGGGGCTGACGATGTAGAGGTGGACCGTGGCGGGGGCTGGGGTGTCGAGGCGCCACAGCGTGCGGGCTGCGGGGCGCTCGTAGTCGGCGGGGTCGGCGAACGCGGCGCGGACGGCCGCGTGCATGGTGTGCGGCGACGCGAGCAGCTTGCGCGCGTTGCGGCGGGCGGCGTTGATCTGGAACCGGGTGAGGAACATGCTCAGCCTCCCAGCAGGCTCATCGGGTCGTGTTCGGCGACGCCGGCCCGCTCGACGAGGTCGTTGGTCATGTCGACGTGTCGGCGCACCACCGACCGCCAGGTGTGTTGCCGATGTGCGGGGTCGAAGCTGACCGGCTCGTCGGGCACGGTCTCGGTGACCGGCTCGCCCGGTCGTGCATCTCGGATGATCTCTAAGCGGACGGTGCGGGCGGCCTTCTTGCGGTGCCAGGTGGCGGCGAGCCAGGGCCACTGGGTCAGCGCGTCGTCGAGGGTGTGGTCGTGGACGCCGAGGCTGATCGGGCCGACCGGCGGGCAGGATCGACGGCCGAGGTAGAGGGGGAACTGGGGCCGGTTGAGTGCCTCGGCCAGGCCGGTCAGCAGGGCCTGTTCGCCGCTGACGGCGGCGAGGAAGACCGCATCGGACAGGTAGAAGCGGTAGGTCAGTGGCGCGCTGCGGCGTCCGTCGAGGGACCGGGCCGTCTGGAAGTCGCGCAGGATCTGGCCGGGCTGGTCCAGGCGTACGCCGAAATGGAGGTCGAGCAGGTCGGTGAGCGGTTCGGTGCGTCGCATGCCCTTGGCGGCGGCGAGCAGTCCGATCACTCCGCTCTTGGTCGGTGCGATCTCGGTGCCGCGTCGGGCGAACCGGCTCGATGATCCCCACGATTGCAGTGGACCGGCCAGCTTCAGCAGCAGTACACTCATGCCGGCTGCCCGAGCGCCACGGTGACCTGCTCCCCCACACCCGCGACGAGTTCGCTGAAGGTGACCGCTTTGCCGAGGTCGGCGAGCACCGCGGTGCGCTCGCCGACCTGGGTGACCCAGCTGCTAACCGGCCGCTCGCCGTAGGCGCTCTCGACCGCCACGGTGTGCTTTGCCAGGGCCTCTGCGGCGAGTTCGATGCGCCCGGCGGCGTGGGTCTCCCGGATGGGTGTCTCGTAGGCGCCGACCAGGTTGATCGGCTGGGTGTCCCGTAGCCGTACCAGCACGGCGTCCGGCAGGGTGCGGTGGGCGAAGGTGTTCTGCTTGCCGGTCGGCATGCTGCGGGCGAACGCGGTCAGGAACGCTTCGACGGCGGCGCGGGTGGCGGCGGCGTCGCCGAGGGTGCGGTGCAGGGCGTCGACATCCACGGTGGCGTACCGGTACAGGGTGGACGAGTTGAACTCGACGGTGCCGATCATGCCGGCACCCGTTTCGGCGGCGTCGGCCTTGCGGTCGTCGACGGCGGTGAAGTAGTCGAACTCGTTGTCGACGGCGTGAACGCTGATGGCGTGGGAGACCTGGCAGGCGGCGTCGACGTTGATGTCGGTCATGTCGGCGACCATCCGGCCGAACATCGCAATGTCGACGGAGTGCTCGGAGTGGACCAGGGCCTTGAACCGGGTCTTGTCGAGTGTGCCGCCGGCCCGCAGCGTCTCCAGCGCGGCGGCGGCGAGATTGTCCAGCTGCCGGTGGCTCAGGAACAGCAGGTAGCCGGATTCGACATCCTTCAGCTCGCCCTTTTTCTTGTCGGCCTTGGCCAGGCCACCGGCCGCGAAGGTGTCGGCGGCCAGCGTGGACGCGGCCTCCTCGGACATGCTCGGGTCGAGCGCCCGGATCCGCGCGGCGAGGGACTCCCCCACGCGCTTGGTCCGCTCGCCCAACAGAGAGCGATCGAGCAGGTCGGCGAAAGCCAGCCGGATCGCCCGCTTCCACGCCTGACTGGACACTCGCGCGCGCCGCACACCGCCGTAGACGGCGGTCTTCGGCGAGCCGGTGTCGTCGCGGTTGAGGTTGCTCGGCGGTACGGTCTGCAGGGCGTAGACGTCGATGATGGTGCGGGTCATGAGAGATTCTCCTCGGGCTGGTCACTGGTCGGGGCGTCAACGTCGGTGCTGGGTCGGCTGCGGAAGAACTCCCGACCCCAGGTCGCCTGGATCTTGGGGCGGCGGCCGGGGATACACAGGGTCTGAAGATCATCGGCAAGCAGGCCGTAGTCGAGTGGGATCTGGTGCTCACGCAGCATCGTGATCAAGCTGCGCAGGTGGTAGATGCTTTCGTGGTAGGTGCTGGCGGTGCCGAGCGCGGCAAAGCGACGCCGTACCCCGTCCGGCCCGGTCGACCGTCGGACCAGTTCGGCCATGGCCTGGCCCAGCCCGCGTCCGTCGGCGTGCATCCGTTCCCGGCGGGACTGCTGGTGCAGCGCGTACAGTGTCACCGCGTCGTGGGCGGCCTGCTCGGCGTCGGTCGGCTCCGTGTCGTCGGGCGGACGGTGACCCAGCAGGCGCTCCGGCACCTGCACGTACCGCTCCAGGGTGAAGTCGAAGCCGGGAGGCCGGCCGATGCCGCGCCGCAGCCGCGCGAGTGCGCTGACCGCCTCGGGTTGCGGCACGGTGGTGCTCAACACCCGCGCCTGTAGGCGCCCGACGGTCCGGGCGACGTGCTCGCCGAGATCCCGGCGACGCCGGTACCGCGCCTTCTGGGCCGGAACCTCGGGCTCGGCTTCCACTGCCGTGGTCATGCTGGTTGCTCCTGTCTCTGCTGCGGGGACTCGGCCGCCATCGGCAACGCCTTGGCCAGGCCGGTGCGGAACCACGCCTCGGCCTGCGAGCTGGAGTAATGGACATCTCGGCCGGCCCGGTCCTTGCCGGCGCGGCCGACCCATGCCGTCGGGCCTGCTGCTTCCACCAGCTCGGCACCGAGCCGGCTGATGGCCCGCCAGACCAACCGCTGCCACTGGCCTCGCTCAGCGGCCGGGTCGCTGTCCGGACCGAGGCGCGCCAGCCAGTCGCGGAAGCTACGGTCCAGCAGGGCGTACGCGCGCTCGGCGGTGCGCTCGGCAGCGCCGCTGTCGGTGTCCCGGCTGCCGGCGGCACGGGCCAGGTTGTCGGCGAGCCTGCGTAGCACCGTCACCGCGGACTCCGCGTCGCCGGCCGCGTCGACGGCCGTTGCGCGCAACGCGGAGTCCGCCACCAGCAGCAGAACGTTCATGGTCAGCGCATCGCTGAAAACTTCGTCGACCACGGACTGCTTAGCACCGTAGGTGATGCTCACCGCACGGGTGCGGGTCTGGAAATCGATGCCGACGAAGCCGGTGACAGCGAGTCGGGCCAGCCACTGCACCACCATGGGCGGGAGCCGCTGCGGCGGCTCGCCGCTGGGGGTTGGCGGTGCCGGCAGGAGGGTTTGCAGCCCGCGCCACAGAACCCGACTGTGGTCATGCGGTCGGGGCAGGTAGATGGGGGTCCGTTTCTGCTCGCGTTCGCGGGGTGCGCTGCGGCCCCAGACACTCATGGTTTCCAGCAGGTGCCGGTCCTGCCATTCGAGCCGGTCACCGTTGGCGATCATGGCTCCGGTGATGCCCGCGGCATCACCGAACAGCCGGATCCGACGGGACTGCCAGGTGTAGAGGCTGAGCAGTCCGTAGGGGCCACGCGTCGAAGCGGACTCCTCGGCTGCGGTGTGCGGCTCTCGCTCCCACACCGGCAGGTCCCGCTCGTCGGCCGTCTGCCAGCCGGACGCGATCGGTACCAGGTTGAGCAGCAGCGTCTCCTGCAGGTTTGTGCCCTCCAGGTGGACGCCGCCCAACCATCCGACGGACCCCGCGCCGATCGGGTAGCCCTTGCCGTTCTTGGCCTGTGGGTCACCGACTGCTCCGGTTTTGATGCCGGAGCTGTCGTACGCCTGGCAGTGCACCAACCAGCGGGCTGCCTCAGCTGGCGTGATCGATTCCATGCCAGGTCCGGCACGTGTGGTCAGGAACGGCATGCCGTTCGGTACGTCGGCGATCAACCGTTCCAGGCCGTATGTGTTCTCCTTCGCTGCCCGCAGGTCAGCGACCTGGTAGAACGGCTGCTGCGGATGCAGCAGGTCGAACCGGTCCCGGAAGGCATCGAGATACTCGGCGATGTCGTCGCTGGGCAGCCCACGGGCTTGCCACAGCGCGCGCCAGGCGACTTCGCCCACAGGACCGTTCGTCGCGCGGTGCAGGACCGCCAAAGCGAGCCGCAGGATCGCGAAGCTCTGCGTGGGCAGCTCGCACGCGATCATGCGTAGGTCCCCGGCGTGCTCGAACAAGCCGAGCAGCGACACCTCGCGGCGCGTTCCCGCGACGTCCAGCACAGGAATCCACGCTTGGTCAACCAGCGAGAACTCCTGCCGCTGTGTCGGACCCGTCACGTAGGTCACCTCCTTCGTCCTTCGATCTGACCGGGATCACTGTGGGCGCTAGATATTGATGGGCCCAACTCGCCTGGGCATCGAGCTGATCTTTCGCCGCCATCGTTTTGGACGGCGTTGAAGTCCTTTAGTGGGATCCGCGGGATCAGTCGGCTGCAGCACTGCCCCCTGCGGATGCGGGCCCTTCTATTCGTTCCGAACCACACGGAGGCCCTCGTGAGGCTCGTAGTGAAGATCAAAAGAGGCAATTCGCCCGTACCCCTTTGCGTCGATGTCGAGGACGAGCTCGCCAGCGAGCCACGGGTTGTCCTGCCAAGCGCTGACGTCGATACGACCCTCGAGGTCGGCGATCACACCGTCAATCACGTCAGCGGACGTCATCGCACGGGGCAAAGGCAGGGTGCACCGAGCTACGGAACGAGCCAGACTCGCACCGGGGGCGGAGGCGATCGGCACCGGTACCCCACCCCCATCGATCCACGGGGGAAGGATGAGGCCCTCCGGGGTGCGTACCAGGAGTAGAACCTCGAGGGAGTCGGTGTCGGTGTCGCGGACGTGGCCCTGCGCCACGCGTTCGTCGGCGTCGCCGACGCCGCCGGATAGCCAGCCGATCAGGGGTGTGCCTGGTTCGGCGACGCCGGCCAGGCGGAAGCTGTCGGCCTTCGACTCCTTGGTGGCGATCTCGTCGCGCTGTTTCGCCTCCGCTTCGATCATGGCGGGCTGCCAGGACTCAGGGCCGACCGGCGTGTCCCCGTAGGCGGTCTGGATGATCGGTGAGATGTCGTGTGGCAGCCGCAGTGGCTCGCCGTCCAGGTACGGCAGGAGCACGGCGGCGCTGCGCAGCAGGGTGGCCGGCTGGTAGACGCGTCGTGATCCAGTGACCGGTAGGGGTGGTTCGGCGGCCCAGTCGGCGCCGGTTATCCAGCAGGCCGCCTGGGTGAGCCGGGCGGGTCGGTCGGCGCGCGGATGCCGGTGCAGTCGCCCGACGCGTTGCAGCACCAGGTCGACCGGAGCGAGGTCGGTGACGAGCAGGTCGAAGTCGATGTCGAGGGACTGCTCGGCGACCTGGCTGGCCACCACCACGTGCTGGTGAGGGCGGTTGCTGCTGCTGTCAGGTGGGCCGAAGGTGTCGCGTAGCCAGCGGTCCTTGGCAGCGCGGTCGACGGCCATGAAGCGGGAGTGCGCCACCGAGACGGGGGTGTCCGGGCCGAGGGCCGCGCGTAGCGCGGCGGCGGTCTCCTGGACCCGTGCCACGGTGTTGCGGACGATGAGGGCACAGCCGCCGTCGGTGAGTCGTTCCTGGAGCAGCTCGACCAGTGCGGGCAGGTCGTCGGGCAGCCGCCGCAGCGTGACGTCGATGCCCCGGCCAGACTCGCCGCATCTGGTGGCGGTGGCGCCACGCTGGTCGGTGGAGATGGTGACCAAGGGGTATCGCAGGTCGCCGCGCAGCGGCGCGTAGGGGTCGGCTCGTGGTTTGCCCCGGTCGCGCCAGGTCAGCGGCGGCGGAGGGCCGAGGCGGCCGTCGTCGTACGCCTTCATGAGCTCGGCCCGCCGGTGTGCCGGCAGCGTCGCCGAGAGCACGACCACGGGTACGCCGTATGCGCCGAGCCATTCCAGCGCGCGGTCGAGGAACCGGCCCATGTAGACGTCATAGGCGTGTGCCTCGTCGATGACTACGACCTTGCCGACGAGGCCGAGGTGACGCAGCACGAGGTGCTTGCTGCGCAGCGCGGCGAACAGCAGTTGGTCGATGGTGCCGACGACGAAACTGGACAGCATCGTCCGTTTGGCGCCGGCAAGCCAGCGGTGCACGCCGATGTCGGCGCCACCGGCGTCCTCGCCGATGCCGCTGGGCAGCGAGGTCATCCGCAGGCGGTCGTAGTCTGGGTTGAGGGCGGCCTTGCCATGGGCCAGCCGCACGTCACGGTCACCCCGGCCGACCTGCGTGTCGGGCAGCCGACGCAGCCAGGACAGCATCCGGCCGAACATGGCGTCGCTGGTTGCCCGGGTGGGCAGGGCCAGGTAGCAGCCGGATGCGCCGGTGCGGCGGGCCAGGATCTCCACCGCTGCCAGGGCGGCTTCGGTCTTGCCCTCCCCCATGGCCGCCTCGATGATCATCATTCCGGGCGTGGTCATGGTCTCGGCCAGGTCGGCGACGGTGCGCTGCACGGGACGTGGTGTCGCCCCCGGGGGCAGCGCGAACCGTGCCCCGAACAGCTCGTCGACGCTGGCCGTTGCGGCGGCGGGTCGCCATGGCACGGGCAGGTCCACCAGTTCCCAGCCGGTCCGCAGCCGATCCTCGTCGGTGCCCGTCAGCAGGTAGGGGAAGTACTCCTCGTTGCTGGCGATCCAGTCGGCGACGATGACCAGCCCGGTGAGCAGGGCCTGCACTGGCTGCGAGAGCGCGATGCCGTTCCAGTCGGCGAGCCGGTCGCTGGCGCGGGACCGTTCCGTCATCCAGGTCAGCAGTTCGTGCTGTACGTGCCGCCAGGCGGGGCCGCCGAGCAGGTGGGGGCGCACCCGCATGTCGCGCAGGCCCATGTCGGTCGGCGGGACGCCGTGGTGCCCGCCGACGACCACGGCGTACGGGTGCGGGTCGGCCCAGTCCTGCTCGTGTAGCCAGTCGGCCAGCAGCACGTGCCCGGCGGTGGCGTGCGGTGCGTACCTGCGGTCGGCGCTGATCAGGTTCCGCTGGTAGCCGAGTCCGTGGTCGCGCATCCGCTCCGCGAGGTTGTACGCCTGGTAGGCGAAGGCGGGGGTGGCCTTGCCGATGTCGTGTATGCCGGCGAGCCAGACGAGCAGGGTGCGGCCGTCGGCTTCCGGGCCGGGCAGCTCGTCGGCGATGCGGTGCCGGGCGGCGCGGCCCAGCCAGTGATCCCACAGCTGTCCGGCCACGTCGGCGGTGTCCGCCAGGTGCCGCCACAGTGGTAGCCACCCCACCGGTGAGGTGCCCAGGCGGTCGGTCTTGCCCCAGACCGAGCGTGCCGCTCCGCCCAGCGGCGGGGCGTCGGTGCTGACCCGGGCGTTCATCGGGCCACCGGCAGCAGCGGGCTCGGCGTGCCGCTGTGGGACAGGTAGAGCACGTCCCGGGCCCGAGTCAGCGCGACGAACAGCAGGCAGCGCTCGCGCTGGAGGTCCTGCCGGTGTGCGTGGGGATCCTCGGCGGCGGAGGTGAGCGCGTGTGGTGCCGGCAGCACGCCCGCGTCGAGCCCGACGACCGCGAGGCACTGGAACTCCAGTCCCTTCATCCGGTGCATGGTGGCCACCCGCACCCCGTCGGTGCCGCGCTTGTCGTCGGCGACGGGGATGTGGGCGTCGCCGAGAATGCGGCTGATGCTCTTGACCAGTTGCCCGGTGCGGACGGCCACTCCGACCGCGTGCGGTTCCACGCCCTGGTCCAGCCAGGTGCCGACCCGCTCGATCAACGCCTCACACTCGCCGTCGCGGCTGACGTGCGCGGCCAGCTCGGGCGCTCCGCCACGGGTGACCGAGCGGTAGCCCCGCAGCGTGTCGTCCTGCCCGTCAAGCCCGATCGTGGCGTCGCCGCCGAGGACCTTGACCGACAGGTCAAGGATCTCGTGGGTGGTCCGGTAGTTGACGCTGAGCCGGCGGGTGCGGCCCCGTACCTCGATGCCGAGTTGGGCCAGTGACACATGACTGTCGTAGATGCGCTGGTACGGGTCAGCGAGCAGGAACATGTCGTTGGGGCCGGGTGCGACCAACGCCCGCAGCAGGCGCCACTGTGCCGGGTGCAGATCCTGCCCTTCGTCGACGACGATGTGCCGATACGGTGCCGGTGTACGACGGGCGATGGTGGCGGCGTCATCGGCGAGCTGGGTATGGGTGCGCAGGCGCCGCCTGGCCAGCTCACCGGTCACCGTCTCGATCACCGTCCACACCTGGTCGCGGTGCGCGGCGCGCAGGCCGGCGCCGCGCCCCCGCCGGGTCGCCTCGCGGTATGTCTCTCGGGTGGTCAACTGCTGTGCCAGCACCACCTGCTCCCACTCGTGCCGCAGAAAGGCGGGACTGAACGTGGTGACCTGGCCGGCACGGTTGTGGTAGGTCGGGCCGGCCTTCGCTGCGGACTCCCACAGCTGATCAATGAACTCGGCGTCGGCGATGGTGCCCCGGCCACTGTTCCGGGTGACGATCTCGTAGGCGAGCTTGTCCACACTGATCACGTCGATGCGCGCCCGCACCGCCGGGTCGCTGGTGAGCCGGTAGAGCTGTCGGGCGAGCGCTTCGGCGAGAGCGCGGGTGAAGGTGGTCAGCAGCACCTTCTCGCCGTCCGGCAGCCGCTCGGCGAGGAACACCGCTCGGTGCAGGCCGGTGACGGTCTTTCCGGTGCCGGCGCTGCCGGTGACCAGCGCAGGCCCGCTGTAGGTAGGTCGGTAGGCCACGTCCCGCTGGGTCGGGTGCAGGAAGGTGCGCCACACGTCGAACGGGTGGGCGAGGATGGCCGCGAGTTCCACCGGCCCCGAGACGAAGGCGATCCGTTCGGGGGTGCGTCGCGCCGCGGTCAACAGGTCGTCGGTGTCCACCCCGGACACGGTCCGGTCGGCCAGCTCCGCCCAGACCTCCTCGACGGACAGACCGCTGGCCAGACCTAGCAGCACGTCGAGTTGGCTTTCCGGCAGGCGCCCAGCCAGGCTCTCAAGCTGCTTGTCAGTGGCGATGACGCGCAGCAGTGGCAACAGGTCCTCGTCCACGCCGAGTCGGGTGAGGTCGGCGATCGAGACGTGGGCGAACAGTCCGGCGGTCACCGGTGGCGGTTCGGCACGGGTGAACTCCTCGATGCCGACCTGGTCCCGCATCTCCAGCACACCGAGGGTCTGATTGACGGTGAAACGGCGACTCACCGCGAAGGCGATGGCGTCGTCGTGGGGGAGGACGTCGAGCAGTGCGTACCTGTCCTCTCCGAGGGCGAGCACCACCCCCCGGTAGAACTGGTCGATCCGGATGGTGCGGATGTTCGGATCGCGCGCACCAGTCAGCTTCTCCAGGTGCAGGCCCGCGTGTGTGTGCTCGGCGAACTTGCCGATGGCGGCGTCGACCGCACGCTGCACCCGCCGTTGCAGCCGGGCGTAGGCGGGCAGGAAGCCTCGGCCGATAGCCAACTCAGCCATACATCCCCCGATGACGGGCACCCTGGGCGCGGCCAGGAGCGATATGGACGGAACTGTCGCGCGCCGGACACGACCGGCGGTGTGGTTCACGCAGCATGGACGGCGGCACGAGCGCTCACCGCTCCGCATCGCACCCATGATGCACCTTGTGAACTAAGCTTGCAAGGGTACTTCCGTGGCTTATGTTCACCGAAGCGGATACGGCGCGTCGAGCGAATGTGCCCGAGCGTGACCGGTTCGGTCGTTATGCTGAGCCCCGTGGTGCCCGGCACGAGCCTCAAAGACCGCTACCTGCTGGGCCGATATCCCCTGGCTCACAAGGGAATGGGCGAGGTCTGGACCGCGCACGACGCGCTACTCGACCGTCCCGTCATCGTAAAGTTCGTCGCCGTCACGGACCTGGATCTGGTACGCCGCTTCCGCCGCGAGGCACTGCTCACCGCTCATCTCGATCACCCCGGCGTGCCTGCCGTCTACGATCTCGGCGAACAAGCCGGCCACCCCTACGTGGTCCTCCAGAAGATCAACGGGGTCGCCCTGTCAGATCTGGTCGCCGAACACGGTCCACTCCCGATCGGCTGGGTGGCCGCCATCGGGGCACAGATCAGCAGCGTCCTGCTCGCGGCCCAGCGACTCGGACTCGTGCACCGCGACATCAAGCCCAGCAACGCCATGCTGGAGCCGAGCGGGGCGGTCAAGGTGCTCGACTTCGGCCTGGCCGTGATGCCCGACGACGACCGCCACTCGCGGATCACCCAGAGCGGGCAAGCACTCGGCACGTTCGGCTACATGGCACCGGAACAGATCCTCGGTCAGCGAATCGACCACCGCGCCGACCTATACGGGCTGGGGGCCACCCTGTTCGACCTGCTCACCGGCAATCCACCCTTCGACGGCCTGACCACCATGACCACGGTGCGGCAACAAACGACCGCGGCCCCGCCCCGGCCCACCACGCTGCGGCCCGAGACCCCAGCCGTGCTCGACGACCTGGTCCACGCGCTGCTTGCGCCGGCCCCCGACGACCGCCCGGACAGCGCCGCCGACGCCTACCGCGTGCTGACCCCACTGGCGGACGATCTGCCGCCGATTCCGGGCGTGCTTGACGAGTCCGTCACCGCAGTCCAGGCGTACGCCGCGATCGTCGGGCGCGTACCGCCGCAGCGCGCGGCCACCGTCGCCCCGGCCGATGAGACATCCGATATGGATCTGGAGCAGGCCAGCCGTCAGGCCGAGCAGATGCAGGCCGCAGGCGAGTTCCGCGCCGCCGCCCGGCAGTGGCGGCGGCTCGCCGAGCACCGGGCCCGCCGGCACGGCGACGACGATCCCCAGGTGTTCGATCTTCGCCTGCGTGCCGCGCGTACCCATCTAGCGCTCGGCGAGCACGACCGGGCGGTACGACATCTCACGACACTGCTTGAGGGCCGGGAGCAGCTAGACGGGCCGGAGCACCCGGCCGTGCGGGAACTTCGCGAGGAGATCGCCCGGCTCAGCGCGGAGCGAGCCGGCTCGCTCCCACTGCCGCCGCACGCACCAGACGCGGTTCGCTGAACAGCCGGGGCAACAGCACCGCCTTCTGCTCAGCAAACCGGCGCCCCCCGTAGCGGAAGATCTGGGCGCAGTTCTGCCCACGCGTCTCGGTCGTCATCGCGCGCGTCGCCAGCGGCGAGTACATCGTGCTGTGCTTCAACCAGGCGGCCTCCTCGCCGTGCCGGTCGAATCCCCGGCCGCTCGCCGCGTGCCCGAACACGTCATGGACCGCGCGGAACATGTCGTTCTCCCCATCACTGAGGTACGGATGGGGGTTGCCGCTTGCCGCGCTGGCCCACACCCTCAGCCGGCGATGCCGCAGGTCATCAACCATCGACTCGACGTCGGCGTACGGATCCTCGTCGACAATCCGCACCGCCACACCCAGGCCGCCGAACTCCGTCCGACCGACCAGGAGGTGGTACTGCTGAACGGTCTCCCGGCAAAAGGCTGCGTAGGCGGCATACGCCCGCTCGTCGCGATGCGGTGCCGCTACGTAGGCATCGGCAATGGCCACGCCGAGAACGGGGTCAAGGCGCACTCGCGCGTACGCCTGGGAAGAGGCGATGGCCGTAGTGCTGGGAGCGTAGCGCCGCGCGCCACGACAGACGTACGCGACCGGCGGAAAGCACGGGGACGCAACGGTTGACGGCGGCGCTTCGAGCAAGGCTGTTCATGGTCCTCCTCAGGTCGACGGGATCGAATCGGTCGTGCTGGTCAGCGCGGTGTCGCTCCCTCCCGCGCCGATCCGGCGTGCGTCTGCTCACGCCCGGCGTTGTGCTGCTCGCGGCGAAGCAACTCGCCGAGCATGCGGATCTCGGAGGCGCGACGGGTCTGGCAGAGCTGGGCGATCTTTCCGACGGTGGTGCTACGCCCACGACGTGGCATGGGAGACCTCCCGATGGTGGTGAACTGAACGACCGGAACACTAGCGCCTGTGAAGTAGGTACACAACCCATATCGTCATGCTAACGTTCACGAGTGACAACAGAGCCGAGCCTGGTCCCGATCGAGACCACCCTGACCGCCAGCGGCATCGCCCGACTGGCCAACGTCGGCCGGGCCGCGGTTAGCAACTGGCGACGCCGCTACGCCGACTTCCCGACGCCCGTCGGCGGCAGCCCCGCAAGCCCATCCTTCGACGCGCGGGAAGTCGAGAACTGGCTACGTCGGCACGGCCGACTGCACCAGGCCAGCACCGACGAGTTGGCCTGGCGGCACATCGAAAGCCACCAGCCGGCAGCGCAGATCAGCGACGTGCTCGCCATCGCCGGCGCGCTCCTACTCGTCCGCGCCGAACAGGCCCCGGCCACCAGCGCCGGCCTGCCGACACCGAAACAGCTCGTCACACGGCTACGCACCCTCGACCCCGACCTGGCCAGAATGGTCGACACCGTGCTGCCGAAGCAGTGGACCGCACCGCTCAGCACCCTGCTGAGCACCGTCGACAAACTCGGTGCGGAACAGGGCGCCGAGTCCGCCTTCGAGTATCTGCACAACCGCTACGTCTCCTCGGCCCACTCCATGTCCGGCCTCGCCGGGACACCGGACACCGTCGCCGAGGTGATGCTTGCCCTCGCCGGACAAGGCGACCGCACCTTCGACTTCACCAGCGGCACCGGGTCAATCCTGCGGATGGCCGCCGACCAGGCCCTCACACGAGGCACAGCCACCCACTGTTACGCCCAGGAGATCAACCCGCAGTACGCCCTGATCACCATGCTGCGACTGTGGCTGCTGCACCTACGCGCCCGACGCGACACAGGCGACGCCCAACCACCGGTCGTACACGTCGGGGACAGCCTGCTCGCCGACGCACTGCCCGACCTGCGGGCCGACGTCGTCGTGGCGAACTTCCCCTTCGGCGTACACGAATGGGGCCACGACCGCCTTGCCTACGACCCCCGCTGGACCTACGGCCTGCCCCCACGCACCGAGCCCGAACTCGCCTGGGTACAGCACGCTCTCGCCCACCTCGCGCCCGGCGGCACCGCCGTCGTGCTCATGCCCCCGGCCGCCGCTTCCCGCCCTGCCGGCCGTCGCGTCCGCGCCGAACTGATCCGCCGCGGCACCCTACGGGCCGTCGTCGCCCTACCCGCCGGGCTGATGCCGCCAACCGCCATCGGGCTGCACATCTGGGTACTCACCCAGCCCGACCCACATCAGCCTCCCCCCGGCGACCTGCTCATGGTCGACGCCACCGCCACCACCGATCGGCCACTCACCGACACCGTGCACACCGCTTGGAGCGCTTACCGGTCACACGAGCACGCCCAAATGCCCGGCGTCCACCGCGCCGTGCCCGTCATCGACATCCTCGACGACCAGGTCGACCTCACCCCACAACGTCACCTTCCGCACGCCAACGACCTCACCACCGACCCGGCACAAGTCATCGCCAGGGTCAGCGAATTCGACCACCTGCTCGACAAACTAAGGCGCGGCCTGCCAGCGGTAAGAACGGCAGCGGACGCACCACTGCGCGCCGCCCCGCAGGCCGACATCGCCGACCTCATCCGCTCGGGCAGCATCATCGTGCACCACGCCCCCACCCGAAGCCGGTCAACCGGCGCCACCGCCACCGCCGTCATACTGACCGCCGCCGACATCCTCTCCGGCGGCCCAGCCACCGGCACGGTAACCCGCACCGCTGACGACGAGCCGGGGCCCGAGGTACGCCAAGGTGACATCCTCGTCCCCATCATCGGTCGCAGAATCAACGCACGGGTGGCCACACCAGAACAAATCGGCGCCGAACTCGGACCCGGAACCCAACTGATCCGCGTCGACACCGCCCGCTTCGACCCGTGGTTCATCGCCGGTGTCATCTCCCGCACCGACAACGTGCGGATCGCTGGCCGTGCAACCAACACCGGCAACGGCGCCCTCCGCATCGACATTCGGCGACTATCCATCCCGGTCATGGCACTCGAACAGCAACACGCGTATGGCCAAGCCTTCCGCCAACTCGTCGAGTTCCGCACCACCCTGGAGCAAGCGTCAGCGGCCGGAGCCACACTCGCCCGCGAGATCAGCGACGCTCTGACATCGGGCACCCTCGGCCTCACATCTCGATGATCGGACTCCGATGGAGCTGAGAGGTCCGGCTAAGGAGCGGCGACCGAAACTCGTCACCTCCCAAGCGAGCCGCCCGCTCGGCGCCCAATTCGCCCGCGATCACCCGATACGCTGCCCCTAGCCGCACGTCAACAATCACGCGCCGCCCTTCCAGCAGAGTCCGGGAAGGGCGGTCTTGCGAACCAAAGTGAATTCAATCGGAGTAGTTGATCTATAGCGCCGCAGGCCAAGGAGCCGCTCCCCGCACATGCGGGGGTGATCCCTCGATGTGGGTGTCGCCATAGATGTGCAGCGGCCATTCCCCGGGCATGCGGGGATGATCCCCAGGTCGTCGCCGTCAAGGACGCACTGCACCGCTGACCTCCTGCGCGCGAAGGGGTGATCCCAAGAGGTGGAAACACATGACCCGACCGGCAGCCGCTACCCTTAAGTACGGAACCCCGCGTCGAGTGCCGAGCCGGCGACCAACCCGCCAACCTGCCACGGTCAGCATCCAGTGAACTACCGTGAATGCCTACGGCACATGCTCGGGTCCGACCCGACGAATGAGGCGCTAGATGATCTTGCGAAGCAAAGTGAAGGAAAACGACGCACTTGATCTCTAGCGCCGCAGGTCAGCAAGCCTTCTCCCCGCGCACGCGGGGGTGGTCCTTGCCGCAGCGCCCGCCGACCGGGAGTTGATGCCTTCTCCCCGCGCACGCGGGGGTGGTCCCACATTCTGATTCGCCTTTCGTCAACCCGCACACTTCTCCCCGCGCACGCGGGGGTGGTCCCGTGCTGCAACACGCGGCGAAGGACACCAAGAGCTTCTCCCCGCGCACGCGGGGGTGGTCCCGCGCGTTCACCCCGGGCGAGGCCCAGGAGTTCCTTCTCCCCGCGCACGCGGGGGTGGTCCCATCCCCAACGGCCGATACATGGTGGGTGGTGACTTCTCCCCGCGCACGCGGGGGTGGTCCCCGGGACGCGGGTGCGACGACCGGGGCGCCCCCCTTCTCCCCGCGCACGCGGGGGTGGTCCCGCGACCAGCGGCTACGGCATAACCCCCGTCAACTTCTCCCCGCGCACGCGGGGGTGGTCCTCAGCGCAGCACCTCTAAGACCCTCCAGCACGGCTTCTCCCCGCGCACGCGGGGGTGGTCCCGTCGACTGATCGGCCGCACCCGACCATACGGCCTGCTCCCCGCGCACGCGGGGGTGGTCCCCCGCGCTCCCGCACCAACGCCGCCGCGACCTTCTGCTCCCCGCGCACGCGGGGGTGGTCCGTCGGGCCGGGAGTCGAAGCTGGTTCGCGCTGCCTGCTCCCCGCGCACGCGGGGGTGGTCCCGGTCCGTACCCAGTGCGTGGGCGAGTTCGGGTTCTGCTCCCCGCGCACGCGGGGGTGGTCCTCAGGAGGACGTCCGCAGCGTGGTCGATCACGCCTGCTCCCCGCGCACGCGGGGGTGGTCCCGTGCGTCCCCGGTTGTAGTGGGGGATCGGCTCCTGCTCCCCGCGCACGCGGGGGTGGTCCCGACGGCTTGCTGCCGGAATCGGCGCGCTACACCTGCTCCCCGCGCACGCGGAGGTGGTCCCGGGTTGCCCCATCGGCTGGTGCGGTCGACGATCCGCTCCCCGCGCACGCGGGGGTGATCCCTGTGACGCCCAGGGTGCCGGAACATGTCGACCTGCTCCCTGCGCAGGCAGGGGTGATCCTGCAGGCCTATTCCTTCGCGGCCGCCCCGAACTGTTCCTCGCGTACGGGGACCGCTGAGGTTTCGGACGGAGTTTCTGCGACTGAACGGGGTCATACCCTGCCAAGTCGCTTCATCCGCGCCTCCATGGCTAGCTGCTCGGCGCAGGCCGGGTGGCCGCCTGGGCTACCGGCTAGGTCCGCCGTGAACTGGTCAACCTGACGAAGAGTCACACCCGGCATCCAGATGAAGTGGCTGAGTCCGTCCAGCGTCCGCATTGGCCATCGCGCCAGAATCGCCGGAGACGGCGTACGCAGGACAACGGTCAGCGTGGGATTGCGTCAGCTCGGCCAGCCGATCTCCAGCAAGCGTTGGTGGGCGTCCTGCGCCACTTCGCGTCCCGACTGCGTGCGCGCACGCAGGGCCCGTAGGGCCTAGCTAGTTCTTCAAGGACGACCCACAGCATCAGGGCGGCGAGGCCGTTGCGCGAGGCGGTCATGATGGTGTCGGGGCTGCCGGTGTAGGCGACGACTTCGCTGCGGTTGTCGGTGTCGTGTTGGCTGGCGATCACTACGCTGCACGGCACAGGTGTTGCGAGGAACTTGTGGCCGCTGATGCAGATGCTGTCGGCCCCGTCGGCAAGGCCGAAGCCCGGAGGGTCCTCGCTGATGGCCAGGGGGATGCCGGACAGGGCTGCGTCACTGTGGATATGCCGGTCACGCACACCGATATCGGCCAAGAGGTCTCCGATGTAGGTAACGTCGTCGACGGCTCCAGTCATGGTGGTGCCGACGTTGGCGACAACGATAATCGGTCGACGACGATGCAGGTCAGCGCAGCTTGCGAGTTCGTCGTAGTCGATCTCCCCGTTCCGCTGGGTGCTGACGACGACGGTGGGCATGCCGAGCAGGCGGGCAGCTCCTGGGACGCTGTAGTGAGCGGCGGTGGAGTGAAAGACAACGCCATCGGGGTAGCGGCTGCGGGCAAGGCACAACGCCCACAGGTTGCTTTCGCTGCCGCCGCTGGTCACGTAGCCCGTCCACGGTTGAGGTGCCCGAAACAGGTCGGCGAAGAAGGCCAGCACCTGACGTTCGAACGGTCTGCTGTGATGGGGATGCGTGGGGTCGCTAGCGGCATTGTTGAGCAGGTGCCCGAGAGTGGGGCTGAATGTGCGGTAGTCGAGGTCCACAGCGACCGGGAAGCGCAGGTTGGTGCTGGCGCTGCCGCCAAGTCGGCGCAGCAGGGCACCAAGACGAGGGGTGTAGTCGGGGCAGTTGAGTACGGTTCGAGCCATGGGTTTCTCCTTGTCTGGGGGAGGCTCCGTCCAAGTCGGGCCAGGCGGGTTGTCCCGATTGAGCGGCGCTCCCGGGTGCGGAGTGCACTGCGGCCATCGGTTGTCACTGCCGTGCTGAGGTGCGGGTGAGAATGGTCGGGACGGCGGTCGACGCTGCGGCCGGATGCGCTTCGGAAGTCCCAGTGGCCCCTTCACGGGCCGTTCGTCCACGAGCGGCCGGCAGACTCAACGTTGTCCGCTGTTCGGGTGATCGGTGCCGCCATGCCGCGACAACTGCCACGAGGACGGCCGGTACGAGCAGCAGCCGGCCGCCGTGCGCTGCCACGGCGCCGACCACCACGATGGCGATGGCCGCGCCCGCGCGGATAACCGCTGACGTCAGCAGCCGGATGGCGGCCGCGAGGCCGAGCACGCTGACCGATGCCATCAGGACCGCGAACGTCCGCATCAGCAGGTCGACGTCGAGGGGCACGATGCTGGCCACCACAGCGATCGTCGCTGCGGCGGCGGCCTGCACGGCGAGGCTACGGCGCGGCACTTCCGCCGGGCTGGTGGCGGCCAGCCATCTGGGAAGAGCTCCGTTGCGGGCCAGGGCCGCGCCGCTGCGGGCGGCAGCGGCGATGAACGTGAACGTTGCCCCGAAGGTGAGCAGTAGCGCGCTCACGGCAGTGGCCACGGCCGCTCCGGCACCGCTCGTACCGTCGATCAGCCGGATCAACGGCACACCAGTGTCCGCCGCCGCAGGGCCGAGCACTCCGATCGTGGTGACCGCCAAGCCGATGTAGAGCAGCGCGATGATGCCCAGGCTGATGGCGGCGACGATCGGGAGCTGACGTCGGGGCCGGGTGAAGGCTGGCGCGAGGTTGACGGCGGCTTCCCACCCGCACACGGCGACGAACAGCACTACGGCGGCGCTGCCGACACCGGAGAGCCCGTGTGGAGCGAACGGTGTGAAGTTGTCCATCGACGTTCTGGGAAGCGATGCGGCGATCACTGCGGTCAGCAGGGTGGCGAGTCCGGCGGTCAGGGCCAGGTGGATGCGTCCGGACAGGTGTAGGCCGAGCAGGTTGAGCGTGAACGCCGCGATGAGCAGCGTGACGGCGATCCCGCCGGACCAGGTGGGGTCGAGTCCGAGCGCCGTCGTGACGTACCGTCCGCCGACAAGGGTGCCGGCCACCATGCCGATGGGTACGGCGGCGTAGAACCACCAGCCGACGATGGTGCCGGCCGTTGGTCCGAACGCGTGGCGGGTGAAGGTGGCGACTCCCCCTGCGTGGGGGTAGCGCATGCCGAGCGCGGCGAACGCCGCAGCGACCGGCACGGACACGGCGATCAGGATTGCCCATGCCAGGACGGATGCGGGTCCTGCGGCGTCGGCGGCCAGCGCGGGCAGCACGAGTACTCCGGGTCCGAGGACCGCGCCGACGTAGAGAGCGGTGCCGCGGGCCACGCCGATCTGGCCGCTCATCATCGGGCTTCCGTTTGCTCGTCGGGCGCAGTGTGGGATCTCGACGTGGTGGCGAGTTGCCGTAGCGCCCGCGCCAGGCCGTCGGCGGAGGTGATGCCGGCGGCGGTGAGGAGGCGGGCTTGCTCGGCGTCGACGCGGCCCTGAATGCGGCGGGCCAGGTCGATTCCGTCGGGGGTGGGGCGCAGCACGACGCGGCGGCGGTCGTGTTCGTGGAGGTTGCGGCGGACGAGGCCGCGGTCGACGAGGTGTCCGACGGTGTTGGTGAGGGTGGCCTTGGCAATGCCGACCTCGACTGCGGTGGTGCGGGTGTCGATCACGCGGCGAGCGCAGATGAGGACGAGGACGTCGTACGTGGTCCAGGTCATGCCGTCGTCGCGCAGCACGGTGCGTTCGAGGTGAGCACGGACGGTGTTGGCGGTGCGAACCAGCTGCGCTACTGGCCCTGGTCTCGGCGGTGGTGGCGGTGTTCTGGTGGTGACGGGTGGGCGGTAGATGCCGGTGATCTGCCGTGGCCGCCGCTGCATGGCGGCGTTCATCGGATCCACCTCGGCCTGCGGATGGGGCGGCGGTTGCGGCGTTGGCCCGCCTGCCTGGCGTCCTGGCGACGCGGTTCCGGTGTCGGCTCGGCCTGGCTGTGCCGGCCACGTCGGCGTGCTGTGGCGTGGTCGTGCTTGTCCATGTCTCTCCCCCGTGAGAGTGGTCGCGGTCAGCACTGGTCTGCTGTGGTGACGTCACCTGCCTTCCAGGGGCGCGCCTCGGGCGCTCATGAACGGCTCCGGGTCGACGGAGTTGCCGTTGTTGAGGTCGCACCGTGACCCGGTGCAGACGCCCTGATGGGTCTGGAAATGCAGGTGCGGGCCGGACGACCGGCCGCTGCTGCCGACCTCGCCGATGGGCTGGCCCGCCTGCACCGTGTCGCCTTCCTTGACGACGGGGCGTCGAATAAGGTGGCAGTAGCGGGTGCCGTAGCCGTCGGCGTGGATGAGGTCGACGTACCAGCCGCAGCCTCGCGCGCGGGGGCTGCCGTCGAGGTCGCAGTTGCCGGTGCTGGGGTCGCAGCCCGCCCAGACGACGGTGCCGGATGCGGCGGCACGAACGACGGTGTTGCGGGGTGCGGCCATGTCCACACCCGCGTGCAGGCGTCCGCCTCGCGGCCCGTAGGGACTGCCGACCACGGCCTGCAACGGGGTCGTCCACCCGGACGCGGCGACCGTGGCGGTGTCGGCGCAGATGGTCAGGCTGGCGCCGGGCAGGTCGGTGATCGCGGCGACTCCGGCAACGGCGGCGACGACCTGCTCGGCGTCGTGTTCGAACTCGCCGTACCGGTCCGGGAAGGCAGATACCTGGACCCGCTGCGCGGCGACGGTCAACGGCAGATGCTGCCAGCCGTCGATCCGTTCCAGCTTGTCGTAGAACTTCGTGGACGCGTATACCGGGTCGAGGATCTGCGCCGGGGTGCCCCACCCTTGGCTGGGCCGCTGCTGAAACAGCCCGAGGCTGTCCCGGTCGCCGCCGGGAAGGTTCCGCAGGCTCGATTCGACCATCGCGGTGGCCACCGCGATGACCCAGCCACGCGGGGCCATCCGTCGGTCTCGACCTACCGCGACGATGATCGCGGCGTTGCCGACCTGCTCGGCGTCCCACCGCCCCACCGATGCGGCACCGCTGGGGGACACGGTGGGACCGTCCGGCGGCAGGCACGCCCCGCCGGCTGGGGTAGCGGTCACCACGACCGCGACCGGCAGTCCACACAGCAGCAGCGCGGCACCGACCGCGAGCCCGAGTCCCATCCGCCTGCTACTCATCACGTCCCGCCCTGAGCGGGTGGGGGTGTGATCGTGGCGACCAGCCATCGGGTTCCCTCGCGCAGCACCGACACGCGCAGCAGGCCGGCGTCGGTGGGCACGTCGACGTCGACCCGACCGTCGATCGCCATGGCGACGCGGGCCGACCCGGTGACGTGGCGGGCGGGAACGTTGGCGGGGTCGACGGTGGCGAGCAGATCCGCGTATGCCGCGACGGCGAGGGGCCGCAGGTCCGCCAGCCATCGCGTGGCCGGCAGGTGTGGTCGTGCCCACGCCCGCACGAACCGCGTCGCGGCATCCACCGCCGCCCGGTCCTGACGTGCCGTCGCGGTGGGTCCGACCCCGTCGGGATCGACTGGCAGCGTCGTCGCCTCCTGACGTGCTCCGCCGCTGTGCGGAGTCGCAGTAGAGCGGGGCGGACCCTCGCGCGACGGGGTCACAGTGGTGGGTGCGCCGCAGCCGGCAAGGAGCAGGCTGAACACCATCGTGATCGCCCAGTGCGGTGTCATTCGCTGGTCCACGGCAGCTCCCGCGATAACGCCGGCGGTGCGGTGGCGGCCAGGGCGGTGTTGAGGTGCTGACCCAGCAGCCGTAGATGGTGGTGCACGTCGACCAGCTCGCCTCGCACATCGACGCCGGGGCGACGCGCGGTGCTGTCGATGAGAGCGTCGATGTCATGGCGCAGCTGCTCCAGGCTGTCGCCGACCCGTCGGGCGACGTCGAGGGAGCGTGCGGTCAGTCGTCCACGGCGCGGTGGTACCGGCCGTCGAGGTGGCCGTCGCTGGCCCAGTCGAGTTCCGTCTCCCGCCGCGCCATCTCGTCGATATCCGTCCATTGCTGCCTCTCCTTCGTCTCGTCGCGCCAGTCGTTGCGGGTGTCGTGGATGCCGGCGATGTAGGCGTCGAGGCGGGTGATCCCGTCGCGTAGTCCGGTGATCGCGGTCTCGAATCGCTGCCAGTCCCACACGTTGGTGATCTCGGCGGGGTGGGTCATCGGGTGCCCCCGGTTGCCGGGGCCGGCTCGCTGGTGGCCGACCGTGCGGTGATGTCGTCGCTGACCGCCCGGTCGGCGGTCGTGTTCGGGTAGGAGTCCGCCCAGACGGTCTCCGGGTTGGCTGGGCTGTGTTGGCCGTGACGGCAGCGGGTGTAGTCCCACTGCTGCCACCGCTGCCGGGCACGGTGTAGTGCCTCGTGCCACCGCAGCGGGGCGTCGGGATCCGCCTTGCGGGAGTAGGCGTGGTGCCAGGCCACGCAGACGGCGGTCAGCTCCTCCACGAGTGCCGGGTGTGCCGGCCAGCACGGGCCGAGGTCCTGGGCCAGGCCGTACCGGTCGACCAACCATCCCGTCCAGGTGATCAGCCACGCCCACAGCTCGGTGGCGGCGTCGGAGTCGAGCTCCCGCCAGCAGTGCCGTGCCGGTATCCAGCCGGTCGTCGTGTCGAGGGCGTCGACGCGGTCGACGAGCGCGGTGTGGGCCTCCGCGAGGTGTTCCACGGAACCGCGCAGGGAGTCGATGAGTTCGGCCAGCTCGACGGTGGCACGCTGCTGCGCGGACGCGTCATCGGGCAACGCGAAGTCGAAGGTACGGTGCGACATCAGCTGGCCCTTTCCAGGCGGGCGGTGAAGGCAGCCTGAGCGGTGTGGAAGCGGTCGGCGTCCGGGCGCTGCCACCAGGCGGGCTGCACGACCTCGACGGGCGGCATGTTGCCCAGCAGCACCAGCGCGTGCCCGGCGGGCAGCGTGCGGAGTTCGGCGAGGTCGATCAGGTTCTCCCTGCGGGTGTTCTCCTGCACGCTGGCCCGGCCACCACCCCAACTCGCCGCCGAGGTCAGCTCCTGCACCTGCCCCAGCAGCGACTGGGCGTCCTTAAGGGCGGACACGTCCTGGGTGCCGCCCATGACGAACCGGGCGTTCGCGCCGTCGCGCAGCGCCTGACCACCGTCGCGTCCCCACCGCTCCTCCAACTGGTGGGTGTTCTGGCAGGCGATCGACACCGCAATCCCCGAGCCGCCGCCTTCCGACGCCAACGCGGGCAGCGACGGCAGCGGCGCGATGTTGGTGATCTCGTCTCCCACCAGGTACAGGCACGGCTCGATCCGGCCGCCGGGCGCGGTGAACGACGTCTGCAGGGCGCGGTAGATGATGTCTTCGGCGATGGCCGCGAACAGCGGCGCGATCAGCGACTGACCGCTGCGGGTGCCGACGAGGTAGAGGGTGCCGGCCTCCGCGAGCCACTGCTCCGCCTGGAACTGCTGGCCGCGCGGTGGGGAGCAGGCGTGCAGGATCCGCGGGTTGCTGAACGGGTCGAGTGCGCCGAACACCACGGACTGGATGGCGTCGCGGCTACGCCCGGTCGATTCGCGGTGGAAGGCGAGCCGGTCGGCCCACACCGTCTGCCCGTGGTGGCGCAGGATCCGCTCCGGACGCGGATCGACCGGATTCGCCGCCCAGCTCGCGACGTCGATCATCGTCGCGCGCTCGTCGAGAGCGGCGGCATGAAGCAGCCCGCGGATGATCGACGCCGCCTGGTCCTGGAAATACTGCCCGTTCTCGACGTTGCCCTTGAGGCCGGCACCGGCGGCGAAGCCCTTGGCCCGCAGGGCGGCGACGTCCTGGTCGTCGGCGCCCTCGATCGGTGACCACCGCAGCCGCGGTACGCCGGGCACCTGTCCCTGCGGCTCGAAGATCCAGGTGGGGCCGACCTCGGCGCGCAGGTCGTAGGTGACGGCGGCGACGTCCAGCCGGGTCGAGGTGGAGATGACCGCGCCGCGGGCGTCCGCGACACGCGGGATCATGTACCGGGACGTCTTGTTGGCGAACCGGGCCGCCCCGGCGAGCAGTTCGGTGTACTCGTTGGCCAGGTACAGCGGTTCGTCGGTGAGCGCGTGCCGGCCGAGGAACCGCCCCACTTCCAGCGGATCGGCCCGGCGCCTCTTCTTGGCCGCCACCGTCTGCGGGCTGTCGATGGGCAGGATGGTCAGGCCCGGCCGCAGCACGTCGACCCGCCGCAGCACCGCCCCGGCGGTCACTACCTGGTCCAGGTCCCGGCGGCCGGCGAAGCCTCGCCGATGTACCCGGCGACGGGCGATCCGCAGCGCGGGCACACCGATGCCGGCGAGGGCACCGCACATCAGCATCAGCCACAGCCCGTACAGCACCGGGGTCGGCGGCAGGACGTCGCGCGCAGCCTGCGGCCACGCCGCCGCCGGGTCGCCCAGGTTCGTCACCAGTCGCAGGGCGATGCGTGGCGCGTCGCCGGGACCGCTGTCGGGCCACTGCCGGTGCACGATCAGCCCACCGACCTGCCCCGCGAGCCACAGTGTGCCCGTGTACAGCACCACCAGCAGCCCGGCCAGGCCGAGCAACGTCAGCCGGGCGGTGATGTCGGCGCGGGCAATGCCGCGTCGGGGCAGGCGATGCCCCGGGGACATGATCGACCGGACCATCACCGCACCTCCACCCCGGCAGCGACCGGCTCTACCGGCGACGCGGCCTGGTCCATGAACGGCGGCGTCTGGCGCATCCGGGCGTCGGTGTCCACCATGTCCCGCTCGATGGTGGAGATCTGGTGTTTGACGACGTAGGACCGCAGCCCGATCTTCCACAGGCCGATACCGCGCCGCAGGTGCGACAGCAGATCGGTTTCGACATCAGTGGTGCCCAGGAACTCTCGGGCCGCCTCCAGCGATCCGGCGGCCTGCCGGTAGGACACCCGCACACCGGTGTCCTCGATCAGCCCCCGCGCAATGCGGACCTGCTCGGAATCGGCGCTGCCGCTGGCGGCAAGGTCCGTGAAACGGTGAAACGCCAGAATGTTCGCCGTGCCGAGCGCGCGGGCCAGTTTCAGCTGCTCCCGCATCCGTCGGATCAGCCCCAGATGCCGGGCGATCAGGGCGAACTCGTCGTACAGGCACACTCGCGGCGGCGCGTCCGGGCGCGTCAGCTCCGCCTCCAGCCACGACTGGGCGCAGGTCATCGCCATCGCCGTCATCGCGTCCGACGTCCGCACCGCCCGCAGGTCGAGGATCGCGCCCGGCTGGTCGAAGTCCACCGACAGGCCCGGCGCGTCCGGCGCGTCGAAGATCCCCCCGAGCGCGCCAGTGATCAACCGCTCCAACGCCAGCCGCACCCGGCGGCTGTCCACGATGAACTGCTCGACCGGGTAGTGCACAGCGGCCAGCCGATACGCCCACAGGCCGGGGTCGCCCATCGCGGTCAGCACCCGCGACAGGTTCGGCACGGCCATCCGGTCGGGGCTGGTGCCGTCGCCGTTGCGGGTCACCGCGTCGAGGGCGTACTCGACCAGGGAGCGTTCCGCCTCACTCAGCGGCCCACCCAGCTGAATCTCCAGCAGCCCTTCCAGGAGCAGCAGCCGACGGGTCCGCTGCACCTGCAACCACTGCGCCTCGCTCTGCCCGGGCAGACGCCGGATCCCGGCCAGCGGGTTCATCACCACCCCCGTGCCCGGGCCGACCCGGATCGGGCGGATACCGGTGGCGGCGGCCAGACCGTCGTACTCGCCCTTGACGTCGGTGATGTAGTAGCGCGTGCCGAAGACGACACCCCGAAACGCGATGGTCTTGAGCAGTGACGACTTCCCGCTGCCGATCTCCCCCGTCACCACGGCGTTCGGAGCGCTCAGCACCCCCGCCCGGTACAGCTCGTGGATGGAGAACACGAACGCGGAGCGGGAGTACACCTCCTGCCCGATCAGCGGACCGTCGACGCCCAACCCCGGGTCCGCAACGAACGGATACACCGAGCACAACTGCGCGCTGGTCGTGACCAGCGGCGGCAGCGCCATCCGCCAGTACACCCGCCCCGCCGCCCGACCGAACGCGCCCCGCCGGTCAACGACGGGTGGGCCGAGCAGCCGATCCGACAGCCGCGCCAGGTGCCGCTGCTCCCGCGTCAAGGTGGCCTGCGCCGCCGCCAGATCCCGCCGATCAGCAGCCTCGGCCACGCGCTGCGGCCACGCCCCTTCCCGCCGCACCCGGCTCACGCGAACCACCCCCGCAAGGGTTTGAGCCCACGCGCCAGCGGCAACGCCCCTGCCACGAAGCCCTGGTCCTGTTCGCCGTAGAGCACGACCGCCTGGCAGCCCGTACGCCCCAGCACCCGCCGGATCGTCCGCACGTCGTGGCGCAGCTGCTCCTCACCGCTGGCGGTGACGGTCACGAGGATCGCGTACCGGTAGCGCACGTGCCCGGCCGCCTGTTCCCGGTCGATCTGCTCGACCGCACGAGCTTCCTCATCCTCACGGGCGGTCCGCACCAGCCGCATCCGCTGCTTCGTCAGCGCGTCCCCGGCACGGGCCACCTTGTCCCGGCGCGTCGCCAGCGCGGCGAGCTGCGCCGGCACCGGCTCGGCGACAAGCGTCACCGTGCGCCGGCCAGCCGTACGCGTGACCAGCGCCGTCATCCAGGTCGTCGAAACGGGTTGCCGGGGCATGTCATACACCCACAGCGTCTGCGACACCCCGGAGTCGTGCCGATAGACCGACCAGCCCACCGTCTCGGCGGCCACCGGACCCGCCGTGTGCGGAGCAAGCACCGGCTCCGGCCCGGCGCGCATGTCGACGAATGGATCGTCCTGCGGATCGACCTGGGTCCGCAGGACCGACGTGTACGCCCGTGGGCTCAACCAACCGGCCGTGTCGATGCCCGCCTCGCGCACCGCCGCCTCGATCCCGACGAGCTTGTCCAGCACCACCGTGGCGACGGCGGCATCACTGCCCCCGGCATCGCTGATCTCTGCCGACAGTTTGCGGACGTCGAAGACCACCACCAGGTACACCTCGTGCCGCTGGGTGGACGGCGCCGCAGCGGCGGTCAGCTCCGCCAACGACCGGTACGCCGACGTGTCCACTGCTACGGCCTGCTGCGCGAGGTACCGCTGCGCCGACGTGGCGGTGTCCGGCACCGCCCGCGCCATCAGCGACCAGCGGACCAGACCGGCGTCGGCGTACTCCGTGCCGAGCAGGTTGAGCACATCAGCCCATCCGGTCAACCGCTGCTGCTGCACCGACGTGTCCGCCAACACCAGGTTGCTGCCCGCACACGACAGAGCCGCCGTGACCGTGCGTTCCCGCCGGTGGTGCAGCAGTCCGATCTCGGTCAGCCCATCGACAGCGACCGCGGGCAGCCACCGATACCCCGCAGCCGGACCAGGCAGATGCAAGTGATGCGCACCCGGGCTGTCAGCGAACGGACCACCCCGGTAGCGGTCCTGCCGGGCAGACCGCTGCACCGTCGCACCGACGATGATCGGCAGCCACTCCGTGACCCGCCGCCCCCGCAGCCGCAACAGCCCGAGCGTGACCAGCAGAACTGCCACCAGCAGCATCCCGACAGCAGCACCCGCACGGCCGGCGGCATACAGGTGCGCCGCCACCACGAGACTGATCACCCCGGCGACGACGGTGCCGATCTGACCCCACGTGAACCCGAGCACCGAGCCGCGCGTCGAGCGCGGCGGAAAGTGGAACTGCATCCCCCGTGTCCTCTCGCCTAAAGCGGCACGATCGGAATCTCCGCCGCACCAGCCGCCGCCCCACCAGCCGCTCCGCCGCCCACCGCAGGACCAGCAGGCGCCGACCCCCCGGCCGGTACCGGGCCGGGACTGTCCTGCCCTGCTCCGGTGGACGAAGCGCCGGAAGGTGCGCCGCTGCGCGGCGATCCGGTCTGCCCGCCATCGCCACCGCCGGGCACCACGGGCAGGGCACCCTGCTGACCGGTCACATCACCAGGCACGGTGAGCTGCCCCCGCGCGACATCGCCCTGTGCGGTACGGGAGTCGCGCTCGACGCCGTCGGCTTCCTGCGCGTTCTCCCCGCCACTCTCACCACCGCCCGGGTTGTGCGGGTCCTGCGGGTCCTTCGCGGTGTCACCGACGCCGGCCTTGGCGTCCTGCCCATCCAGCGCCTGCACCGCCTCGGAACGGGCAGCGCCGTGTCCTGTCCCCTGGCCGCCCGGCATCGTGGGGATGCTGTCGGCGTTGCCACGCATCACCGTCGCCGCGTCGTCTCCACCACCGGCAGGGTTGGTCAGCTTCTGCGCGGCAGCGTCAAGCCCCACCGCAGTGGCGGCGGACATCGCGAACCCTCGGGCGTCGATGTCAGCGAGATAGCCGTCCCACATGCTCATCAGCCGCAGCAGAATCCACGGCGCAATCACCATCAACACGATGATGAACAGCCCCCGCAGCGCGTTGACGACGTGATCAGCCTCGTACGCGGAGCGGGTGCCGTAGATCCAGAACGCGGCGATGAAGAACTTCGACGACGCCAGCGCGTTGCAGGTCCAGAACCACTTCCGTCCCCAGCCCCGGGTCTCCTGCATCACCTGACCGGTCATCGCCATCGCCCCGACCACGGCCGCGCCAGCGGCCAGCAGCGACCGGAACAGCAGCATGAGGAACACCAGCACCAGGCCGACCACACCCACGATCGACACCAGAAACGCGAACAGCACCGTCCCGGTGTCCCCGGTAAGGACGTTAAGTGCCTCCACCCACATGCTCGGCTGCCAGTCGCGCTCCTCGTTACGGCGAATCAACGCCACCGTGGCCTCATCCCACGCCGCCATCAGCAGAAACGCGATCCCACCGGCGAACGCGATCCCGAACATCGCGCGCACCAGGCCCCCCAGCGACGACAACGGCCCAGGACCGTTGAGCCTCAGCCCGTTGATGGCGGTCGAGAACACGAAGAACAGCAGCACAACGATGATCAACACGCCGGAGACGTCGTTGTAGACGCCGTAGAACGGCTCGTCGGCCACCACGCTGGTCTCCTCGAACACCAGCGTCGCGAGCTTGCCCAACGCCCACGCGAAACCCGCCACCGCGATGTCGGCCAAGCCCTCAAACCCCGTCCGCGCGACATCCCTCGCCTGCTCAGCCACCTGACACGCCACATCGAACGTCGAGCAGACGCTGGCGCGTAGCGACGACGAGGCAGCGATCACCTCACGCAGCACCTCACAGCGGGACTGCTTCGCCGACCACCGGCCGGCATTCGCCGGATCCTCACCGGCACGGTCTGCGAACCGTTCGCACCGCACCGGCCGGCCGCCGTCCGGTGGCAGTCGGTCATCGAGCACCGAGAGCACACCGTCCGGCGGTGGAGACTGCACCGTCAGCGACACCGCATCGCAGTGCTCCTGATCGACCGCGCTGACCGCCTTGCTGCACTCGGTCAGCCAGCCGGTCCCGTCCTGCCACCGCACCCACGGCAGGCACCAATTGACCTGGGGAAACACCTCCTCCCCTGCCACAGGCCGCTCCACCGACGGAGTCGGGCACCACTCCGGCGACGAGGAGGGCTGAGTAGTCGGCGCCGCAGCGGCACTATCCGGCACGACCACGCCGCCGGCCACAAGGACGATCGCGACGAGCACCTGACTGAGCCGCGGCATGATGCTCACACCGTCCCCGGCACCCACGACCGAGGGCTCAGCACGTCGGCCAAGGGACGCATGTCACGAGGCCCGCCGTCGCGTTGTGTCCCGCGCAGGTCCGGCGGCGGTACCGGCACCGGCCGCTGCACCGCTACGATCCACCACCGGCCGCCGCCCCACCGCAGCCGCAGTTCCTGGAGATACCAGCCGCCCGCCAACCCGCCCGCCGGATCGACGGCACCTCCACCGATCGCGGCGCCGCTGAGCGCGCACACCAGCAGGCGCACATCCACCTCAGCCCCGTCCGGAAGGACCGCGTCCAGATCCTCGTTCGGCACCCAGACACGGGCGACCACCGTCTGGACGATGGTCACCCCGGTCGCCGGTGTCGGCGCCTCGCCGACCAACTCCACACCCGAGACACCGTCCGCCATCACGTTCCCGATCACCGACCGGCGGGCGGCATCCGACTGAGTGACGGCCACCGACAGGCTCACCACGTACGCCGCAGCGGCGTCACCACCACCTCGTGCCGTACCGGCAAAGCCGACCGGCACCCCGCCGGAGACCCGCACACCCCGCGGCGGTGACTGCTGCGGGACCGAGGGTGCGCTGATCCATCCGACGGCGAACGCCACCACGGCCACGGCCGCAATCGGCAGCACCAGACGTCGCCCGCGACGGGCAGCAGTGGACTTGAACGGCACCTCACGCATACCAGCCACCCCCGGTCAGATTTCGAGGAGAAGGAAGCTGATGATGCTCGTGACCGAACCGATCACAATCGCGACGAGCCCGGCCTTCCACATCATCGACTTGCCCCGGTCAGAGATGATGTGCGCGCCGAAGATCGGCCCCACCCCGAACGCGATCGCACCGGCGGCGAGACCCGCTACCGCAGCCACCACACCAAGGAACAGGGACGCGTTGACCAGCGTGTAGAACAGGTCTGCACGCGGAACCGCGCCAGGATCGGGACGGATACGGTCGAAGTCGAATCCCCCACCGCTCGGCGCGGGAGTCGGGTCCGGCGCAGCCAGAACGCCCATCACCGCCAGCGCCCGCACCGTCAGCACCGCTGCCATCCATTGCAGGATCACGGCTTGCTCCCCCCGTCGGTTGCCGTCTCGTCGGTGGCGCCCTGCTCAGCGAGGTCGACGGGGCAGCGGTCCACGACCGCCGCCGCTGCCTCGACCAACGCCGACCGCGTCGCCTTACTCATCGACCGGGGATCCAGCGCCTGCGGCCGGGCCAACACCGGGTCGAACGGCACGCGCACCAGGTACGCCGCCGCCTTCGCCGCCAACTGCTGCACCGCACGCACCTCACGTGCCACCGACGGCGCCGTCGCCATCACGACCACCACCGTCCGATCCACGGTCTCGTGCAGACCCACCGCCTTCATGTGGGCCAGCAGCCGCATCGTGTGCTGCAACGAATCCACCGTCGCCCTACTCACCACCACCGGCACCGTGGCCCACGCCAACGCCCGCCACACCGGCGCCACCGCCGCCGGCGCAAGATCGAGCACCGCCAGCGAATAGACCGACCGCAGGTGCCCGATGACACCGAACAACTCCGGCCACGACGGCGGACGCCGCTGCGTCGACATCGCGCTCTCACCCACCAGCACCCGCAGACCCGTGGGCCCGAGCTGCGTCAGGCGTTCCACCACCGGCGGCCTGGCCAGCGCATCACCAGCACACACGGCATCCCAGACCGTCGCCGCGCTACGCCGGGCCACCCGATGCTCCAAGCCACCCCAGGCGCGCAGATTCGCGTCGACCCCGATCACCGGACCCGGAACCGCCAACGCCAGGACACCCCCCAGCGCGACAGCCAACGACGAGCGCCCCACCCCACCATCAGCGGACGACACACTGACCAGCGGACAGCCCGGCCGCAGCCCGGCGGCACGCAACCACAGGGACTCCACCGTGGAACCAGTTCCGAACTCACGAGGAATCTGAGGCGCCTCCGACCGGTGCCCCTTCCACCGGACACCTTGAGTCGGTAGCGGCACCGGCCGCTCCTCGATGGCAGACGGCGCCCGCACAAGGGCAAAGTCGGCCAGTCGCGGATGTCCCGCCTCGCGGACCCGGAACGCCGCTGTCGGCAGTCCCCGATCCGCGAGGCGGCCGGGCCCGCCAGCCGATGCGATCAGCATGTCGCCTCCCCGAAGCGAGTCGCACAGCACCCACCGCGCCGACATCCCGTCGACCCGGTCAGTCCCCCGTCACTGTCACGACCTGTTCGCCGTGCATCACAAGCAGGCCCTCGCGGTAGCGGCACCCCAGCCCGGCGACCGCTGCCGCAGCAGATCAGCGCCCATCTGGATAGCGACAGCCCGATCCGCTACGCTCCAACCAACCGCAGTTACGGTCACTCGCAACCGCAGTTGCTGGAACACGGAGAGCTAAGCACGACTCAGCGACAGGCGTCAACTACAGATCGATACCTAGCCAACTGTAGTTGCACTTGGGGGATGCCATGACGTCACCACACGACACTCCACCCGCGACAGCCAGCCCCAACCTGCTCCACACCAGGCTGCGCGAACTCTTCAACAACGCGCCCGAAGGACGAGGCCCCTACACCGAAACCGAGGTAGCCAAAGCCCTCACCGCCGCAGGCGACCGCATCACCGCCGAAGGCATCAAGAGCCTTCTCCGCTCACCAAACCCCAACCCGAAGGCCAAGACCCTCCAGGCCCTCGCGAAGTTCTTCGGCGTACCCGCCGGATACCTCCTCGGCGACCAAGACGACGTCAGCGAACAGAGCCGCGACGTACGGGTCATGACCCGCTCCATAACCCGACTCTCCCCCGCCTCACGCGCGGGACTGGCCGAAATCATCGACAACCTCCTACGCGTCGAAGAAGCCGCCCGCTCGGGACAGACCCAACACCCACCGAACCCAGGCTCCGAACACCCCTGACCCGTTGCCAGTAACCACGGCGGCACGGACCTTCTGCCATTGCTGGTCAAATCAGCTTCCCCCGTAGCCACTCTGACCAGCAATGAACCCGCCTCGCCCCGCATCGGTGCGACCAACACGCTCTGTGCGAGCTAGCCGCTGAAGGCGCCAACGCGAGCCCTCCCCCGCCGACGTAAGCGTCCGAACACCGTCACGCGGCCTACGCCAGCACGCGCAGGAATAACCTCCGCGTGCGCAGGAAGCCGGTCATCGGACCCAGCATGGGCTTGGGCTCACCCGCGTACGTGCGCGGGGAGCAGAGGGTCAACGCCGTCCCGACGAGACACGCCGTCGGATCACCCCCGCGTACGCGGGGAGCAGAGCGCACCGGACTACGGATCCGGGGGTCGCAGGGGATCACCCCCGCGTACGCGGGGAGCAGACTTCCTGACCTGGAGCACTAAGATCATCTACGCCGATTGCACCAGGTAGGTGCTCATGCGTCTAAACATACCGGCGACGCGAAGCGCCTGGCTGTCAACGCCGCTCAAGACCCCTCTGTCCGGGCGAACTTCGACAACACCCTCGCTGGTGTTAATGTTCCTTTGCATCCGGAAGGGGTCAAAGTTCAACCGGGGAAACACGAGGTCAGGTTTCAGGCGGAGCCGAAACCGTAGGTGCCGCCGGCGACCCAGTGGTCCTCAGTGATCTCGTAGACCTGCCACCGAAGCGCTCTTCGGACGCGGACGAGCGCCGTGATCTGCTTCGCCGAAGACAACCTTGAGGCCGGCTCCGCCAGTGGCGCATCGTGACCATTATCGTCTATCGGCGCCCTGTGCACCCCGACTGAAACCGGATCCGACCGTCGTATACCCTTGAAACTACGAAAAGTGCGCAATCCCAGCACCGGGCGGTATCCGACTGGGCAGCCGAGATAGCGCTTACGCCACCTCGACGAGAAACAGCCTCGTCCCTTGCCCCAAGCCGGTCAAGTCAGGATGCGCTTCTCCTCGGCTACAGATCTTGAATGGTCAGGTTCGTCCGATGTGGTCTGTGTGACGGCTTGGGGCTGGGGTAGATCCGTGGGATGAGGTATCCCGATGGAGGT
>NZ_JBSFSO010000058.1:0-36843 GCF_053589795.1 Micromonospora sp. NPDC003241 | reverse complement strand
GAGATCACCACCGACGCGGTGCAGTTGCTCGGCGGGTACGGCTACACCCGGGACTACCCGGTCGAGCGGATGATGCGCGACGCCAAGATCACCCAGATCTACGAGGGCACCAACCAGGTCCAGCGCATCGTGATGGCCCGCCAACTGCTCAACAGCTGAATCGTGACGGCCCGGTAGCCGCTCGGCGGCTCCGGGCCGGGTCGGCTCAGACCAGCCCGTCCAGCACCATCGCGCTGAACTGGCGCGCCACGTCGTCGACGCTGAGCGGGCCGCCGACGTTGAGCCACTGGTAGGCCCAGGCGCACATCCCGACGAGCCCGAAGGTGACGATCCGGGAGTCGACGTCGGCGCGGAACACACCGCGTGCGACGCCGTCCTGGATCATCCCGGCGAAGGCCGATTCCAACCGGTCGCGCTTGCGGGTCACCTCGGCGAACAGGTCACCGGTGAGGTAGCGCCGCTCCTGGTAGAAGATGGTGACGTGGGCGCGGTACTCGGCCACGCT
This sequence comes from Micromonospora sp. NPDC003241, assembly GCF_053589795.1. Taxonomy (NCBI): domain Bacteria; kingdom Bacillati; phylum Actinomycetota; class Actinomycetes; order Micromonosporales; family Micromonosporaceae; genus Micromonospora; species Micromonospora sp. NPDC003241. Next base: position 36,338 of record NZ_JBSFSO010000058.1, on the reverse strand, counting down.
GGTCAGGCTGAGCCGGATCAGCTCCGCGACCCGCACCTTCGGGTCGTCGCTGCCGCTCTCGATCCGCTCGATCGCGGCGAGCTGCGCCTCCAGGTACTCCTCCTGGATGTGCCGCAGCAGGTCGTCCTTGCTCTCGAAGTGGTGATAGAAAGCGCCCTTGGTGAGCCGCGCCTGGTCGGCGATCTCCTGCACCGACGTGCGGTCGAAGCCCCGGCGCTCGAACAGTTCGAGGGCGCTCGTGATCAGGGATCGACGGGTGTTCTCCGGGTCGTAGCCGTCGGGCCAACGCTGCCGACGTCGGGTCGTCGCCGGCCGGTCGGACGTCGCACGAGCCATCTGTGGCCTCCGCCTTCGGTACCCCGTCAATGTCCCGTCATCCTACCGCCCGGTCGGAAGGTTGTGGGGCACGCGCCCGGCGATTCATCCGGGTGACTACGAATCGGCCGCCGACGGCTACCAGACGGGCCGCAGCGGCGGGACGTCGTCACCGGCGATGCTGCGGATCACCCGGGCGAGTTCCTGACGCAGCGCGGTCAGCCCCTCGTCGTCCAGGCTGACGGCCAGCCGGGACTCGATCTCGGTCAGGGTGCGCCCCGCGGTACGCATGTGCTCGCGGCCCTTGTCGGTGAGGACGACGAGCTTGCGACGACCACCCGACGGGTACGGGCGGCGCTCGACGTAACCGGCACCTTCGAGGTAGTCGACGATCTGCCCGGCCGCCTGCTTGGTCACACCGAGTTGCCCGGCCAACTCGGTGCTCGTGGCACCCGGCCCCTGCAACAACTGGAAGACGAATCCGTGGATGGGGCGGAGGTCGTCGTAGCCGATCGCGTCGAGTGTGGTGACGAACTCGGTGAGGACGAGTTGGAACGACATGCCCAACAGGAAGGTCAGCGGAGTTCGCTCGAGCGGGTCGGGGTCAGTCATGCAAAACAGCTTGACACAGCCTGCAAGCAGGACTTTACTAACGTTACGCAAGTAAAGCTAATTTACTCGGAGGCCGCCGATGAATGTCGTCAGTGAGACGGAAGCCCGTACGACCACCACCCCCGCCGGCCAGATGTTCGGCCTCGCCGGCCCGAGCCAGGGCAGCGCGGAGGTGAGCACCTGGCGGGTCGAGTTGGGCGAGGACGCTGCCACGCCGATGCACGGCATCGACGCCGAGCAGGTGTGGATGCCGATCTCCGGCACCTTCGAGGTCACCGTGGGCGACGAGACCAAGCTCGTCAAGGCCGGCCAGGCGCTCGTCCTTCCGGGCGGTGTCATGCGTCAGCTCAAGACCGTCGGTGGCCCGGCCCAGGCGCTGGTCGCCATGAAGGTGGGCGGCAAGGCCATGCTGCCGAACAGCGACAACAAGGTGCCGCTGCCCTGGGCGGAGTGACCCGCCTTCGGGCGTCGACTCCGCCGAGGAACGGAGGCACCACCAGTCCCGGGCGGGCTGGTGGCGCTTCCTCTCCGCACATCGCATGGGTTCGATCGCATTACCACCCCTCCGGTTGAACCTTCGACGTCCGGGCCTGGCGTGGTGATGCCAGTCTGCAAAGGACGGCAATGCAACCCCAAGCTCCCGCGTTACCCCCGCTGACCCCGGCCCGACGTCGGGCGATCTCGGCACTGATGGCGGTCATCGTACTGATCGTCGTCATGGACATCACCATCATCAACGTCGCGCTGAACCCGATCCAGCTCAGTCTCGGCGCGAGCAACGCCGAACTCCAGTGGTCGCTGGACACCTACCTGATCACGTTCGCCGCCTTCATCTTCACCGGCGGGGTCTGCGCGGACCGGTTCGGTCGCAAGAAGGTCCTCGTCGCCGGGCTGCTGATCTTCGGTATCGCCTCGACCCTGGCCGCGTACGCCGCCGACGTCGAGTCACTCATCCTCTGGCGGGCCGTGATGGGTGTCGGCGCGGCCGTCATCCCCACCGTCACGCTGGCCGTCATCTTGGCCACCTTCCCGCCGCCGGAGCGTCCGAAGGCCATCGCCACCTGGGCCGCCGCCGCCGGTGTGGCCTTCGCCGTCGGCCCGATCCTGGGCGGCGTGCTGCTGGAGAGCTTCTGGTGGGGCTCGATCTTCCTGATCAACGCCCCGCTGGTGCTGATCAGCGTCGTGCTGATCGCCCTCTGGGTGCCGGAGAGCCGCAGCCCGATGACGTCGCGCTTCGACCCGCTCGGCGTCGTGCTGTCGATCGTGGCCATCGGCCTGCTGGTCTACGGCATCGTGGTCGGCGGCGAGGACAACGAGTGGCTCTCGCTGCCGGTGCTGGGCTCGATCGTCGCCGGGCTGGCGCTGATCGCCGTGCTGGTCCTCGTCGAGAGCCGGATGGCGAGTCCGTCGCTCGACGTGAAGCTGCTGCGCAGCAGCCGTTTCTCCGCCGGCACGGCCACCATCGCCCTGTGCTTCTTCGCCCTGATCGGCGCGATCTTCGTGATCCAGTTCTACTACCAGGCGGTGCGCGGCTACTCCCCCATGCAGGCCGGACTGCTGATGCTGCCGATGGGCGTGGGCACGGTGCTCACCTCCGCGCGCTCGCCCAAGCTGGCGGCCCGGTTCGGTCCGCGCACGGTGGTGGCCGCCGGAGCCGTCGTGATGGCGCTCTCCTTCGTGCTGACCGCCGTGATGGACCGGCAGACCGGGGTGTGGCTGCTCATCGTCGCGCAGCTGCTGTTCGGCATCGGCTGGGGCTGCATCATGGCGCCGGCCACCGGCTCCCTGATGTCCGTGGTGCCGTTGCCCAAGGCCGGTGCCGGGCAGGCGGTCACGCAGACCGCCCGCCAGGTGGCGGGCGCACTCGGCGTCGCCGTGATCGGCAGCGTGCTGGGCAGTGTCTACCGCAGCTCCCTCGGCGACGCGGTCGACGTGTTGCCCGCCGGGCTGCGTGACGAGGCCGGTGACTCGATCGGCGGCACCCTGCGGGCGATCGCCTCCGCCGGGCTGCCCGACGGAGGGGCCAGCCTGGTCGACGCGGGCATGCAGGCGTACCTCACCGGCATGCGAGCCGCCATGATCGTGGCCATCGTCGTCGTGCTCGGCGCCGCGGTGATCTCGCTGCGCTGGCTGCCGAAGCAGGTGCCCCCACCGCCCGTGCCGCCCGCGCCCCCGGCGCCGCCGGCCACCTCGGCGGACCAGCCGCAGAGCGTGGCGGCCAAGCCGGTGGGCTGACCACTCCTCCGCGCCGCACCCGGGTCCACGGCCGTCCTCGGCCGTGGACCCGCTGCGTTGCCCACCGCACCAGGAGTCGCACCGGGATGCCCGTGCCGACGACGAGAAGCGCCGGGTCGCGTCCTTGGTGTGGACGCGACCCGGCGCGTACTCCTGGCACCGGACCGTCGGGGATGGGGACGATCTGCGGCCCGTCGGCGGATGACCGGCGCGACCGTCGGTGCTCATGTCCCCCGGTCCGTCGACTGACCGGGGAAACAGCGGGCCGGGCTCAGCCCCCCGCGGGCTGCCCGGGCACGGGGACGTGGAAGCCACGGCGGTACCACAACAGCGGTCGCGCCTGGCCCGAGACATGAACCTCGGTCAGGTGGCCCACCAACAGGTCGTGGTCGCCGACGGTGAGGCGGTCGGCCAGCGTGCAGCGGAACACCGCGTGCGCGTCGCCGAGGTACGGCAGCGTGCTGCCGGCGAGGTCCCGGCAGTCCGACCCGGCGAAGCGGTCGGCACCCCGGGCCGCGAACCGGCGGGCGGTCGCCTGTTGCTCCTCGCCGAGCAGGTTCACCGCGAACTCGGCGGCGTCCACCATGGCCGTGAAGCAGCTCGACTCGTGCCCGATGCCGACGATCAGCAGCGGCGGTGCCAGCGAAGCGGAGACCACCGAGCTGGCGGTGAACCCCCAGCGTCGCCCCTCGCGGTCTCGGGTGGTCACCACGGTCAGCGGTGCCGCGAGAAGCGACATCGCGTCGCGGAACGCCACGCTGTCCAGGACTGGTCGTACCGCACCGACGGGTGATCCCACGGCCGTTCCTCCCTCGTGCCTGACCATGCCCGGCTGCCCGGAGCACGGCGCGGACGGTCAACGGGGCGACGACGCCCGGCGGGCGGCCTCCCGGGCCTGCGCCGAGAAGTCACCGCGGTTGTCCGACACCCATCGCTGCGAGGCCCTGCGGCTCTCCAGCGCGCCGGTGAAGTGCGGCGCCACATAGCGCGCCAGCAGCTCGTAGCTGTGCTTCGTCTGCTCCCTGGTGGCCCAGTCCTGGGTGTTCACCAGCAGGGTGCCGAAGCCGCCGCTGTCGGTCTGCATCCGGGCGATCGCCTCGACGGCGTCCTCCACCGAACCGATGATGGCGGTGCGGGTCTCCATCGCCACCTCGGGTTCGCGCCCCTCCGGCAGCTTCGCCTCGGCGCCGACGGTGTCCTGGACGTACTCCCGGAACCAGTGGCCCATCCCGGCGCGGACCTGGTCCATCGCCTCCTGCCGGGTGTCGGCGATGTGGACGCAGATGGCGACGCGCCACGAGGCCCGGTCCATCGTCTTGCCGTGCGTGGCGGCCTCGTCCTCGGCCGCCGCCCACAGCTGCGCCAGCGGCGGCTCCACCATGCCGGGACGGCCGGCGAAGGTCAGCGCGGACAGCCCGTAGCGTCCGGCCAGCCGCATGCCGCGCTCCGAACCGGCGCTGGCCACCGCCACGTCCAGGGACGGCCGGGTGTACGGCTTCAGGTGCAGTCGGGCGTCACGCAGCTCGAACCAGTCGGTCTTGCGGGTCAGCGGGGTGGGGTCGGTCAGCAGGTGGACGATCGCGTCGAGTGACTCGGCCATCATCCGCCGCTGGTCGGAGGCGGCGATGCCCATCATGTGCGCGTCGGCCGGCGAGACCCCCGCGCCGACGCCGAACATGGCCCGTCCCCGGCTCTGGTGGTCGAGCTGCACCACGCGGTTCGCGGCGGTGAGCGGGTGGTGATACGGCAGGCTGATCACGCCGGTGCCCAACTTGATCCGCCGGGTCCGCTCGGCGGCGGCAGCCAGGAACACCTCCGGTGAGCTGATCGTCGACCAGCCGCCGGAATGGTGCTCGCCGACCCACGCCTCGTCGATGCCGAGTGTGTCCAGCCATTCGATGAGGTCCAGGTCGCGCCAGATCGCGGTGGTCGGATCCTCGCCGAGGGAGTGGAACGGCGGGATGAACGCGCCGAACTTGAGGGACATCGAACTCACCCTTCAGTCAGTGGGGGAACCTGCGGGCCCGCCGCAGGCGGGGGCAGGAGCTTGCCGATCTCGTCGGCCAGTACGGCGAGGTGGGGTTGCTGCATCACGGTGTAGTGGTCACCCGGGACGTCCACGCGGACCGCGTCGGTCACCAGGTCCATCCACGCCTGGGTGGTCTCGACGTCGGCTCCGCCGTCGCGGGCGCGCAGGAAGTGGACCCGGCCGGAGTAGGGCTGCGGTTGGTGGTCGAGCAGCGCCCGGAAGTTGCGGGTGAAGCGCTCCGCGATGGCGGTGAGCGTCTCCAGGTCCACCTCGGGCGGCAGCACCTCGCGACGGCGGGCCTCGGCGTGCAGCAGGTCCAGCGCCGAGCGGCCCGCCTCGGGCGTGAAGGTGGCCGGGTCCGGTCGCCACACCCGACCGGTCAACCCGGCCAGGTCGCGGGCCAGCCAGGACAGCAGCACCGTCCCGTCCACGGCCTCCTCGCGTCGCCGGGGCGGCTCCATGATGTCCACGGCGAGCACCACCTCGACCGCCGCGCCGGTGGCGGTGATCTGGCGAGCCATCTCCAGCGCGATCATCCCGCCCATCGACCAGCCGCCGAGGCGGTACGGTCCGGCGGGGAACGCGCGCCGGACCGCGTCCACGTAGTGCGCGGCGAGGTCGGTCAGGCTCTGCGGGGCCGGCTCCACGTCGGGCACCTGCAACCCGTAGAACGGCTGCCCGGAGCCCAACCGGTCGGCGAGTGCCGAGTAGCAGAGCACGTCGCCGCCGACCGGGTGCACGAAGAACAGCGGCACCGCGTCCCCGCCGGTCCTGATCGGCACCAGCGCCGCCCGACGATCCGGCGCGGTGGTGTCACGGACCAGGTCGGCCAGGTGCCGGATCGTGGGGCGGGCGAAGAGTTCCGCAAGCGGCAGCACCCGGCCGTTACGGGCCCGGATCTGGGCCATCAGGCGGACCGCGAGCAGCGAGTTGCCGCCGAGGACGAAGAAGTTCTCGGTGACACCCACCCGGTCCCGCGCGAAGAACTCGGCCCAGAGGTCGGCCAGTTGCCGCTCCACCTCGTCACGGGGCAGGGCCGACTCGCCCTCGGTGTCGCCGCTGTCCGGCTCCGGCAGCGCCGACCGGTCGATCTTGCCGTTGGCGCTCATCGGCAACTCGTCCAGCACCATCAGGTGCTGCGGCACCATGTACTCCGGCAGCATCCGCCGCAGCGCCTGGTCGATCGCCTTGACCGCGATCTCGCCCGGGTCGGCGTGGTCGGGATCGGCGTGATCCGGGTCGAGCACCACGTAGCCGTGCAGGCGCTTGGCGCCCCGTCGGGCACCGTGCGCGACGACGGCGGCGGAGCGCACCCCCTCGCACTGTGACAGCGCCGTCTCGATCTCCCCCAGTTCGATGCGGTAGCCCTGCACCTTGACCTGGAAGTCCTCCCGGCCGAGGAACTCGATGAGACCGTCCGGCAGATAGCGACCGAGGTCTCCGGTGCGATAGAGGCGCTCGCCGGTGAGGGGATGGCGGACGAAGGCGGCCCGGGTGCGTTCGTCGTCGTTGAGGTAACCCTGCGCCAGGCCGACACCGCCGATGTACAGGTCCCCGGTGACCCAGATCGGGCAGGGTTGCAGCGCGTCGTTGAGCACGTGGAACTGCTGGTTGCGCATTGGCAGGCCGTACGGGATGCTCGCCCAGCGCGGGTCGACCGTGTCGATCGGGTACAGGATGGACCAGATCGCCGCCTCGGTCGCCCCGCCCAGGCTCCAGAGGGCGGCCTGCGGTGCGACCTGACGGAGCCGGTCCGGCAGGGTCACCGGGATCCAGTCCCCGCTCATCATCACCACCCGCAGCGCGAGCGCGCGGTCGTCGGTGCGGGTCAGGACGTGTTCGGCGAACATCTCCGCCAGGGCGGGCACGCTGTTCCAGATCGTCACCCGGTGCGTGGTGGCCAGGTCCCACCACCGTTCCGGTTCCCGTTGCGCCTCGGGCGGCGGCAGGACGACGGCGCCGCCGACGCCCAGGAGACCGAACACGTCATAGACGGAGAGGTCGAAGTTGAGTGCGGACAGCGCCAGCACCCGGTCCTCGGCGGTCACCCCGAAGCGCTCGTTGACGTCGTCGATCGTGTTCCGCGCGCTGGCGTGGGTGATCATGACGCCCTTGGGCAGGCCCGTCGACCCGGAGGTGAAGATGACGTACGCGAGGCTGTCGGGACTGGCCTGGCGGGCGCGGGCGGACCGGCGGGTACGGCCGGCGGGCAGCGTGTCCACGGTGGTGCGGACCACGTCCTCCGGCCACCGGGTCCGCTCCTCGACCCAGGACTGGGTGAGCACCAGCGAGATCGCCGCACTGTCCAGCAGCAGCCGGAGCCGCTCCGGCGGCACGTGGGCGTCGACGGGCACGTAGGTGGCGCCCGCCTTGAGGACGCCGATCACGGCGACGACCTGCTCCCAGCCCTTCTCCATGACCACACCGACGAGGCTGCCGGGGCCGGCGGCGTTGTCGGCCAGCCACTGCGCCACCCGGTCGGAGCGGCGGTCGAGTTCCCGGTACGTCAGACGCCGGTCTGCGGTGATCACCGCCGGCCGGTCCGGGTATCGGGCCGCCGCTTCCAGGAACGGGGCGTGCAGCAGCCCCGTCGGCACCGGGCCGGCGGTGGCGTTCACCGCGCGCCGGACCGCCAGGTCCGTCTCCGGGGTCAGCACCGGGGCCGGGCGGCGCCAGGTCGACTCGTCGCGGCACAGGTCACGCAACGTCTCGACGTACGCGTCGAACATCGCGTCGATCATCCCGGCCGGGAACAGTTCCTCGATCACGTCCCAGTTGACGACCAGCGCACCGGCGTCCTCGACGACCTGGTGGTCCAACCACACCTGGGGGGTGCGGATGGAACTGGCCACCTCGCGGCCACCCGCGCCGAGGTCGAGCAGGTGCTGGGCCAGCCCGGTGGCCGCCGCGCCGTCGTCCTTGGCGGCGAAGTTCACCGTGCTGGCGAAGACCACGGGCATGGTCGCCCGGGCCGAGCCGCCACCGGCGGCGTTCAGCTCGCGCAGCACCTGCACACCGCTGAACTGGCTGTGTTCCAGGTCGCTCCAGAGCTGCCGTTGCACGCGGACGGCGCGGGTGCCGAAGTCGTCGGTGCGTGTGCTGTCGACCTCCAGCAGCGACGTGGTGCTGAAGTTGCCGAGCATCCGGCTGACGTCCGGGTGCACCGGCGCGCGGTTGAAGAAGAGCACGTTGAGGGTGAACCGGCTGGACTTGCTCCAGGCGGCCAGCACCTGGGCGTACGCGGTGCACAGGGCCGCCGAGGCGGTGACGCCCCGGGCGGTGGCGAACTGCTTGAACCGCGTCCAGTCCGCCGGGGCCAGGCGCGCCGACCGGTGCGCGAAGACCGGCCGGTCCACCTGGGCCGGGCTCGTGGCCAGCGGCAGCTCCGGTGCCGGGGGCAGGTGCTCCAGCCGCCCCATCCAGTACTCCCGCGCCGCGGTGTGCCGGGGCCCGCCGATCTCCTGCTGGCGGGCCAGCACGTAGTCGCGGAACGTCAGCTCCAGCGGCGGCAGTGACGCGTCGTCGCCCCGATAGGCGGCGGCCAGTTCGCGGAAGAGCATCGACGTGCTCCAGGCGTCGATGATCAGGGCGTCGAAGCCGAAGTGCAGCCGGGTGCGCTGCGCGTCGACCTGGGTCGCCCGGACGTCGAACAACGGCCAGACCGTGGTGTCGAAGACCTGGGTGCTCATCTCGGCCCGGATCTCGTCGAGCCGCTCGTCGCGTCGCCGGTCGCTCTCGGCGCGCAGGTCGACCACCCGGATCTGGTACGGCGGCACCTGCGGCAGGACCCGCTGGTGACCCTCGGGGCTGACCACCGCCCGCAACATGTCGTGGCGGTCCACCATCCGGCGCAGTGCCGCCCCGATGCGGTCCACGTCGAGCTGCTCGATGTCGACCTCAAGGAAGAAGTACGTGGAGGTGTTGCCGAGCTCGAACGCGTCGGAGCGGCCGACCAGGTACGCCTGTTGCAGGTCGGTCAGCGGGAACGGCTCGAAGCGGTCGGCCGGGGCCGGTCGGACGGTGGTGGTCTCCGGCCGCTCGGCCGCCGAGGGCCGGTCCGGCGAGGTGGAACCGCCGAGTCGGGTGTGGGCCGTCTCGGCGAGGCTGACGATGCTGCTGCCGTCCAGGAACGCCACCATCGGCAGCGAGACCCCCAGGGCGGCGGAGAGCCCTTCCTTCACCTCCAGCGCCATGAGCGAGTCGAGTCCGAGGTTCTGCACCGGTTCGTGCCGGTCGAGCCCGTCGCCGTCGGCGGCACCCAGCGCGCGGGCGACGGCGTCGGCGACCAACGTCTCGACGGTCGACCGGTCCAGCGGGCCGGTGGGCACAGCGGTCGGCGGCGGTGACGCGGCGACCGTCGGTGCGGCGGTCACGGCGACCCGGGGGGCGGGGGCGTCGGTGCGCCTGAGGTTCTCCCGACCGGCGCGCTTGAGCAGGACACCGTCGGCGGAGACGACCGGTCGCCCCGCGTCGTCGTAGAGGCGTACCTCGGCGTGCAACGTGGTCTGGCCCGCCGTGGGCAGCAGCCGAACGTGGCAGTACAACTCGCCGCCGTGCGCGGGCATGCCGAGGAAGCGGAACCGTTCGATGCCGACGAGCAGGTAGGCCGCGTCGGCCTGTCGATCGGCGGAGAGGCAGGCGAACAGGGCCTGGAACATGGCGTCGGTGAGGCCCGGGTGCAGCAGGTAGTCGTCGTTCTCGCCGGGTCGCGCGGCCCGCATCCGGGCCACCGCCTCGCCGTCGCGCTGCCAGACATGGTCCACCCACTGGGCGGACGGGCCCAGATAGAGCTTGCGTTGCCACATGCGCCGATAGAACTCGGCTCCGGTCAGCTCGCCGGGCAGGTCGGCCCGGAGTGCGGCGAGGTCGACCGGGGGCTGCGGTGTCGACGGCGACAGCAGGCCGGCGCGGCCCCGGCTGTGCAGCACCCAGGTCGGGTCCGCGTCGGAATCCGGGTGGGCGGCGAAGTACCGGTAGCCGAGCTGCCCGGTGGCGTCCGGTTCCACCAGCAGGTGGGCGTCGACGGCGCGTCCGTGTTCGAGGACCAGGCTCTGGGTCACCGTGCAGTCGGTCACCTCGATCGGGCCCGGCCCGTGCAGGTGCCGGACGGCGGCCAGCGCGGATTCGAGGTAGACGCCGATGTTCACCACCGGCAGGCCGTCCATCACGCAGTCGCCGAGGCAGGGGTGGCGCGCGGCGTCGAGCTGGGACTCGAACTGGACGACGTCCAGCGGGGACGGAACCCGACGCCCGAGCAGCGACCGTGCCCCGGTGTCCGGGACGCTCGCCGTCCCGGCGCGGCCGGTCGGTGCGGTGCGTCCCGGTTCCGGTGTCGGGTACCAGTGCCGTTCCCGGCGGAAGACGCTGGTCGGCACCGGTACCCGGCGGCGTCCCCGGCCGAGGGCGGCCCAGTCCACCGGCACGCCTCGGGTGTGCAGCGCGCCGAGGCTGTCCAGGATGGTCCGGCAGTCGTCGTGGCCCTTGCGCAGCGACGGCAGGAACAGCCGGGGTCGATCGCCGGCAGGGGTGTCGTCGATCCGCCGCGTCATGGCGGCGAGCACGGGTGCGGGGCCGACCTCCAGGAAGACCGTGTGACCGTCGTCGAGCAGGGTCCGGGCACCGTCGGCGAAGCGCACCGTGCCGCGTACGTGCTCGCGCAGGTAGCGGGCCGAGAACCCGTCGGCGGTGTGGTAGGTGCCGGTGACGTTGGACAGCACCGGGATCCGTGGCGGGCGGTACGTCAGCGTGCCGGCCTCGCGTTCGAACTCGGCGAGCACCGGGTCCATCAACGGCGAGTGGAAGCCACGGGTGGTGGTCAGCCGCTTGCTGCGGACGCCCTGCGACGCGAGCGTGTCGAGCAGGGTCGCCAGCGCCGCCGGTTCGCCGGAGACGACCACGTCGGCGGGGCCGTTGACCGCGGCGACCGCCAGCCGCCCGGCGTACGGGGCGAGGGCCTCTTCGAGCCGGGACAGCGGCGCCGACACGTTCGCCATCGCGCCGGGCGCGGTGGTGTGCATCAGCTCGCCGCGTCGGGTGGCCAACCGGAGTCCGTCGGCCAGGTCGAAGACTCCGGCGAGGCAGGCGGCGACCAGTTCGCCGACGCTGTGCCCGAGCAGCGCCGCCGGCACGATCCCCCAGGAGCGCCAGAGGGCGGCCAGGGCGTACTCGACCGCGAACAGCGCCGGTTGGGTGTTGCGGGTGTCGTGCAGCGGCGCGGTGTCGGCCGACGCGGCTGCGGCAGGCGCGAGCAGGGTGTGCAGCGGTGTGTCCAGCAGCGGTCGCAGCAGCTCGGCGCACTCGTCGATGACCTGCCGGAACACCGGTTCGGTGCGGTAGAGCAGGTGCGCCATGCCCGGGTACTGGGCACCCTGGCCGGTGAGCAGGAACACCACGCCGGGCGTGGCGTGCGGTCGGGCGTGGTCGCGGCGCAGGCCGGGTGCGGTCTTCCCGGCCCGCGCCGCCCGGAGCTGGTCGCGCAGGTGTGCGGCGTCGGTGCCGACGGCGGCCAGCCGGTACGGCAGGTGGGCGCGGCCGGTGGCCGCCGAGTGACAGACGTCCGCTACCGCGCCGGCACCGGCCGGCTCGGCAAGCAGCGCCTCGTAGCGTCCGGCCAGCTCGTCGAGTGCCTGCGGAGAGCGGGCGGAGAGCGGGAGCAGGTGGGCGGTCCGGGGGGACTCGTCGGGCACGGTGACCGGCTCCGGTGGCGCCTCGGCCACGATCACGTGGGCGTTGGTGCCGCTGGCGCCGAACGAACTCAACCCCGCGATACGGGGCCGGTCGCCGGTCGGCCAGTCCCGGGCGGTGGTGGGGATCTCCAACGCCATCTCGTCGAGCCCGATGTCCGGGTTGACCGTCCGCAGGTGCAGGTGCGCCGGGATCCGCTGGTGGCGCAGGCTGAGCACGACCTTGATCAGACCGGCGATCCCGGCGGCCGGTTCGAGGTGACCGACGTTGGTCTTCACGGAGCCCACTAACAGGGGCTCGGCCGGGTCCCGCCGGCCGAGGACCGCGTCGACGGCACGTAACTCGATCGGGTCGCCCAGCGGGGTCCCGGTGCCGTGTGCCTCCAGGTAGTCGACCTCCTCGGGGCGGACCGAGGCGGCCCGCAACGCGGACCGGATCACCTCCTGCTGGGCGTGGCCGTTGGGTACGGTGATGCCGCCGCTGCGGCCGTCCTGGTTGACCGCCGAGCCCCGGATCACCGCCAGGACGCGGTCGCCCTGGGCGAGCGCGTCGGAGAGTCGTTTGAGCACCACCACTCCGCAGCCCTCGCTGCGCACGTAGCCGTCCGCGCCGGCGTCGAAGGTCTTGCACCGGCCGTCGGGGGCCAGCATCCGTGCCCGCGAGGCGACCACCGACCACTCCGGGGCGAGCAGCACGTTGACGCCGCCCGCCAGCGCCATCGAGGTCTCCCCCGACCGCAGGCTCTGACAGGCGAGGTGGACGGCGACCAGGGAGGAGGAACAGGCGGTGTCGACGGAGAGGCTGGGCCCGGTCAGCCCGAGCCAGTACGACAGTCGGCCGGCGGCGAAGGTCGAGGCGTTGCTCGTCAACGCGTACGCCTCCAGCGTCGCCGCGTCGACCTCCCGCATCTGGCGCTGGCAGTAGTCGTAGGTGGTCACGCCGAACCAGACGCCGGTGGCCGAGCCGGCCAGCCCGTCGGGGGCCTGACCGGCGTCCTCGACGGCCTCCCAGCCGACTTCGAGCAGCAGTCGTTGCTGCGGGTCCAGCCAGGCCGCCTCGCGTTGCGAGATGCCGAAGAAGGCGGCGTCGAACTGGTCGATGTCGTCGAGGAAACCGCCCCGCCGGGTGTACATCGTGCCGGGCGTCTCCGGCGACGGGTCGTAGTAGCGGTCCACGTCCCATCGGGACTCGGGGATCTCGGTGATCGCGTCCTCGCCCCGGTCGAGCAGGTGCCAGAACTGGTCGGGCGTGCGGACGCCGCCGGGCATCCGGCAGGCCATCCCGACGATGGCGACGGGTTCGGTCGCCGCCGCGCGGGTCGCGTCGAGTTCGTCGCGCAGACGACGGATCTCGCGCAGGCTCTCCACCAGGATCGTCTGGCGGTCCCTGGGGCCGGTCATCGGATCTCCCCGGTGCCGGTGGAGGCGTTCAGTTCCTCGGCCAACATGTCGAGCAGTTCCTCCTCGGACAGTTCCTCGACGTGTTCCACCACCCGGTGCGGTGCCACCACCGGCGGCGGTACGTCGAGATCCGGCGGCGCGTCGTCGCCGGTCCCGGCGACCAGGGCGGTCAGGTGCGCGGTGAGGGCCGCCACGGTCGGGTGTTCGAACATGACGGTGGCGGGGAGCCGGCGGTCCAGCGCGGCGCCGAGCCGGGCCCGGATCCGGGCGGCGAGCATCGAGTCCATGCCGAGTTGCACGAAGCCGTCGTGCGGCTCGATCCGGGACGCGTCCATCCGCAGGATCTCGCAGACCACGTCGAGGACGAGCCGGCGAAGATCGTCGGCATCGTGCACGGGCGGCCCGGTCGCCGGTTCCGGCGCGGGACCGGTCGGCTCCGGTGTGATCGGTGCGGTGGCCGTCGGGCGGGGCCGGCTGCGCGGACGGTCGGTCTGGTCGAACCAGAGCCGCTCGTGCTGCCAGGCGTACCCGGGCAGCGGCACCATCGGCACCGGGTCGGGGGCCCGGCGGCGCAGGGCGTCGGAGAGCCCGTCGGCGTGCAGGGCACCGAGCACGGTGGCCAGCCCGTACGTCTCCGGCTCGTCGCGGCGCAGCGAGGCCAGCGCCAGGCCGTCGCGGTCCGCGCGGTCGAAGCCCTCCTCCACCGCGCCGGTGAGGATCGGGTGTGGACTGAGTTCGACGAAGACGCCGTGGTCCTCGGCGACCAGGGCCTGGACCGCCGGCCAGAACATCACCGGCGCTCGCAGGTTACGCACCCAGTAGTCCGGGTCGAAGCCGGAGCCGTCGCACCACTGGCGGGTGACGGTGGAGAAGACGGGTACGGTGCCGGCGCGGGGACGGATTCCGGCCAACTCGGTGAGCAGGTCGTCGGTGAGGGCGTCCACCTGCGGACTGTGCGAGGCGACGTCGACGCGTACCGGCCGGCTGAAGACGTTGTCGGCCCGCAGCCGGTCGGCGATGCGGGCCAGGGTCGCCGGGTCGCCGGACAACACGGTCGAGGTCGGGCTGTTGCAGACCGCGACCGACACCAGGTCCTCGTGCCCGGTCACCAGGTCCTGGGCGGCGGCCGTGGGCAGGGCCACCAGCAGCATCTCGCCCTGCCCGGCGATCCGCAGCAACAAGGCGCTGCGCCGGCAGACGATGCGGGCCGCGTCGTCCAGGCTCAACGCCCCGGCCAGGTACGCGGCGGCGATCTCGCCCATGCTGTGCCCGACCACGGCGTCCGGTTCGACACCGGCGGCGCGGTAGCGGGCGGCCAGACCGACCGCCATCGCGAACAGGGCCGGTTGGATGACGTCGATGCCGGTCAGCTCGGTGCCCTCGGGCAGGCCGTGCACCGCGTCGAGGATGCTGCGCCCGAGCACCCGGCGGAACGCCTCGTCGCACTCGGTCACGGCGGCGCGGAAGTGCGGGCAGTGGCGCATCAGCTCCGCGCCCATTCCGGCGCGCTGCCCACCCTGGCCCGGCACCACGAAGACGACCCTGCGCCCGGCCCGGTTGCGGGCCCGGCCCCGGCTGACACCGGACGCCTCGCCGGTGTCGAGCCACTCGGTGAGCCGACGGGCGGCCTCCTCGTGGGTGGCGGCGACCACGGTGAGGCGGTGGTCGTGCTGGGTCCGGCGGACCACGGTGGCGTACGCGATGTCGGCCAGCGGTCGGGCCAACGCCTCGGGGCTGCGCAGGTGTGCGACGTAGGCCCGCGCCATCGCGGTCAACGCCTCGGGTGCCGCCGCAGTGAGCGACAGCACGACGGGCTCGCCGTCGTGCTCGTCCACGGCGGGCGGGGTACGCGGCTGCTCGGGTGCCGGCCCGAGCACCACGTGGGCGTTGGTGCCGCCGGCCCCGAACGAGCTGACCGCGCCGTAGCGGCGCTCGGTGGGCACCTCCCAGCTCTGCGCGGTGCGCGGGATGAACAGCCGGGTGTCGTCGATGTCGAGGTGGGGGTTGAGTTTCTCCAGGTGCAGCAGCGGCGGGATCGCGCGGTGCCGGATGCTCAGCGCGACCTTGACCATGCCGACGAGGCCCGCGCCGGCCTCCAGGTGACCGAGGTTGGTCTTGGCGGAGCCGAGCGCACACCGGTCGGTCGCGTCGATGGCCGCACCGTAGACCTCGCTGAGCGCCTCGACCTCGATCGGGTCGCCGAGTTCGGTGCCGGTGCCGTGTGCCTCAAGGAGGGTGACCTGCCCGGCGTTGACCTGGGCGTTGCGCAGTGCCGTGGTGATGACCGCGCGTTGGGCGTGTCCGCTGGGCGCGGTGAGGCCGTTGGTGAGGCCGTCCTGGTTGACCGCCGATCCGGCGATCACCGCCCAGATCTGGTCCCCGGCGGCGACCGCGTCGGAGAGCCGCCTGAGCACCACCACGGCGACGCCTTCGCCTCGGCCGTACCCGTCGGCCCGGGCGTCGAAGGTCTTGCACCGGCCGTCGGGCGCCAGCGGCAGCCCTCGGGCGTGTGCCTCGGTCAGGGTGGGCGAGAGGATGACGTTCATGCCGCCGACCACTGCGGTGTCGCACTCCCGCGTCCGCAGGCTCTGACCGGCCAGGTGCACGGCGACCAGCGAGGACGAGCAGGCGGTGTCCAGGGTCAGGCTCGGTCCGCGCAGGTCCAGCAGGTACGACAGCCGGTTGGCGATGATGCAGCCGACGCCGCCGACCACGGTGTACGTGTCGACGTCGGCCGGGTCGGCGAGCTGCAACTGGAGGTAGTCGGTGGCGTTGGCACCGACGAAGACACCGGTGGCGCTGCCCCGGAGCTGGTCACGGGTGAGGCCGGCGTTCTCCAGCGCCTCCCAGGAGGTCTCCAGGAACAGTCGCTGCTGGGGGTCCATCCGGGCCGCCTCGCGCGGGGAGATCCCGAAGAAGTACGGGTCGAAGTCCGCCACCCCGTCGATGAACCCGCCCTGGCGGAACACGGCACCGGGCGGCGCGTCCGTAGTGTGCCACCGGTCGAGTGGCACCTCCACGATGCCATCGACCCCGTCGATCAGGGCCTGCCAGAACGTCTCCGCGGAGGTGACTCCCCCGGGCAGCCGGCACCCGATGCCCACGATCGCGAGGGGTTCGCGGGCGGCGCGTTCGAGTGCGTCGACCTTCTGCCGGAGTTGCCGGACTGCGGAGAGTGCCGCGGTGAGCGTGGCCTGCGGTCGTGGTGTGGCCGGGTCTCCCGGACGAGATCCGTCGGCCATGTCAGATCATCTCCATCCGTCGGTTGAGCTCGGCGAGTTCCGCCGCCAGCTCCGCTTCGAGGCTGTCCAGCGGCTGGTCCGGGGGCGTCGGCTCCGGCTCGGGCGCACCGGTCACCGTCGGTTGCCGGGCGTCTGCCGGTGGGCCGAGTCGTTCGGCGAGGTGCCGGGTGATGTGGTCGATCGTCGGGTGGTTGTAGATCAGCGTGGCCGACAGGCGCAGACCGGTGAGGCGTTCCAGCCGGTGCCGCAGTTCCAGTGCCATCACCGAGTCGACGCCCATGCTGCGCAGCGGCGTGCCCTCGTCGAGCCGGTGCTCGGGCAGCCGGACGACCTCGGCGACGTGGGTCAGCACCGCTTCGGCCAGCAGCGTGCGACGCTGCTCGGGGTCGGTGACCTCGGCCAGGGCCGGGCCGGTGGCGGCGGGTGCCGGGGCGGTGTCGTCCGGCGACGTGTCGACCGGCAGGCCACGGGTCCGCACCAGGCCGAGGCCGTGCACCTCGACCAGCAGTCGTCCGTCCGGGGCGAGCAGCCGTACGTCCGCGACCGGGTACCGCTCGTCGGACACCGGCCGGTGCACCGCGTACGCCCACGCCGAGGTGCCGGGGGCTTGGTGCACGATCACGCGTTCCGCGCCGGTGCTCAGGTAGGCGGTGTCCGCCGCCGCCCTGGCCAGCAGGGGTGCGAGTGCGGACTGGAGGGCAGCGTCCAGCACGCCCGGGTGCACGCGGGTGTCCGGCAGCGCGGCCGTGGTGGGTGACTCGATGCGGGCCAGCGCCTCGACGTCGTTGTGGCGGATCTCCACGATGCCCTGGTAGGCGGGGCCGAAGCGCACTCCCCGGGTGGCCAGGTCGGCGTAGAAGGCGGCCCCCTCGACCAGGGTGGGTGTGCGGGCCGCCACGGCGGCCGGGTCCATCGGGGGCGGCGGGTCGCCGGTGGCGGCGGTGAGCTGGACGCGCATGACAGGCGTCGGTCCGTCGTCGGTGACGCCGAAGACCTGGAGCTGTGCCGGGCGGGCGGTGGCGTCGAGGGTGACCTGCACCCGGCGGCTGCCCCGGTCCGGGATGGCGAGCGCCTGGCTGAACACCAGGTCGGACAGGACCGGCGGGGCGCAGGGCAGGGTCTCGGCGGCGGCTCGCAGCGCGACGTCCACGTAGAGCGCGCCCGGGACGACGACCTGACCGCCGATCCGGTGGTCCCCGATGGCGGCGGTGTCGGCGTCGTACCGCATCTGCCAATAGTGGTGTCCGGGCACGATCGGGGAGTCCAGGCGGTCGGCCAGCACGGTGGTCGCCGCCGTCGCCGATGTTGCTGCGGGCGGCGGAGTGTCACCGCCGTCGAAGCCGGCCATGTCCTCCGGCCAGTACCGCTCCCGCTGCCAGGGATAGGGCGGTAGCTTGACCCGCGGGTCGCCGGGGGTGAGTGCGCGGTCGAGCGCGACCGGGACACCGGCCACGTGCAGGGCACCGAGGGTGGCCAGCAGGGTGTCCCGTTCCGGTTCGTGTCGGCGCATCGAGGGCAGGACGGTGACGGTCCCGTCTGCGGCGGCGGCCACCTGTTCCACTGCGGGCAGCAGGATGGGGTGTGGGCTGGCCTCCACGAACACGCTCGCGCCGTCGGCCAGCAGTCGGGCGATCTGGTCGCCGAAGAGCACCGGCTCGCGCAGGTTGTCGACCCAGTAGTCGGGTGACAGGTCGGTGCCGTGCACGACCGTGCCGGTCACCGTGGAGTAGAGCGGTAGACGGGCGGCGTGGTGGGTGAGCCCGTCGAGCGCGGCCAGCAGGTCGTCGCGGAGGACGTCCATCTGCGGGCTGTGCGAGGCGACGTCGACGTTGACCCAGCGGCAGAACACGGCGTCGCTTTCCAGCGTCGCGGCGATGCGGGTGAGGGCTGCCACGTCCCCGGAGAGCACAGTGGACCGGGGGCTGTTGTTCACCCCGATGGACACCACCGCCTCGTGCCCGCTGATCGCCTCCCGGGCCTCGTCGACGGTCAGTTCCACGGCGAGCATCGCGCCCTGGCCGCTGAGCCTGCGCATCAGGCGGCTGCGTCGGCAGATGATCTGCGCGGCGTCGTCCAGGCTGAGGATGCCGGCGACGTGTGCGGCGGCGACCTCGCCCATGCTGTGGCCGACGACGGCGTCGGGGGTCACTCCCCAGGCACGCCACTGTGCCGCCAGTGCGACCTGCACCGAGAACAGCAGCGGCTGCACCACGTCGATGGGGCCGAAGCTCGTGGCGTCCGGTGGATCGTGGAGCAGGTCGCGTACCGACTGGCCCAGGTGCGGGCGGCAGGCGGCGTCGCAGGCGCGGATCGCGGCGTCGAACGCCTCCGCGCGGCCCAGCAGACCTCGGCCCATGCCCACCCACTGTGAGCCCTGACCGGGAAAGACGAACACGGTACGCGGCGGTGCGTCGACCGCCCGGCCGCTCACGGAGAGACCGACCACGTGCTCACCGCCGGCGTACCGGCCCAGGTGCTCGGAGAGCTCGGGCTGGTGGTGGGCGACCACCGCGAGCCGGTGCGACTGCCCGGAGCGGCGGTGCGCGGCGGCGGCGAGGTCGGCCATGGACGGTGGGTCCGCCGCCGGGCTGTCGATCGCGGCGGCGACGTGCCGGGCCAGTTCCCGCAGCGCCTGCGGGCTCTGCGCGGAGAGGGTGACCAGTTCGGCGGTGGCGTCGGCGTCCCGTCCGGGCGGGCGGACGTCGAGGCCGAGGGCGCGGCACTCGGTCAGGGTCTCCGCCAGGCCGTGGTCGTCGTCGCGGCGCAGGGTGGGCAGCACCTGGGCGGGCCGGCCGGCCTGCTCGACGCTCTGGCGCAGCGCGGGCAGCAGCACCGGAGCGGCGCTGATCTCCAGGAACAGGTCGTGGCCGTCGTCGAGGAGGAACCGGGTGGCGGCGGCGAGGAGCACCGGCTGGCGCAGGTTCCGGACGAAGTAGTCGGCGTCGGCCTCCCGCCAGTCGAGTGGTCGACCGGTCACCGTCGAGATCATCGGTAGTCGTCCGGGGCGGGGGGTGAGCCCGGCCAGTGCGGCCCGCAGGTCGTCGCTGACCAGGTCGATCGCCGGCCCGTGCGCGGCCAGGTCGACCCGGATCAGAGAGCAGAGCACCCCGGCGGCCTTCCAACCGGCGACGAGCGTGCGCAGCGTCTCCTGGTCACCGGTCAGGGCGGTGGAGCGGGGTCCGTTCTCGGCGGCGACCACGGCGGTGAGGCCGCGCTCGGTGAGCAGGGCGCTCACCTCGGCGCCGGAGAGTTCGACCAGGGCCATCCCGCCGCCGGTGCCGGCCACCCGCCGCTGCTGGTCGCTGTAGTGGTGGATGAGGCGCACCGCGGAGGTGAGGTCGAGGATTCCGGCGATGACCGCGGCGGCCACCTCGCCGAGGCTGTGTCCGACCACCGCGTCCGGCCGTACCCCCCGGTCCTCCAGCCACGTGGCCAGGCCGACCTGGATGGCGAACAGCAGTGGCTGCATGACGCCCACGTCCTCGGCGTCGTCGCGGCCCGGGTTCCGGAACATCTCCTCGACCAGCGAGACACCGGTCAGCCGCCGGAACTCCTGGTCGCACCGCCGCAGCACGGCGCGGAAGACCGGTTCCGTCCGGTAGAGGCCACAGCCCATGCCCGTCCACTGCTGACCGTACGGGGAGCAGACGAAAACGACCCGGGGACGGACGCCCTCGGGTCGGGTTCTCTCGACGGGCGACACCGTCATCCGCGCGGGCTCTGTCCAGCCCTCCAGCACGAGGTGCACGTTGGTGCCGCCCCAGCCGAAGGCGCTGACACCGGCCAGCGACGGCTGTCGCGCCGGCCACGGCTCCACCTCGGTGGGCACACGCAGCCGCAGGTCGTCGAAGGCGATGTGCGGGTTGGGCCGATCGAAGTGCAGGTTCGGCGGGATCGCCCGGTGCCGCAGCACCAGGATGGCCTTGAGTAGCCCGGCGACGCCCGCCGCGCCCTCCAGGTGCCCGATGTTGGTCTTGACCGAGCCGATGACCAGGCTCTGCTGTGGCGGCCGGTCGGCGCAGAGCACCGCGCTCAGGGCTTCGGCCTCGATCGGGTCGCCGAGCATGGTGCCGGTGCCGTGCGTCTCGACGTAGTGCACGTCGCGCGGGTCGACGGCGGCCCGCCGGTAGGCCTCGCGCAGCACCTCCTCCTGCGCGACGGGGTTCGGCGCGGTGAGGCCGTTGCTGCGGCCGTCGTTGTTGGTCGCGGAGCCCCGGATCGTGCAGTAGACGTCGTCGCCGTCGGCCAGCGCCAGGTGCAGGGGCTTGAGCACCAGCGCGACGGCGCCCTCACCCCGGCCGAAGCCGTCCGCGTCGGCGGAGAACGCCTTGCACCGGCCGTCGGGCGACAGCCCGCCGAACCGGGTCAGCGCCATCATGGAGGTGGGGTCGAGCAGCAGGTTGACCCCACCGGCGACGGCCGTCGTGGACTCCCCCGCCCAGATGCTCTGGCAGGCCAGGTGCACGGCGAGCAGCGACGAGGAGCAGGCGCTGTCGACCACGACGCTGGGTCCGCGCAGCCCGAGGGCGTACGACAGCCGGTTGGCCACCATGTTGAGGGCGCGTCCGGTCGCCGAGTGCGAGGTCAGCCGGGATTCGGCCCGCTGGGCCAGATCGGCGAAGTCGTGCCAGATCGCGCCGACGAAGACGCCGGTACGGCTGCCGTCGAGTCGCCCGTGGGTCAGCCCGGCGTCCTCCATCGACTCCCACGCGACCTCCAGGAACAGTCGCTGCTGGGGGTCCATCTCCTGGGCCTCACGGGGCGAGATGCCGAAGAACAGCGGATCGAAGCCGTCGATGCGGCCGGGGAGGAACCCCGCCTGGGCGGTGATCGCCGTGGCGGAGTCGGCCGGCCCCCGACCGACCGGCAGCTCGGGGTTCCACCGGTCCGGCGGCACCTGGCGCACCGCGTCCGCCCCGTCGAGCAGGGCACGCCAGAACTGGGGGGGTCCGTCACCGGCCGGCAGTCGGCAGGAGAGGCCGACGACGGCGATCGGGCCGTTCGTGGCGGCCGGCGGCGCGGCGGCGGGCGCCTCGGCGCCGGTGGCCCGGTGGCCGTCGAGCGCGCCCTGCAGCAGGCCGGTCGCCAGGCTGCGGACGGTCGGTCTGGCGAACAGCAGCGTCACCGGCACCGCACGGCCGAGCAGGTCGGTCAGCGCCTTCACGAGATGCGTCGCCCGCAGCGAGTCCAAGCCGTAGCTGGAGAACCGGTCATCCTGCCGGATGGTGGCGGGATCGCGATCGACCAGGCGGCCGATTTCCGCGAGGATCCAGTTGGCTAATTCGTCGTAGCGCATCGGAACAGAGAAATGCCTGTCTTCCGCTGTCAATTCTTACCCCCGTTGGGCAAAGCGGTTTACCGAGCCCTTGACTCATGCACAGCAGCCAGCGCAACGCACGTTACAAGCTGTGTTTAACGGATGTCAAGAAGCTTGACATAAGCATCCGATTCGCCTTTTATGAGGGGATTTTTCTGTCCAACGGGCGCGAAGAATGACGGTTTCGTCCGGAATAATGTTACAGGTGCTACCGGATGGGTTTCTCTGCCGTTAACGCAAATGTCCACCTTCCCGACATAGCCCGTGAAATTCTGGCGGCCTGCATTTCGCCTTGTCAGGGGACGACTGGGCAGGCGGTCGGGCGTGACGCACGGCCACTTCTCTGAAGGACAACGGCACAGTGATTTACGCCGCTTGACTGTGATGTAATTGATTGATAGGAAGGCCGATCAGCCCGGACGACGACTCCGTCGACGCCGAACGCGGGGCGTGCGGTCAGCGTGGTGAGTCCGCCGGCGGCTCCAACAGCCCGGCGCGTTGTGCCAGCATCGCCGCCTGCACCCGGTTGTCACAGCCGAGCTTGGCGAACACCCGGTAGACGTGCGTCTTGACGGTGCCCTCGGAGACGAACAGTCGCTGGCTGATCTCGGCGTTCGACAGCCCCTGGGCCAGCAGGACCAGGACCTCGCGTTCCCGGCTGCTGAGCATGCCCACCTTGACCAGGTCCTCCTCGGGCCGGACCGTCGCGGCGGGCAGCCGGTCGAGCACCTGACGGGTGATCTTCGGGGACAGGTAGGCGTTGCCGGTCGCGGCGGCGCGGATCGCGTACGCGAGCTCCTCGGCGGCCGACTCCTTGAGCAGGAAACCGGCCGCCCCGGCGGCCAGCGCCTGCGCCACGTACTCGTCCTGACCGAAGGTCGTCAGCATCACCACCTGGACGGCGGGCGCCAGGTGGCGGATCTCCCGGAGCGCGGCCAGGCCGTCGAGGACCGGCATCTGGATGTCCAGCAGCGCCACGTCCGGCCGCTGCCGCACGGCCTGTTCGACGGCGGCCCGCCCGTCACCTACCTGTGCGACCAGGTCGATGTCGGCGGCCGGATGCAGGATGGTCTGGATCGCGGTACGGATCAGCGAGTCGTCGTCTGCCAGCAGGACCCGCAGGGGGGCGGTCATCGCCTCGACCTCCGCCGTCGTCGTGGGGTCATGACGGCTGCTCCTGGAAGGTCTGCTTGTCGACGAGCACCCCGTCGCGGAAGCAGAACCGGTACAGGGTCTGGCCGAGTCCACCGTCGGAATCGTGCCGGTCCAGAATAGACGCCTGGTAGTCGAGGCAGACGGCCCCGGGTACGTCCCGACCGCCGGCCGCTCCGGTCACCGCCGCGTCGGGATCCGGCAGCCGTTCGCGTACCTCGGCCTCCGGCTGGCCGACCCGGACCGCGTCGTAGGTGTCGCGGTCGACGATGACGAACGCCATCATCACCCAGATCCCGGCCGCGCAGAGCACCAGGCAACCGGCGACGGACAGCGCGGTCGCGGCGAGGACGAGCCGGGAACGGCGGCGGTCGCGGTCCATCAGCGCCGCGAAGTCGGCCTCCGGTTCGGCGGCGGGCGGCGGCCGGTACTCGGCCGTGGGTGCGGCGCGTTCGTCGCCCGGGTACGGCAACGTGGCCGCCAGCCGGAACCCGCCGTCCGGGGTCGACCCGTGATAGAGCATGCCGCCCGCGACCCGGACGCGTTCGGTCAGCCCGAGCAGCCCCTGCCCGGAGGTGGCCCGCACCATTCGCTGCCCCACGGTGTTGGTCACGCCGGCCACCAGCGCGTCCGGCTCGTACCGCAGCGACAGCACGATCGCGCCGCCCTGGGCGTGGCGCAGCGCGTTGGTCAGTCCCTCCTGGATCACCCGGTACGCGGCGTGCTCGGTCAGCGCCGCCAGCGGTCGCGGCTCCCCCTCCCGGAGGATCTCCACCTCGGCACCGGAGGCACGTGCCTGCGCGGCCAGCTCGTCCAGGCCGGTCAGCGGACGTACCGCGGACTGGCTGTCGTCCTGCCCCAGGATGCCCAGGATCTGTCGCAGCTCGGTCATCGCCGCCGAGGACGTCTGGCGGACCAGGTCGGCGGCCTCGGATCGCCCGTCGGCGTCGGCGGTTCTCAGCATCCCGGCGTACAGCGAGATCAGCGTGAGCTTGTGTCCCAGCGAGTCGTGCAGGTCCCGCGCGATGCGGGCCCGTTCCCGCGTCTGCGCCTGACGGGCCACCTCGCTCTGCTGGCTGTGCAGTTGCACGTTGCGGTGGTGCATGGCGGCCAGCAGCACCCGCCGCCGACGGACCAACCGCGCGACCCCGGCCGGCAGCGCCGCCCACAGCACGAACAACGCCGAGTAGGCCACCGCCAGTTCCACGTCCAGCGGATCCGTCCAGCCGACGGATCCCACGTAGCAGGCCCAGGCCAGGGACAGCCCGGCCGCGACCTGCCACCACCGGGCGACCCGGTAGCCGAGCGACGCGCTCAGCACCAACAGCAGCAGGCTGCTCTGCCCACCGGTGCCCAGACCGACCAGGGCCGCCGCGACGTAGGCCGGCAGCGGGTTGGTCAACCGCAGCACCATCAGGATCGGCGTGGTCACCCCGACCAGCCACGGCATCAACGGGTACCAGTCGGCGGTGGCCGCCGGGAACGTCGCCACCACGGTCACCAGCAGCACCAGGTTGATCTCGTAGACCCACCGCCACACCCCGGTCAGGCCGGCTCGCTCCCGCCACCGGTCCACCCGCCGCCACGTGTGACTGCCCACGGTCATCGGGTCGAACCTCGCCCTCGGGTCTCGTCGTGGGCGATCCGGTCGACCGCCTGGTACGCCTCCAGCAGCCCGACCCCGGTCCGCCTGCGGTAGATCTTGACCGACGCCACCCAGCCCGCTCGATCGAGGGTGTCCCGAACCTCCGCGTGCAGCGCCGCGAGTTCCGGCGTGCCACGATCCGTCATACTCGACGCCCGGCGACGCAGGAACTGTGCGACGACGAGCATCACCGCGCCGACCACACCGATGCACAGAGCCACGATCGCTGTCATGCTCCACAGTGTCGCGACAACCGGTCCGGGTCGGCGTCTGGCGGACGACGGAAACAACCCTCACACTTTCGTTGACCCGCAGTCGGTACGAGAAACCGCCCGGGTGGTGCACACCCGGGCGGCGACTTACTCTCAGTGCCCCGTTCATTCCGGGATGGTGATGCCCCGCTTCTCGGCCAGCGCCCCGTCGACGAAGCAGAATCGCCACAACTCCGGGCCGGTATCGCCCAGCGGCGAAACGGTGTGATAAATGCACGAGGCACCGGTCGGGATGCCCTGCCGTCCCGGGTCGTCGGGATAGAGGTCCTTGTCGCGCATCCCGCTCAGCGGCTCGGGCAGGGCGGCACGCACGTCCGATTCCGCTGCTCCCACCTGCTGTGCGTCGAACTGCTCCCGCGTGACGCCGGCGCCGAGCACCTCCTTGCCCAGCGCGACCGCCTGATAGACGGTCCATCCGATGCCACCGCACAGGACCACGATGACGGCGGTGATGATGAGGCCGACTTTTCGCATGACAGTTCCTCCGTCGTGATGGGAGGTCCAGCTTCGCGGGAATCGGTCGCCGAATCGTCAGTGCTTCGTGGGATCCGTGAAGCAACGCGGTACGACGAAAGTGCGACCACCCGCCATTCGCGACCGGCTCACAGGTATCGGACGCCGGTCAGTCGGGCGGCCTCCGCCCAGATCCGCCGCCCGTTGTCCGGGTCCTGTGCCGGTGCGCTGGCCCGCACCTCGGTGACCGGCCCCCGGATCTCCTGAAGACCACGCGGCCCGAAGAACTGCCCACCACGTACGCCGATCGCGGTGGCCGCGTAGAGCTGTGGTCTGGCGCCGGCCTCGACTCGGCTGATCAGCAGCGCGCTGAGCCGCCCGACGGCGCGGAGGAACACGGTGCGGTCGGCCAGCGCGCGCGGGGTGAGATTGGTGGAGGTCATCCCGGGGTGGGCGAGCACGCTGATCACCGGTGATCCGGCGGCCCGCAGACGGCGGTCCAACTCCAGGCCGAGAATGGTGGCGACCAACTTCGACATGGAGTACGCCGTCGGACCGGTGTAGGACTTCTCGGAGTTCAGGTCGGCCAGGTCCAGACCGCGCCGCCGGTGCACGATCGACGAGACGGTGACCACCCGGGGCTGCCGTCCGGCGGTCAGCCGGTCGAGCAGGAGGCCGGTCAGCGCGTACGGGCCGAGCGCGTTCGTCCCCATCTGCATGTCGAATCCGTCCGCCGTGAGGGCGGGGCGGGGCCCGGTCAGTGCCACCCCGGCGTTGTTGACCAGCAGGTCGAGCGGGCCGGTCAGGGCGGTGGCGAAGGCGCGGACGGAGTCGAGTGAGGCCAGGTCCAACCGCCGCACCTCGACGTCGGCCCCCGGGACCCGGCGTCGGATGTCGGCGGCGGTATGCTCACCGGCCGCGGCGTTGCGCACCGCGAGCACCACCGAGGCCCCGTGGCGGGCCAGTTCCAGGGCGGTGACCCGCCCCACACCCGAGTTCGCCCCGGTCACCACCGCTCGGCGTCCCTGCTGGTCGGGAATCTGTGCTTCGGTCCAGTTCGACATGTCCGTCGACGCTAGGGGGTGGTGCGGCCCGTCGGAGAGACCTCGCCAACCTGGGACCGAGGGACCTACCCTGCGGTCGCACCGGCCCGGCAGACTCGGGTGGTGACCACCACGGCCTACACCCGCGAGTTGGCGGACTTCCTGCGCAACCGCCGGTCCCGGCTCCGTCCGGAGGACCTCGGTCTGACGCCCGGGCCGCGCCGCCGGGTCACGGGCCTGCGCCGCGAGGAGCTGGCTCTGCTCGCCGGCGTGAGCACCGACTACTACCAGCGCCTGGAGCAGGGACGGGACGTGCGCCCCTCCGACGACGTGCTGATCGGCATCGCCCGTGCCCTCGCCCTCAACGCCGAGGAGACCCGCCACCTGCACGCCCTCGCGCGTCGGGCACAGCGGCCGCCGACGCCCCGTCGGCGCACCCGGGAGACGGTCCCGGAGAGCATCCATCGGCTGCTGCACAGCCTGCACACCCCGGCCGTGGTGATCAGTCGTCACCTGGACCTGCTCGCCTGGAACAGGATGGCCACGGCGCTCTACCCGGGGATCGGCCCGGGCAACGTGCTGATCGACATGTTCACCCACGCCGAGGCGCGGGACCGGTGCGCCGGGTGGCGCGAGACGGTGCTGGACTACCTCGGCTTCCTGCGTGCGGCGGTGGCCGCCGATCCGGAGCACCCGCGCGCACAGGAGATCGTCGGCACGTTGACCATCCGCAGCGAGGAGTTCGGTCGGCTCTGGGCCCGTCACGACGTCCGCGAGTCGGTCCACGGCAGCAAGGTCTTCGCGCATCCCCAGGTCGGCGAGTTGCGCCTGGACTGGGACGCCTACACGCCGCCGGGGCGCAGCGGGCCGATCCTGATCGCCTACACCGCCGCCCCGGGCAGTGCCGCCGCCGAGCGGCTGTCGCTGCTCGCCGCGTACGCCGGGTGAGGCTGTCCGGTCACGACCGGCCAATCAGGACGAACCGGGCACGCATCGACTTCCGGAAATCTAATTTCGGGCGATCGGCGAGCCCGGTCCATCCATCCCGAAAGCCCCGCTGAGCTGCGATTGTGGGCGACTCGGACCAACCGCATCCAGTCCGTCCACATCGATCATTCATCGACCATCGTTGATAATCGGAAACATCGGTGTAATGCTGGGCCTTGGAAGCGCTCCCATGTCGATCCGATCGCCGAACGGAGGACGTAACGTGCGTTCACACAAGCCCGACCAGTCCGGCTCGCGAGTCCGGTCCGCTGCCCGCCAGCCGCTTCGGGCGCTCGTACTGCTGCTCGCCATGATGGCCGGGATGATCCCCTGGGTCGGTGCCGCGCAGGCCCACGGCACCATCATCAACCCGGCGTCCCGGGCGTACCAGTGCTGGCAAACCTGGGGCAGCAACCACACGAACCCGGCCATGCAGCAGCAGGACCCCATGTGCTGGCAGGCGTTCCAATCCAACCCGGACACCATGTGGAACTGGATGAGCGCGCTGCGGGACGGGCTGGGCGGCAACTTCCAGGCCCGCACTCCCGACGGGCAGCTGTGCAGCAACGGTCTGTCCCGCAACAACAGCCTGAACCAGCCCGGGGCGTGGAAGAGGA
The DNA here is from genome assembly GCF_053589795.1 of Micromonospora sp. NPDC003241. NCBI lineage: Bacteria > Bacillati > Actinomycetota > Actinomycetes > Micromonosporales > Micromonosporaceae > Micromonospora > Micromonospora sp. NPDC003241. The sequence continues at coordinate 8,335 of NZ_JBSFSO010000058.1, read as the reverse complement.
CCAACGTCAGCAACAACTTCACGGTCCAGCTGTACGACCAGGCGAGCCACGGCGCCGACTACTTCCGGGTGTACGTCAGCAAGAACGGGTTCAACCCCGCCACCCAGAGCCTCGGCTGGGGGAACCTGGACTTCATCACGCAGACCGGGCGCTACGCCCCGGCTCAGAACATCAGCTTCAACGTCTCGACGTCCGGATACACTGGACACCACATCGTGTTCGTCATCTGGCAGGCATCCCACCTCGACCAGGCGTACATGTGGTGCAGCGACGTGAACTTCGGCTGATCCGGTAGTCCCGCCCACTGCGGCGTCGGCTCCGGCTCGGGACCTGTCCCGGGCCGGAGCCGCCGCGTTCGCGCTACTTCATCGCGGCGATCTGGATCAGGTTGCCGCAGGTGTCGTCGAGCACGGCGGTGACCACCGGGCCCAGGTCGGTCGCCTCCTGGACGAACCGCACACCCAGCCCCTTGAGACGTTCGACCTCGGCGTGGACGTCCTCGACGGCGAACTGCGTGAACGGGATACCGTCGTCGACCAGCGCCTCCTTGAAGGGCCGGGCCGCCGGGTGGCCGTCCGGTTCCAGCAGCAGCTCCACCCCGTCCGGGTCGGCGGCGGACACCACGGTGAGCCAGCGCGCCGCACCGGCCGGCACGTCGGTCTTCTTCACGAAGCCCAGCTTCTCGGTGTAGAAGGCGAGCGCCTTCGCCTGGTCGTCGACGAACACGCTGGTGATGTTGATGCGAAGCACGGTCGCTTCCTCTCAGTCGGTGGGCCACCGCTCGGCGATCGCGCGCAGCGGGCCGGTGTCGATGTGGTGGAACTTGTACCGGCCCTGTCGCCGGACGTGCACCAGCCCGGCCTGTTCGAGCACCGCGAGGTGTTGCGAGATGGCCTGACGCGACGAGGTCAGACCGTGCTTCATGGTCAACCGGCCGCAGATCTCGAACAGGGTCTGGCCGTCCCGGTCGACCAACTCGTCCAGGATGATGCGCCGCGTCGCGTCACCGAGGGCCTTGAACAGATCCGGTTCCGCGTCCACCGACACAGTTATAGGCAAGCTCCTACTTGCCTGTCAAGCCGCCACGCACCGTCCGGCTCAGCCGACCGAGTGGGCGTGCCGGACGGTCCGCTCGGCCAGCCACAGCCAGCGACGCTGCACCTCACCGCTGGTGGCGGCGACCATCGACAGGGCGTCGCCGCCCACCTTGCGCAACGCCTCCGCCCCGGCCGCCGGGTCGTCCAGCAGCGCCGCGCCGTCGCGGAACGTCTCCGCCTCGGCCGACCCGCCGAACCGGGGTGCGACCTCGTCACGCCAGAAGTCGGCCCAGGTCAGCCCCGGATTCCAGGAGAACCGGGCGTACGCCAGGTAGCTGATCTCGTTGGTCGGGTGGTATGCGGACGCCTCGGCGAAGATGGTCAACCCGCGCATGCCGGCGGCGGCGGTCCGGGTGGCCATGTCGGTGTACATCTCCGGTACCCACGAGTGCCGCTGCCGGTTCCACTGCGACCCCGCGTGCGTGCGCAGCACGTTGGTGCGGTGCGGCAGTGCCGCCACGTGCTCGGCGGTCAGCCGGTCCCGGTTGTCGTACCAGAAGCCCCGGTTGACGCAGTACTGGTACGCCACGTCGTCGGGCAGGTCGGCCAGCGGCCCCTGTGCGTCGAGGTCGAAGATGTTGTCCCAGTACACCTCGACCAGGTGGCGCAACGGCACCCCGGCCTTTCCCGGTCGGCGGGCGGTGTCCAGCAGGGTCGGGTACACCGACCGCATCGCCTCGTACGACCAGGAGGTGCGCTCGCCACCGGTACGGTCGACGCACCGCGCGCAGGCGCAGCTGCCGTAGTCGCCGGTCTCGAAGTTGATCCCGCCGACCGGCAGGGTGTCCAGCAGCCAGTCGATGGCGTCGCGGTGCCAGGCCAGGTTCTCCGGCTGCGACGGGCAGGCGGCCATCATGTACTCGCTGGCCGGGAAGTGCAGGTCACCGAACTCATCGATGTCGAAGCCGACCTTCTTCGGCAGTTCGGCCGCGAGATCGGGGCGCTGGCGCAGCCAGGTGGCGAGGTTGTACCGGTGCCGGCCGTCGAAGTAGATGCCGCCGTAGGCGTTGATCCCCACCCCGGCGATGATGCGTACGCCCCGGGCGTTGGCGTACTCGCACAGGTCGCGGGCCGCCTCGACGCCGCCGTGGGCGTCGCGCAGCAGCCCGTAGACCACGATCCCGCCGATGCGCTCGGCGCTGCAGAAGTCCACCAGCCGCCGGTAGTCGGCACCGAAGGCGTCGGCGCCCTTGGCGTACGGGTTGAGTGCGCCGATCTCCTGCTGGCCGAGCTGGCGCAGGTCCCAGTTGGTGGAGTGGTCCCAGGTCCACAGCGTCCGCAGCGGCAGCCCGGGTGCGCTGTGGTGCGATCCGACGGGCAGCCCGGCCGGGGTGGCCCGGGCCAGCAGGTCCCGGACGGCGTAGACCAGACCGGCGAACGGGTCGCCGACGACGCGGATCTCCCCGGTGTGCGGCACCTCGACCCGGAAGCCGCCCTCGGGCAGCGTCGGGTCGGGGACGAACCGTACCGGCTCCGGCCCCTCCCCCAGCGACTCGGCCAGCAGGGTGGCCGCGAACGGCGCGTGCTCGGCGCCGTGCACCCGGACGCCGGGAATCTGGCGGTACGACATCATGACCTCCCGAGGGACTGCGGAGTGGCGGCCAGGTAGTCGACGACGTCGAGAGCCGTCCACACCCGGTGCCGCCAGTACGGATCGTGTGCGACAAGGGCGCGGGCGGCCGCCGCGTCGGGTGCCCGCAGCACGAGGACGGAGGCGCTCAGGTCGGCGCGGGCCCCGGCGAGCAGTGCGGTGCCGTCGGCGAGCAGTCCGCGTACGTGGGCCAGGTGCGCCGCCCGGTGCGGCTCGCGTCGGCGGACCGCGTCGGCGGCGAAGGTGGCGGTGACCAGGAAGGTCGGTTCGAAGATCACTCGTTCGCCCCGATCGCCCCGACCAGGCGTTGCAGGGCCACCCGGTAGACACTCTGCGGCCGGCCGGCTCCGGTGCTGACGTGCACCCCGACCTCCTCGGCGAAACCGGCCGCGCGCAGTGACTTGAGCAGCCGGCGGGCCGAGCGGGTCTCCACCCCGTACGCGTCGGCCAGGCCCCGCGCGGTCACCTGGTTGGGGTCCATCTGGTGCAGCGCCTCCAGCAACCGCCGGGTGGACAGCGGCCCGAGGCGCAGTTGCTCGGAGACCCGCAGCACGCCGGGGGTGGTCTCGCGCAGCCGCTGCTTGACCGCGCTCTCCCGGGTGGAATAGATCTCCCCGTCCGGGAAGACGACGTGCGTCTCGCCGCCCCGGCCCAGGGCGAGAGCCTGGCGGGCGTTGGCCTCGGCGGCGGCGATGGTGGTGCCGGCGCCGAAGCCGACGGTGTGTTCCCCGTCGACACCGCGCAGGCTGAGCAGGGAGGCGTGCCCGGCCCGGTGTCGGGCGATGGCGCTCTCCACGGTGCCCCGGGTGGTGGTGATGACCAGCGTCCGGTCGTCGATGGTGTTGAGTCGCCCGCGCATCCGCTCGGCGTGTTCCAGCAGTGCCTCGCGCAGCCGCAGGCGCTGCCGTTCCGCCTGGTACGGGTCCTGCGGGCGGCTCGCCGACTCGGCCACCTCGATCATCATCACCGCGATCTGGGTGGCCCGGGACTGGCGTACCTCGGCGGCGAGCCAGGCCCGGCGCAGCGCGTCGCGGACCGAGGCCCGGGTGTGCTCGACGCGCCAGACCGGCACCCCGCGCTCGCGCAGTTCCCGGTGCACCGCGCCGAGGCAGGTCAGGCACGCCTCGACGGCGCCGGACTCGTACCGCTCGCGGTGGTAGGCGGTGATCTCGGCCAGCCCGGAGAAGAGCAGGCCCGACGAGTCGGCGATCGGCAGGATGTCGGTGGGCGGGGTCAGTTCGATGTCGTGGTACGTCTCCCGGACGGTGTCCGCCTCGATGGTGTCCACACTGACCCGGGGCAGTCGCCCGCCGCCGGCCAGCAGCATCCGGGACAGCGTGCGGTACAGGTCGATCCCGGCGTGCCGGATGTAGTCGATCTCGGCACGCAGCCCACCGGCCGCCGCGGCGAAGGCGTACGGGATGCGCCCGGTGAACAGCAGCACCTGGCAGAGGTCGTCCAGCTCACGGGCCAGGTGAGGTGCCTGCTCCGGGTCGGTGTACGCGCGGGTGGTCACCTCCTCCGCGCGGCCCTCCCCGGCCGCCACCTCCTGCACGAGCCGGATCGAGTCCTCCGGGCCGATGATCCCGATCACGCTGCCGCCTCCACGTCGTCGCCTCGCCGTCGCCTCGGGCTGCTCAGCCGGTGTAGACGGTGCCGGCGATGCCGGCGCTGGCCGGTGCCGCCAACAGCGTCAGCACCGACGCCACGTCCTCGGGACGGCCCAGGGCCGCCTCGATCCGGGAGACCTGGGCACCGTCCGTGCCGTTGGCCCGTGCCTCGTCCAGCGACCGCCGCATCAGCGGTGTGTCGATGTCGCCGGGACAGAGGGTGTGCACCCGGATCCCGCGTGGACCGAGGTGCCGGGCCAGCGTCAGTGCCAGGCCGTGCAGTCCTCCCTTGCTCGCGCCGTAGGGTACCGAGCCGGATCCGGTCAGCACGCCCGCCTTGGAACCGACCAGGACGAGCACTCCGCGGCCGTCGGCCAGGTGCCGTACGGCGTGCTTGGCGACCAGGAACGGCCCGGTGAGGTTGACCTCGATCACCCGCTGCCACAGCTCCAGCGACAGGTCGGTGACGTCGGTGCCCTGCCCGCCCATGATCCCGGCGACGTGCAGCACCGCGTCGATGCCGCCGAGTTCGTCGGCGACCGCGTCGAACACCGAGGCGACCTGCGCCTCCCGGGTCACGTCCACGACATGCGCCACGGCGGTCGCCCCGGCGGCGCGGGCCTGCGCGGCGGCACCGTCGGCGCCGTCGGCGTCGGCGTCGAGCACCGCGACGGCCGCGCCGGCCGTGGCGGCCGCCCGGACCGTGGCGAGCCCGATGCCGGAGGCACCGCCGACGACGACCACCCGCCGGCCGGTGAGCAGGCCGGCCGCCGGGGCGACGCCGGTCACCGGCGGACCGTTCCGCGAACCGCCTCGGCGACGTGTTCCGCCTCGGGCACCACGGCCTTCTGCAGCGCCGGGGCGGCCGGCATCGGCACGTCCGGGGCGGCCACCCGGGCCACCGGGGCCTTCAGGTCGGCGAAGCACTCGGACGCGGCCCGGGCGGCGATCTCCGCACCGAATCCGCCGGTCAGGTTCGCCTCGTGGGCGACGACCAGACGGCCGGTGCGCGCGACCGACGCGCCGACGGTGTCGAAGTCCAGCGGGTTGAGCCACCGCAGATCGATCACCTCGGTCTCGATCCCCTCGGCGGCGAGTTGGTCGGCGGCGGCGAGGGCCGCCGGGACCATCCGGGACCAGGCCACCACGGTGGCGTCCCGGCCGTCGCGGACCACGCGGGCGCCGCCGATCGGCTCGACCGGCGCGTCGGTGCGGACCGGGCCCCGGGTCGGGTAGAGCATCCGGGCCTCCGCGACCACCACCGGGTCGTCGCTGACCACTGCGGTGCGCAGCATCTGGTACGCGTCGTCCGGAGTGGACGGCAGCGCCACCCGCAGGCCGGGGGTGTGCGCGAAGTACGCCTCCACCGAGTGCGAGTGCTGGGCACAGGCCCCTGGGGAGTACCCCTGCTGCATCCGGATCACCAGCGGGGCCTTCCACCGGCCGGCGCTGGAGTAGCGGATGGTGGCGATCTGGTTGACGATCTGGTCCATCGCCACGAAGGAGAAGTCGGCGTACATGATCTCGGCGATCGGCCGCAGGCCGGTCATGGCCGCGCCGAGCGCCATGCCCAGGAAGCCGGTCTCGGAGATCGGGGTGTCGAAGATCCGGTCGCTGCCGAACCGCTTGTGCAGTCCCTTGGTGGCACCGAACGGGCCGCCGGGCAGGGCGACGTCCTCACCGAAGTAGACGGTGTCGGACCGGCTGTCCAGCGCCCAGGCCAGCGCCGCGTTGACGGCCTGGATGTACCGCAGCGACTCAGACATAGACGTACTCCTTGACGGTCGCCGGGTCGGGGAACGGCACCTCGCGGGCGGCGGCGACGGCGGCCTCCACCTCGGCGGCCACCTCCGCGTCGATGGCGTCGAGCCGTGCGGTCAGCTCGGCGTCGGCGGCGGCCCGGATCCGGACCAGCGGCTCGCGTTCGCGGGCGGCGGCGATCTCGCCGGCCGGTCGGTAGTGCTGCACGTCGCCGCTGTAGTGGCCGACCAGGCGCTCGGTCATGGCCTCCACGATGGACGGGCCGGAGCCCTCCCGGGCGCGGGTGACCGCCTCGGTGACGGCCTCGGCGACCGCGTCCGGGTCGTTGCCGTCGACGACCCGGCCGGGGATCCCGTACCCGGCGGCGCGCTCGGCGAGTTGGCGGATGCGGACCATGTCCTCGATGCGGGACATCTCCGAGTAGACGTTGTTCTCCACCACCAGGACCAGCGGCAGGTCGAGTACGGCGGCGAGGTTGATCGCCTCGTGCACGTTGCCCTGGTTCATCGCGCCGTCCCCGATGCTGACCACCGAGACCGCGCCGCTGCCGGTGCGCTGCGCGGTGAGCGCGGCGCCGGTGGCGATCGGCACTCCGGCGCCGACGATGGAGTTCTCCCCCATGAACCAGCGTCCGGGGTCGGAGAGGTACGGCGAGGCGGCCCGGCCGCCGTTGACCGCCGAGTCACGCCCCATCATCTCGGCGAACAGCCCGGTCATGTCCACGCCCCGGGCCAGCGCCCAGCCGTGCCCCCGGTAGGTCGCGGTCACGTGGTCACCGTCGCGCAGCGCGCGGGCGGCACCGACCGGGATCGCCTCCTGACCGTTGCACAGGTGGATCGAGCCCGGGATCTCACCGTCGTCCTTGAGGGCGGCCAGCCGCTCCTCGAACCGGCGGATCCGGGCCATCGCCCGGTAGTCGTCCGGCAGACCCATCACACCCCCATAGATGAATTAGAGCCCTATTCCGGCTCGTTCGGATTGGAGCCTAGACCAGGGACATCATGCTATGGAAGAGTGCATGAGCAAGTTTGTGGCCGTTATAGGGCTCTAATTTGGGGGCAGCATGGAGATCACCGCCGTCGAGTCGGTGGTGCGGGGCGACGCGCACTTCGTCGCGGTGCACACCTCGACCGGGCTGGTCGGCGTCGGACAGTCCGCCTGCTGGGGGTATCCGGGAGCGGTCCACGCGGTCGTGGAGGCGTTCCGCCCACACCTGCTCGGCGCCGACCCGAGCCGGATCGAGCACCACTGGCACCACCTGTACCGGATGGGGCCGTTCCGGGGATCGGTGCTCACCGCCGCCGTCTCCGCCATCGACCTGGCGCTGTGGGACCTGCTCGGCAAGCGCCTCGGCGTACCCGTCTGGCAGTTGCTCGGCGGTCGGGTCCGGGACCGGATCCGGCTGCACCTGCTGCTGCCCGGCACCGGCGCGCAGGACCTCGCCGCACAGGCCGCGGCGGCGGTCGCCGACGGGTTCACCGCGGTGAAGTTCGACCCGCTGCCGGCGGACTACGGCGACCTGTCGCTGGCCCGGCTGGTCACCGACACCGAGGCCACCACCGCCGCCGTCCGCGACGCGGTCGGACCCGACGTCGACCTGCTCATCGAACTGCACCGCAAGCTCACCCCGTTGCAGGCCGAGGCGGTCGTCCCGGCGGTCGGTCGGCTGCACCCGCTGATGGTCGAGGACCCGATCCAGATCGACAGCGTCAGCAGCCAGGCCGAGGTGAGCCGCCGCGCACTCGGGGTGCCGATGGCCAACGGCGAGCGGCTGCACACCATCTGGGAGTTCAAGGAGCTGCTGGCGCAGGGCGGGGCCCAGTACGTCCGGCCCGACCTCGGCCTGGCCGGCGGCATCAGCCACGCCCGCAAGATCGCGGCGCTGGCCGAGTCGTACCACGCGGCGGTGGTCAGCCACAACTGCCTCGGACCGCTGCTCACCATGGCCTCGGTGCACCTGGACACGGCGATCCCGAACTTCGTGACGCAGGAGTACTCCCCGCTCGACGACCTTCTGGCCGACGGTCCAGCCCGGGCCTGCGTCCGTCGCGAGGGCGGGTTCCTGCCGATCCCCGAGGAGCCCGGTCTCGGCGTCACCCTGGACCTCACCGACGAGACCCCGCTGGACCTGACCGGCCGCCCGCTCACCCGCATCCCCCACCGCGCCGACGGCTCCATCGCGTACGCCGTCTAGAGGTAAGGAGGGGTCCCCTGCTAACGCCTCGTGCATAGCAGGGGACCCCTCCTTACATCCCTGCTCACATCCGACGGCCGGG
>NZ_JBSFSO010000057.1:0-38334 GCF_053589795.1 Micromonospora sp. NPDC003241 | reverse complement strand
GCTCGATCCTGGATCGAGTGGTATCCAAGGCGACGATTACCACTCGATCCAGGATCGAGCGTGATCTTGCGGTGAAGTTGAGAGCCTAGGTCTGAGCGAGGCGGTTCCAATAGACGCCCGGGATCAACGACACGGTAGGTATCACGACCTCGCTTCCGGCCGACCGTTCGTGTCGGGCCCTACTGGTACAACGGGTTCGAGGCGGGAGGGGGTGGGGTTGATGATCACCTTGAGTGGTGGGGACCTGCTGACCGCCGACGTTGACGCGCTGGTCAACGCCGTGAACACGGTCGGAGTGATGGGCAAGGGCATCGCTCTCCAGTTCAAGCGCGCCTACCCAGGCAACTACGCCGCTTACCGGGCGGCATGCGCGAAGAACGAGGTCCGCCTGGGTCGGATGTTCGTCTACGACGCGGCCCGTCCCAGCCCCCGCAGATACGTGATCAACTTCCCCACCAAGGGTCACTGGCGCGCCGAATCGAAGCTGTCCGACATTCACGCCGGCCTCGCTGACCTCGTCCGCGTCGTGCGCGAACGGCGGATCACCTCGATCGCAGTGCCCGCGCTGGGCTGCGGCCACGGCGGGCTTGCCTGGGCCGAGGTCCACCCGGCGATCGAGGGAGCCTTTGCCGAGCTTCCCGACGTGCGAGTGCTGCTCTTTGTCCCGGATGGAGAGCGCGAGACAACAGGCACGAGAATTGGCAGGATCACCGGGTGACTGACCTTGAGCGGGGCGTCTACGAGCACGTCGTCACCCGTGAACTCGCCGACCGGCTCCAGCGTGTCGACCCTGCGCTGATCCAACACGGGAAGCTCGACCCGGCTGACGCCCCGGATGCGCTGGCCCGCCACATCGCCACCCTGGCGCACCGCGCTCTGCACGCCGTCGGCGGTGGTGACGACAAGCTTCACCGTCAGGTCGAGTTGGCGAACCGCATCGCGGACGCCATCGCCACCCTCAGCCCGCAGGCAGCCACCGTCGATGACCAGGTCACCGACGCGAAGCATCTGCTGCACGCCATCGCCGCACCGCCGACCCCGCCGGCCGCGCCCGCCTTCCCGCAGCGGCCCACCACTCCGCTCTCCACCGGAGCGTTGCTGGTCAACGGCCGACACCAGCCGCGTATCGGTCACGAGGTCACCCACGAGATGGCGTCGGCGGTGCAGGTGGACCTGCTCTGCGCGTTCATCAAGTGGCACGGTCTGCTCCAGGTGCAGGGTGCGATCCGTGAGCTGATCGGCCGTGGCGGTCGGCTGCGGGTCATCACCACGACGTACCTCGGCGCGACCGACCAGCGCGCCCTGGATCGGCTCGCCGAGCTGGGCGCCGAGATCAAGGTGTCCTACGAGACCCGGACGACCCGCCTGCACGCCAAAGCGTGGCTGTTCCGTCGCCACAACCGCATGACCACCGCGTACGTCGGCTCCTCGAACCTGTCGAAGACCGCGCTGATGGACGGCGTGGAGTGGAACGTCCGGATCTCGAACGTCGAGCAGCCGTACGTCATCGACACGTTCACCGCGACGTTCGAGGACTACTGGCACGATCCCGCGTTCGAGGATTACGACCCGGGCCAGGATGCCGAGCGGCTGCGCACGGCGCTGCGCGGGGAGCGCCGCGACGAGGCACCGACCGAGATCGCCAACCTGGACGTGCGGCCGTACCCGTACCAGTCGGAGGTCCTGGCCGACCTCGACGCCGAGCGCAAGGTCCACGGTCGGTGGCGGAACCTGGTGGTGATGGCCACCGGCACGGGCAAGACGGTGGTCGCGGCGCTCGACTACCGCCGGCTGCACCGGGAGAAGGCCGTCGACTCGCTGCTCTTCGTCGCGCATCAGGAGCAGATCCTGCGGCAGAGTGTGGCGACGTTCCGGCAGGTCATGGGGGACGGCAGCTTCGGCGAGACGCTCGTCGGGGGCCGGGAGCCGCAGAACTGGCGGTACGTCTTCGCCTCCATCCAGTCGCTGCATCGGCGGGAGATCGACCCCGAGGCGTACGACATGGTGATCGTCGACGAGTTCCATCACGCGGAGGCGCCGACGTACGCCCGGTTGTTGGAGCGGCTGCGTCCGCGCGTACTCCTCGGATTGACGGCGACGCCCGACCGCAGTGACGGCGGCGACGTGCGGCGGTGGTTCGATGGCCGCGCTGCCGTGGAGCTGCATCTGTGGGAGGCGTTGGAGCGGCAGTTGTTGGCGCCGTTCCAGTATTTCGGTCTGCACGACGATGTGGACCTGTCGCAGTTGGGGTGGAAGCGCGGGCAGGGGTACGACCCGGCGGAGCTGGACGGCGTCTACACCGGCAACGATGCGCGGGCGCGGATGGTGCTGCGGGCGGTACGCGACACCGTGGACGTCGCGCGGATGCGGGCGCTGGGCTTCTGCGTCAGCATCGGGCACGCCGAGTTCATGGCGGACTGGTGCACTCGGCACGGTGTGCCGTCGGCGGCGGTGACCTCGCGGACCAGTCCCGCCGAGCGGCACGCCCTGATCAAGGGCTTGCGGGATGGCGCGGTCAGGGTTCTGTTCACCGTCGACCTGTTCAACGAGGGCGTCGACCTGCCGATGGTCGACACGATCCTGATGCTGCGGCCCACCGAGAGCGCCACGATCTTCCTCCAGCAGCTCGGCCGTGGGCTGCGCCTGGACGACGACAAGCCCTGCCTGACCGTGCTCGACTTCATCGGTGGGCAACACGCCAACTTCCGCTTCGACCTGCGCTGGCGGGCCCTGACCGGGGTCAGCCGCCGCGCCATCACCGAAGCGGTACGCGACGACTTCCCATCGCTGCCGAGCGGCTGCCACATCCAGCTCGACCGGGTGGCCAAGGACATCGTGCTGCGCAACCTGCGCTCGGCGCTGCCCACGTCGAAGCCCGGCCTGCTGGCCGAGTTGCGCCAGCTCGGGGACGTGCGCCTGGCCGACTACCTGTACGAGGCCGGCGTGGAGATCGAGGACGTCTACCGCTCGGCGAGCATCGGCGGGTGGACCGGGCTGCGGCGGCTCGCCAAGATGGAGACCTCGTCGGGCGGGCGGGACGACCGCGAGCTCGGCCGGGCGATCGGGCGGATGCTGCACCTGGACGACCTCGACCGACTCGACCTGCTGGACCGGGTGGCCGACGGCGAACGACCGGAGGCCGGACGGCTCTGGGACATGCTGCACTTCGACCTCTGGGGGCCGAACGCGCCCCTGACCGAGCGCGAGGAACGGCTGGCCCGCCTCTGGGCCGAGCCGACGCGCTGCGCCGAGCTACGCCAAGTGGCCGAGGTGCTGCGCGAACGCATCCACCGGGTCACCGAGCCGGTCGACGGGCTACCGCTACGGGTGCACGCGCGATACAGCCGCAACGAGGCGTGCGCCGCCTTCGGCATGCCGAACCCGGGCTCGCTGCGGGAGGGCGTGAAGTGGCTTCCGGACGCCCAGGCCGACCTCTTCTTCGTCACGTTGATCAAGTCGGCGCAGCACTACTCCCCCACCACCATGTACGCCGACCGGGCCGTCACCGAGTCGCTGTTCCAGTGGGAGTCACAGAGCACCACGTCGTCGGCGTCGCCGACCGGGCAGCGCTACCTCCACCACGCCGCACGAGGCTCCACCGTGCACCTGTTCGTGCGGGAGACCCGGGTGCCGGACCGCGACCTGGGCGCACCGGCCTACCTGTACGCCGGGCCGATGACCTACCAACAGCACACCGCTGACCGGCCGATGCGCATCATGTGGCAGCTGGACCATCCGCTCCCCGCCGACGTGTACGCCGCCGCCCGCACCATCGCCGCCTGACCGATCCTGAAGAGCATGGCGGTGCACCTGTTCGACACGCCGCGCCCACGCCGCCTGCACTGCCACGCTCCACGCCGCCGCCCGCACTATCGCCGACCGAGTAGCTACCAGACGGGCACCACCTCTCGCAGCAATGCCCGCAGCCGAGTTCGGTCCCCCACCCTGGGAGATGCCTGCTTGAGACCAGCCGCTCCAGGTGCACCGAAGAAGCGGTGAAGGACAGCGGCGGCTTGGCGCCCGGTAACGCTGCCCGGCCAGTCTGCGACCCGCAACCCGGCGGCGTAAGCAGCGTTGATGAGACGCCACAGGTCAACGGCGTCCTTCGCCGCAAATCGTCCACGGTAGGCGAGCGCCTTCAGGCAGAGCGCAGACGTCACATCCGGGAGCACGACACGCAGGCGCAGACCCCTACCGCTGGTGAGCTGGACGTGGGCCGTGAGTGACTCGGCAGGTCGATGCAGAGCGAGCACGAGGCCCGGCACCTCGTCGACCACCAGATCGCCGTGCCGCTGGTTGGGCACCAACGAGTTCTGGTAGGACGGCGCGAGGATGTCGACCACCAGCGTAAGAAGCCCCTGCGGATCTTCGACCTCGCGGGCGAACCGGTTAGCCGCCTCCCGCGATGCGTAACCCCGCGCGACGAGCGCGGCCGGTAGGCGGGGGTCTGCGATGACGGTCGGCAGGGCGGCGAAGTCGGCGTCCGCCGTCTCACGCAGGGGCACCTGCTCAGCGACGCCATGCAGTGCGACGAGGAGGGTGACCATGTGACCGCCAACGATGCGGTGATCCAGGTCCAGGGCCGTGGTGATGTCCGTCAGATCCGCAAGGGTGAGGAATCCGGCGTCTGCTGCTCGGCTGGTGGAGACAAGCGAGACGGAACGTGGCTCCGCTGGGGCCGGCCCGTTCATGCCGCGCACCTCCGCTCATGGTACCCGCGACGAAGCACATCCCAGACGCGTTGAGCGGCCTCGTCGCTGTCCGGACCAGGCGATCTTCCTACGTCCCAGAGGATCTGAAGCGGATCGACGAGCGGAATGCCTGGCGGCGTCTTGCCGGACGGCGGCCACAGACCCAGGTCTCTCGGCACGATGAGTTCGAGCGTCGCCTCTTCCTCGCCGGCAGGAACGAAGCCTGCGGCCGCCAGTTCCAACCCGGTATGCGCATAGAGAATGGCACGGGTCGGGGCATGCCAAGGGGCGATGATGTCGGCCGCGACATCACCCGAGACCACAACGTGAGTCGCATCGGCAGTCGCGGCAAACTCCTCGATGACGGTCCGGGCCTGCTCGACCACGGGCCCCAAGCCAAACCAATAGGTGCTGATGCCACCCGGCCCGGGATAGGTCGACAGCCACCACCGGATCGCCTCGTCAACGTCCCGCACGATCCAGCCACGCGACGAGCGGTGTACAAGGTCTTGGTCGGCCAGCGAAGCCAGCGCCTGGGAGACCCGGGGTTGGGAGATTCCGACGATGGCGGCCAACTCCCGCTGAGTGACGTATGGATGTTGGATCAGCCGGCGGACCAGGGTGAAGGTGCCCCATGGCACTCGACCGCGCGTGGTGGACCGCTTGGTCGTCTCGACCGGGGGCCGCAGCGCGACTCGTTCCCCATCGAGGCACAGCACACCTGTCACCTGCTGTCCGGTATCGACCAGCCATGACCAGCCCGCCGCCGCGATTGCTTGCCGCACCGCTACCGTCGCCGCTGGAACGATGACCAGGCACGGGTTCGGATGGCGGCTGATTGAGGCGGCAACGGTGCTCGGGGTCAGTGGGGTCGGGGACGCGATGACGGTCAGCGTGGCACGGGCTTTTCCGTAGCGCAGCTCGGCGCGGTCGGCACCGGTCGGCACGAGCGAAACACCCGCTTCAGTCAGGGCGCGCCAGACAGACTCCGATATAAGCATTACCCAACCCCCTTAGATAAAACTTATACCCCCTCGTCGCCGCGCCCTCAGCCACATCGAGCACGACTCGCCGCCGCGCACGACGGCGAGTCGTGGGCTCCAGTGCGGCACACCGGGTCGAAGTCGAAGGTGCGGGCGACCACCAAGTGGCCACCGCCTGATCAACACGAGCACCTGCCGCGAAGAGCGTGGCAGTGCAGCTGTTCGACACGCCGAGCCCGCAACAGCTGCACTGCCACGATCCTGCACCCCCACCCACCGACCGCCCCATCTCGCCGTCCGCCACCCCGTAGACAAGCACGCTTGACATCGAGCCGCGATGTCAAGCATCCTTGACGTGACAAGGTCGCTTGACATCGGAGGTGCTGGTTGCGGAACGATCTCCGTGAACTGCGGCAGGCTGCCGGGCTGTCCCAGCGGGAACTGGCCGAGTCCCTGAACGTCTCCCGGCAGACGATCAACTCGATCGAGACCGGCCGCTACGACCCGTCGCTACCCCTGGCCATCGCCATCGCCCGCCACTTCCACCGCCCCGTAGAGGAGATCTTCCATGTCGACTGAGGATCGCGGCACCCCAAAGGACCACCGCACCACCGATGGCCACCCCACGACCCAGGGTCCCCACACACCCGAGGACCACCGCACGACCGAGGGTCGCAGCACCCTGCGGAAACTGGCGGTCGCCGCCATCCTGCTGGCGGTCGCTGCGCTGATCGTCAGCGTGGGGTTGCTGCTGCGGGAGCACGCGCCCGGCAACATGGGCGTCGGGTTCCTCCAGGGAGCGGCGGTCGGGCTGCTCGCCCTCCTGCTGATGGCGTGGCGGCTCAGCAAACGACCGGACCGCGCCACCACGTTCGAGCGGGCCTGGTCGCAGACCGGGGACGAACGCGACGACGCCATTCTGACCCGGGCCCTGGCCGTGCTGGGTCTGGCCGCGTTCCCGCTCACCTCGGTGGCCGCCGTCGCCGTCGCGCTCGGTGCCGAGCCGAGCATGGTGTTCGCGCTGCTGCTCTTCGCCGAGATCGTCGTCGGCGGGCTCGCCTTCGTGGTGATCAACCGCCGGAACTGACCGGGCGGGAGCGGGCAGCCCGGGAAGCGCCCGTGGATGGCACCGGGTCGTGGGTGCCGGGTGGAGTGTGTGCGGTGCAGCGTCGCAGCCGGTCCGCGGCCATCCGGCCACCGACCGCCAGGCCGTACCGTTCGACGGCCGTCAGGCCGTACGCGCTGCAGGTGGGGGTGAAGCGGCACTGCCCCGGCCAGCGGTGGGACAGCCAGCGGCGATAGCCGAGGATGGCCGCCCGTCCGGAGCCGTCGGCCACCGGTGCCGGGATCACCCGCGCGGCTGCCGCGCCGACCGTCAACAGCATCGAGAACAGGGAACAGTCGCAGGAGGACAGGGCACCGCACCCCGGGTCGCTGCAGGTGTTTCCCTTCTTCTGCCGGCGCCCGGCGATCTTCGTCATGGCGACATCATGATCCCGCCGCGCCACCCGGCCGCGTCCAGGATTCCAGAGGTACGGGCAGCGATCCACAGACGTATGTCGTGTCAGGGCTTGATTGATCGATGCACTTGTGCAAAGGATACGAAGACGCTCGATCAGCGCGCGTAGATCCATAGCCCCTGGTCACCCGGGGTTGAGTGGATCTGTCGGCTATGAGGAGGTTCTGTGGCTCGACGCCGCTTTGCGGGGATAGCAGCCTGCGCCATCGTCCTACCGTTCTTCGTCGTCGCCCAGCCGGCGGCGGCCAGTCCGAGCACTGCGGCGGCCCAGCCCGCTCCGGCGCCGGCAACCGGGATCGCGAGCGACGTCCGCGACCTCACCAGGAAAGACTTCACCTTCAACGGCAAGCCCGTCGAGGTGCCTCGGCAGTACCAGCCGCAGGCGCAGCGCAGGTCGGCGCAGGCCGCCGAGACGCCGGCGGTGGGTACGGTGCGGCAGTGGCTCGCGCTCGACGACTACCAGGGCGTGATCTACCTCAAGGACTACACGCTGCGCGGTGTGGGCGACAACATCGAGGTGTGGGTCGCCAACGACACCGAGTTCCCGGAGGGTGACTGCCGCCGGCAGATCGCCAACTCGACGGTGGTCACCGACGCGCAGGTGACGCGCCTGGTCGACGAGTTCGACAACAACATGTATCCGAAGTCGACGGACGCGTTCAGCACGCCGCCGGACCGTGACGGCAGCAACGCCCAGATCGACGGCGACTACACCGGTGCCGGCAACCGCACGGTGACGCTCGTCGACAACGTCCGGGACGACAACTTCTACGACTTCCCGGCCGCGCCGACGTACATCGCCGGGTTCTTCTTCTCGCTCTTCAACGAGCTGCTCGACCGCAACATCATGACGATCGACGCGTTCGACTGGGCGCACCGGACGGGCGTCAGCCCGCCGAACGAGCCGACCGACGACCTGTGCACCAGCCGGCCGGCGCGGCCCAACCTGTACGAGTCGACGTTCATCCACGAGTGGCAGCACCTGGCGCACTACTACACCGACCCGTTCGAGAGCATCCTGATCAACGAGGGGCTCTCCGACTTCGCCCAGACGCTCGGCGGTTATGCCGACGCCTCGGCCCGGGTCGACCAGCCGGGCGCGGACAGCCACATCTACTGCTTCCAGGGCTTCGGCACGGTGCAGACGGACTACAACACGAATCCACGGGACTGCGGCGGGCCGGAGAACTCCCTGAACCTGTGGGACGAGGGCGGCAACCCGAACGCGGTACTCGCCGACTACGGCAACGCGTACTCGTTGATGTTGTTCCTCTACGACCGCTACGGCCTGGACTTCATCTCCCGGCTGCACCGCGACGGCGAGTCGCAGGGTCTGGCCAGCATCAAGGCGGCGCTCGCCGCCGAGGGGGTGAACGACCTCTACGGCGTGATCCACGACTACCAGACGATGAACCTGGTGGACCGGATCGTCGGCAACTCGAAGCTGGGTGTGATGCTCGGCCGTGACAAGCGCAAGGTCACCACGGCCAGCCTGAACGCCACGGTGAACCTGGCCAACCCGGCCACGCACGCCACGCCGGGTGCGGCACCGAACGGGGCCGACTACGTCCAGTTGCGCAAGGCGAACGGCAAGCCGCTGGGCCGGGGTGATCTTCGCTCGATCAGCTTCAAGGGCGCCAAGACGCTGCCGTCGGTGCCGCTGGCCTGGACGACGGTGACCAACGACCCGGACCGTCCGGGCAACGCGGTGCTGTGGTCCGGCAACGGCAACAGCACCGACGCCGCCGCCGTGACGCCGGTGAGCGTGCCGGCCGGCAACCCGACGCTGACGTTCCTGGCCAAGTACGGCGCCGAGGCCGGCTACGACTACGGCTACGTCAGCGTCTCGACCGACGGTGGCAAGAGCTACACCGCGATCGAGGGTGACAAGACCGTCGCCGGGCCGCTCGGACCGTCGCTGAACGGCACCACGGCCGGCTTCGAGCCGCACTCGTTCGACCTGTCGGCGTACGCGGGGCAGGACATCCTGCTCAGCTTCCGCTACGTCAGCGACGGTGGGGTCAACGAGGGCGGTCTGCTGATCGACGACATCACGGTCGGCGGCACGCTGGTCAGCGACGGGTCGAACCTGGACGCGTTCGACTCGCCGTCGCAGGTATACCCGACGCCGGTGGCGAACTGGAACGTCCGCTTCGTCGGCTTCGACGAGAAGCTCCGGACGGCCGTGCAGTTCGAGGTCGACGGCAAGACCAACTTCACCCTGGGGGTGGTGCAGACGGCGCTGCTCACCGCCTTCCCCACGGTGGTCGCCATCGTCGCCTACGACGAGCCGACCGAGCAGGTCACGCAGTACGCGCCGTACCAGTTGACGGTGAACAAGGTCGTGCAGCCCGGCGGCGCGCCGCTGAGCTGACCGATCCCCGCTGAGGACTCCCGGTGCCGTGGTCGCGGCACCGGGAGTTCTGCGTTTCGTCGGACCTGCGGCAGGCGGCGAGGCGACCCGTGCCGGGTTAGATTGCCCGGATGGAGCAGCGCCTCAGCCTGATCACGCTCGGCGTCACCGACCTGGCCCGGTCCCGAGCCTTCTACGAGCGGCTGGGCTGGCGGGGCCAGGAGGTGGAGCGGACGGTGTTCATCCAGGCCGGCGGGATCGCCGTGGTGCTCTGGGCCCGCGAGTCGCTGGCCGAGGACGCCGGTGTGGACGCGGGAGCCGCCGGTGGTTTCGGCGGGATCGGGCTGGCGCACAACGTACGCGAGCGCGACGAGGTGGACCGGGTCCTGGCCGTCGCCGCCGAGGCGGGCGCGGTCATCACCCGGCCGGCCCGCGAGACCTCCTACGGCGGGTACGCCGGTTACTTCGCCGACCCGGACGGCCACCTCTGGGAGATCGCCTGGAACCCGGGGTTCCCGATCGCCGAGGACGGGACGATCACGGTGCCGGACTTCGGGCCACCACGATGACCATGCCCTGCGTCTGCTCCTCGGTCAGCATCTGGCGCCAGCCGTGTTCGAGTTCGGCGTCGGTCAGCGGCGGCCGGTCCGCCGTACCCTTGAGGGTCGGCGCGAAGACGTCGAGGATCTGATCCACCTCGGCCGGCACCGGATTGTCCCGGGCGTACCGCCGCAGTTCGAGATAGGTCCACATGCTGCTGTACTTCACGTGGTCGGTGATGTCGGTGACCTCGTCGAGCACGATCCCGGCCTGGGCGGCGATCTCCGGGTAGTCCTCCGCGCCGATCGGGGACGCGGCGACCCGCCAGGAGTCGTACACCTTGGCCAGGGTGTCGTCGCCACGCCCGTGCGGGCCCTCCCGGACCGTGAAGTCGGTCAACACGATGCGCCCGCCGGGGCGGACCACTCGGACGATCTCCCGCAGCGCCCGCACCCGGTCGGGCACGTGCATGATCGACTCGAACGCCATCGCGTGGTCGAAGGAGTCGTCGGGGAAGGGCAGTGCGGCCATGTCGGCCTGGTCGAAGCGCACCCGGTCGGCCACCGACTCGGCGCGGGCCAGTTCGTTGGCCAGGCGTACGTCCTGTTCGCTGACCGAGACCCCGACGATCTCGGCACCGGAGATCTTTGCCAGCCGTACGCCGGGACGCCCCAGCCCGCAGCCGGCGTCCAGCACCCGTGCGCCCGGCCGCGCGGCGACCCTTTCGATCATCATGTCGGTCAACCGGACGCTGGCCGTGGCGAAGTCGCTGTCGTCGTCGGGCCCGGTCCAGTAGCCGTGGTGCATGGAGCCGCCCTGGACCCGGGCGACGATGGAATTCACCTGGTCGTAGAAGGCTCCGACGGATTTCGGTGTCGGCCCTTCGAGGTCAGTGTGCACCGCTGTCACCGCTTCCTGCTCGTCGAGGAGTGCCGGGTCGGACAGACGGGGGCGGAATTGCCCGGCGAATTCACGATCACCGGCTCATGGGAAATGCAGATTCCGAACCGTTGCAGACGTACCGGAATTCACCACTGTCCGATTCCTGATTGACGTCGCGAGTGGCGGGATCACCGCACCGCTCGCTCCGCCCCCGAGCCGGAGCCGGTGGCTGGACACGCATCCTCACCTGCGGCAACAACGGGTGAGTGGCACCTCGCGCCCGGATCGCCGTCGGCGCGGCGAGGACGCGTCATCCCCTTTCCGGCGGAAGTCGAAGGGCGACTCCGACCGACGAAAGAGGAAGGGGAAACAACGTTCAGCAACGTCACTGTAACCGGGGCGTCTCAACCGGTCAAGCAAATGAATATAGCGGCAAATCCTGCCTTTGCTTCGCCTTTCGAATCCGCCCTTCGATCATGGACTTGTGGTCGGCGGATCGCCCCTTGTCAGAGCGTTTGGAGATACCACAACTCCATGATCGACGGACGCGGCGGGGCGGGGCGGCGGGGCGGGGCGGGTCAGGGGCGGGGGGTGCGGGCCAGGGTGAGGACGACCAGTAGCGAGCCGGCCGCCGCGCCGCTGACCACCACGGCCATCGGCACCGCGCTGCCCTCGCCGCCGAGCCCGACCAGCGGTGCGGCGCCGGCCGCGATCACCGCCTGGAGGCCGCCGAGCAGGGCGGCGGCCGTGCCGGCGTACGCGGAGTGCCGTTCGAGGGCGAGGGCGGTGCCGTTGGGCATCACCGTGCCGAGCGACCCGAGGAAGAGGAAGAGGGCGGCGACGACCAGCGGCAGGGCTCCGAGCAGGGCCCCGACGAGCAGGCCGAGCGCGGAGAACAGGCCGAGGCCCAGCCCGCAGATCAGCAGCGGTCGGGGGTCGTAGCGGTCCAGCAGCCGGGCGTTGAGTTGGCCGACGGCGACGAAGGCCAGCGCGTTGAGGCCGAAGAGCAGGCTGAACGCACCGGCGGAGAGGCCGAAGACGTCCTGGAGGACGAACGAGGAGCCGGAGAGGTAGGCGAACAGACCGGCGAAGGCGAGGCCCTGGGTCAACGCGTACCCGAGGAACACGCGGTCGGCGAGCACGGCGCGCCCGGCGGCGGCGGTCGCGGACAGGCCGCCGGTGTTGCGGCGTTCGGCGGGCAGCGTCTCCGGCAGCCGCCACGCGACGGCGGCGACGAGCAGCACGCCGACCAGGGCCAGGGCGAGGAAGATGGTCTGCCAGCCGCCGAAGCCCAGCACCAGACTGCCGAGCGCGGGAGCGGCCATCGGGGCGATGCCGAAGATCAGGACGAGTCGGGAGAAGTACTTCGCGGCGGCGCGTCCGCTGTAGAGGTCGCGGACGACGGCGCGGGCGACGACGGTGCCCATGCCCCCGGCGAAGCCCTGGGCGAAGCGGAGCGCGGCGAGCGTCTCCGCCGACGGCGCGAACGCGCAGGCCAACGACATCAGGACGTACGCGCCGATGCCGATCAGCACCGGCAGGCGGCGCCCCCAGCGGTCACTGAGCGGGCCGGTGACGAGTTGCCCGATGGCCATGCCGACCAGACAGGTGGTCAGAGAGAGCTGGATCTGCGCCTGGCTGGCGGACAGGTCGCGGGCCATCTCGGGGAACGCCGGCAGGTAGGTGTCCAGCGACAGGGGCCCGATCGCGGTGAGCGAGCCGAGCAGCACCAGCAGACCGATCGCGGCCCGGCCGGTGGGTGCGGCGACCCGTTCCGGCTGCCCGACTGCCGTCGTGGTGGTCTGCGACATCGTGGCCCCCTCGGCGGTCGGTTGCGCCGGGCTACGATAGCTCTGCTTACAGAGTTATTGCCGTGGAGAGGGCCGTACTGTGACGGAAGAGACGCTCGGGCAGCTCAGCGGCGCCCTGGGCGACCTGCAGCGGGTGCTGCGCCGGACGGCCGCCCAACGGACCGGCCGGGTCGCGCTGCCGGACGCGCAGGTGGAGGTGCTGCGGCTGGTGCAGCGACAGTCGGGGGTCAGCGTCCGGGAGGCCGCCCAGCGGCTCGGTACCGCCCCGAACACGGTGAGCACCCTGGTCGGCGAGTTGACCACCGCCGGTCTGCTGAGCCGCGACCGGGATCCGGTCGACCGGCGGACCGTCCGGCTGACGTTGACCGACACGGCGCGGGAGCGGATCGCCGCCCACGAGCAACACCGGCGTGACCTGCTCGCCGCCGCGCTGGCCGGGCTCGACGCCGCCGACCGGGAACGACTGCTCGCCGCCGCACCGGCCTTGTCCCGCCTGGCCGACCTCGCCGCCGAGCAGCGCTGAGCCTTCTCGCAGCGCTGAGCCTCTTCGCAGCGCTGGACCGCCGAGGAGCGCGGAACCGCCGAGGAGCGCTGAGCCGCCGAGGAGACCGGCGGGTCGTGGGCGGACCCGCGCCCACGACCGGCCGGAGGTGTCAGCCCCAGACGGTGCGGCGGACACCGCCGTGCGTGCCGCACGCGCGCGGGCTGCCGCCGGCCAGGCTGACCTTGCCGTCCTCGCACTGCACCAGGTAACCCCGACCGTTCCAGAACCCGGGTACGCAGTCGAAGTGCTCGCACACGTCACGGGCCGGCTCGCGGATCCGCTCACCGCCGCAGAAGTCGTACCCCATCGGGTTGACCGGGGCGCCGCACCGCCGCTCCGGTGTCGGCGCGTCCCGCCCCGGCCCGGTCGGCCCGCTGGCGCGCGGCGCCTTGGACACTCCGGTCGCGGCGACCGGCGCCGGAGTGGCGGCGACCGCCGTGTCCGTGCCGGCCGGGTCCGAGCCGGAGTTCGCCAACGCCACCGGCACCATCACGGCCAGCGCGGCGGCGACCACGGCGGTCCGCCGACCACCGGGGATCAGCGCCGACAACCGGGCCTGCCCGGGGGTGGCGATGCCCGGTCGGGACGGGCGCAGCCGGGCATGCTCGGCGATCAGCTCGTCGAGCTGCGCGATCACCGTGGCCCGTTGCTCGATCGCGTCGGCGAACGCCAGGGTGAGCACGAAGCGGAAGTCGGGTGCCGCGTCGGGAGGCAGCAGCACCCCGGAGCCGCGTCGGCGGTCCAGCACCTGCATCAGGGTGACCGGCGCGTGCGGGTCGTGCGCCAGCCCGGTCATCCGCGCGTACGCCCAGTCGCGGCGGCCCCGCCCGCCGAGCAGCACCAGCCGACGGCTGGTGACCACGGCCATGCCGGCGTCGGTGGCGCGTACTCCCTCAGGGAGGCGTTGGCGCAGCCGGCCGATCGGCGGGGCCACGGCCAGGTCGGGAGCGGGCAGGACGGCGTTGTGCCGCACCTCCACCAGTTGGGCGGCGGGTACCACCCGCAGCACCACCTCGTCGGCGTCCAGTTCGAGCGGGAGGCCGTGGCCCGCCGTGGCCGAGCCGTGGCACTGCTCCGCGAGCGTCCGTAGGCGACGTAGCTCGTCGTCGCGTCGTCGCCAGTCCCCCTCGGCGCTGCGGAACGTCCGCAGCCGGCGCTCGTTCTGCCGGCGCGCCCACCGGTACCGCCATGTCGAACCCGTCGAATCAGTCCTTGCCACGCCGACTCCTTCGCCGCGCAGGCCACCAACCGCAGGCCACCTAGGTGGGGTGTCACAGTGTTAACGACCCCGGGAACCACCATGGACACGGCCAAGAGCGGGTGAATTACCCGATCGGTGGACTAATAAGGACAAGATGGTTGTTTCGCTGCGTGGCCGGATGGCGACGTGCGGGTGACTGTGACGCCACCGGCGACGGTGACGCCAATCAATCGAGTGGACGCCCGTCCGCCCCGGACCCGGTGACGCCGAGGTCCGGTCCTACCCCAGGGAACGCGAGATGAGCCCCGCACCACCACGCCGCAGGGATCGACACGTGGTCGACCGGCTGCTCGACGGCGACCCGGTCGCCCTGCGCCGGGCCGGCCGGCTCGCCGCGCCGCTACGCGCGGCCCGCGCCCCGGCCCGGCGGGACGAACTGGCGGGCGAGCAGGCCGCGGTGGCAGCCTTCCGCGCCGCCGTCCGCCGCCCGCCCGCTCCCCCGCTCAGGGGGACTCGACCGAGCTGATCCGGAACTTGTGCACCTCGGCACCGACGATGGCGACCTGCTGGTCCGGCTCCGGACCGGCACCGCGGAAGTCCAGCAACTGGTCGTCGGACTCCCACCGCTCGTAGACGTTGATCCGCCCGGGCTCGACCACGTCCGGGCTGATCGAGAAGTCGACGCAGCCGGGCGCCGAGCGGGCCGCCCGCACGATCTCCACGCAGGTGGCCAGGTAGTCGTCCCGCTCGGCCGGATCGACGTAGAGCGTGCCGGCGACGATCAACAAGGGGACCTCCGAAAGATCGTGGAGTCGACGATGTCAGTCATACTCCCCCGGTCCGACGGTTCCCGCCCGCCGATCGCCGCCCCGGATCAGGCCCGGCTGATCGCGTTCGCGTGGATGGCCTCGGCCAGGTACGCGGTCAGCCCCGGTGCGATCGCCTCGTAGTGGGCGGTGAACCGCTCGTCGGCCAGGTACATGTCGGCCAAGCAGGTGTGCATCTCGTACGAGCACTCGTAGAACGACTGGCTGATCTGCCGGCGGTGCTCCTCGGCCAACTCCCGCGCGGCCGGTCCGTCCGCCGGTGCGCCGGACTCCATCGACGCGACGATCCGCCGCCCCCAGTCCTCGCTTTCGGCCTTGATCCGCGCCCAGTCCTCCTTCGTGTAGCGCGACACGCGCCGGTTCGACTCCCGGTACGCCTCGGTGCCACCCCAGCGCTGTTCCGCCTCCTCGGCGTGCGCCTCCGGGTCGAAGTCCCCGAACACCTCGAACCGCTCCTGCGGGGTCAATCGGATGTCCAACTTGCTCGCCTCCATCGCGAACTCGATCGCCGCGACCATCTCCTGCAGGCGCTTGATCCGTACGGTCAGCAGCTCGTGCTGACGGCGCAGGTGCGTCTCCGGGTCGCTCGCCGGGTCGTCGAGGATCGCGGCGATCTCTTCCAACGGGAACCCCAGCTCGCGGTAGTAGCGGATCACCTGCAACCGCTCCAGGTCGGCCTCGGAGTAGCTCCGGTAGCCCGCGCCGCTGCGCCCGCTCGGCGACAGCAGCCCGATCTCGTCGTAGTGGTGCAGCGTCCGGACCGTCACCCCGGCCAGCCGGGCCACCTCGCCCACGCGATACGCCATGGTTCCCTCCCTTCCTGGGAACCACGCTCCCGCCTGCCGTTACGTGAGGGTCAAGTCCGATTCTGCGACACCGGTCAGACGGGGCGGGGCGGACCGGCCAGGACGGTCCGCAACTCGGCCAGCGCCGCCGGGCGGCCGTAGCGGTAGCCCTGACCCTGTAGGCAGCCGATGGCGGCCACCGCGTCGTGCTGCCGCTCGGTCTCCACCCCCTCGGCCACCACACCGAGGTCGAACGCGTCGGCCAGCCGGGTGACCATCTCCACGGTCGCATACGCCCGCGCGTCGTCGGAGATCCGGGACACGAACGAGCGGTCGATCTTCAACTCGGTGGCCGGGATGCGGTGCAGGTAGCTCAGCGACGAGTACCCGGTGCCGAAGTCGTCGATGGCGATCCGGATGCCGAGTTCGCGCAGTTGCCCCAGCCGGTCGAGCACGGCGTCGCTGCCCTCGATCAGCGCCGACTCGGTCAGCTCCAGGGTCAGCGCCCGGGGCGCCAGGCCCGCCCCGGCGGTGGCCTCGGTGACCGTGGCGATCAGGTCCGGGCGGCGCAGGTGCGCGGCGGCGATGTTCACCGCCACCGTCGCGCTGGGTCCCCGGTCCTGCCAGGTGGCCGCCGCCCGGCACGCCTCCTTGATGACCCACCTGTCGATCGGCAGGATCAGCCCGGTCTCCTCGGCCAACGGCAGGAACCGGGCCGGGCTGAGCATGCCCAGCCGGGGGTGCCGCCAGCGCACCAGCGCCTCGGCGCTGCGGACCGCCCCGGTGGCCAGGTCGACGATCGGCTGGAACTCCAGGTGCAGTTGCTCCTCGTCGACGGCCCGCCGCAGGTCGGCGATCAACTCGGCCCGGCTGACCGCCGACTCCCGTAACGCCGGTGTGCTCCGCCGGTACGCCGACTTGCCCGCCGCTTTCGCCGCGTACATCGCGATGTCGGCGTCGCGCAGGAGGTCGGTGTAGGAGATGTGCTGCGGCCCGTACTCGGCGATGCCGATGCTGGCCGACGGGTGCACCCCGACCAGTTCCTCGCCGGGCGAGGGTTGCAGCGCGGCCAGCAGCCGTTCCGCCAGGCGTTCCGGCTCGGCGGGCGGGCTGCCGGTGACCAGTACGGCGAACTCGTCGCCGCCGATCCGGGCGATCATCCCGTCGTCGCCGACGGCGCGCCGCATCCGCCGGGACAGCCCGGTCAGCAGCGTGTCACCGGTGGTGTGCCCGAACCTGTCGTTGACCTGCTTGAACCCGTCCAGGTCCAGCAGGAGTACGGCGACCCGGTTCGTGCCGAGCAGCGCCGCGCGCAGCCGACGGGTGAACGCCAACCGGTTGGGCAGCCCGGTGAGCTGATCCATGTAGGCGAGCTGCCGCAGCCGGCCGACCAGCCGCAGGTTCTCGTTGGCGGCCAGCCCCTGCCGCAGCGCCAGCGTCGCCAGCAGCGCCAGCAACGCGATGAAGATCGGTTGCGGGATGTAGCCGTCCGGCTGGCTGGCCCAGACCACCGCCACGATCGCCCCGCCCACCGGCAGGTACGGCAGCGCCACCCGCCACCAGGGCGGCAACGGTGACTCGGCCGCCTCGTCGGGATCGGCCCGGTAGCGGGGTGGCCCGAGCCGGGTGGCCGCCGCGATCAGCAGGTAGCTCAGTGGCCAGAGCACGTCGACCAGCCGACCCGGCTGGTAGGTGCCGGCGGCCACCAGCGACACGTACGCGGCGTCGCCCACCGCACGGACGGTCAGGCTGGCGCCGAGCAGAGTCAGCACCGGCCACACCGGTCGGCTCGGGCCGATCACCGCGACCAGGATGGTCAACTGCATCAGGTCGAACATCGGATAGAGCAGACCGGCGGTGCGCAGCGGCTCGTCGAGATCCGCCATCGCGACGTTGCGGAAGATCAGCATCCAGCCGACCGGGATCAGCGCCAGCCCGACGATCACCCCGTCGAGCAGCGTCCGGACCCGACCCACGGTGGTCCGCGGGGCGGTGACCGAGCAGAGCAGAGCCGCGGTGCCGGTGACCAGACCGGCGACGAAGAGCAGCCCGACCGGCAACGTGTGCGGCAGGTCCTCACCGACCAGCCGCAGCGCCGTCCACAGTGCCCGGCCGGCCATCGCCAGAGCCATGGTCGCCGCCAACAGCAGCCAGAACCGACGTACCATCGGCTGCCGGCGGGCGGCGCCCAGGCAGGCCGCCCCGGCCAGACCCGCGACGACGAGCGCGCCGAGGTCGCTGACCAGCGCACCGGCGGGCAGCTTCAGCAGCAGCCAGACCGTCTCGACGCCCACGACGAGACCGGCGGCGAACAGCCCCGCCCAGCCGACCCGGTCCCGCCCGGGCCACCGCGCGGCAGCCCGCCCGACGTCCTCTCGCGACACAGCGCTCGCTCCGGCTCTCTCTCGTACGTGCACGCGTTCATCCACAAACATCTTCACGTACGGTGACCATCCGGCACCCACGACCCGCCGGGCGGCGTGAAAGGAAGGGACCCTTTCTAACGCCTGGTGTATAGGAAGGGTCCCCTCCTTACACCTCGGGCGGGTCGAGGGTGGGCGGACCGCCGTGAGTCCACGGGGTCTCCGCCACGGTCGGGAACGTGCCGCTGGGCACGAACGCCTCGCTGAGCGTGGTGTAGCAGAGCCGCTGCCCCACCTCGGGCACGCTGCCGGGGCTGGCGGTCAGCCCCCGACCCATCCCGCCGGAGAGCTCCAGCACCACCTCGGTCTTGCCCTCGGCGGTCGGGGTCACGAAGACCACCCGGGCCTTCTGCCCCGGTCGGGCCGGGTTGCACAGACTCGCGCCGACCGGCACCAGCACCGGTTCGGTGGTCACCAGTTGGATGCGCGGACGCAGCACCGGTCGGCGTCCGGTGTCGTCCACCCGTGTCGGGTCGGCCAGCACCACCTCGCCGACGAACGCCTCGCCGGTCAGCCGGTACTCCGCCATCACCAGCGGATCGTCGTAGGCGCGCTGCACGGCGTAGCTCGCGCCGGCCCGTTCCAGGCGGTGCAGCCGGGTCGCGGCGGCCACCGCACCGTCGCGGCTGGGCTGCGGCGCGCCGTCCTCGTCGACGTGGTCGGCGTGCGCGGTGAAGGCGTCCCGGTCGCCGGTCCACCGGCCCGCCACCCGGGCGCCGGGCGGCAGCGCGCGCAGCAGCCCCAGGCCGCGCCACATCAGGTCCCAGGTGGGCGTGAGCTGGTCGCGCAGCAGCCGCTCCAGCTCCGCGTACGCCTCGGCGCGAGCCGAGGAGTCCGCGTCGGCCTCGGCGTACGCCTCGATGGCCGGGGCGAGCAGCCGGTTGTCGAAGTCGGGATCGGTGGCCGGTCCGGCGGGCGGGCACACCGTCGGGTCTTCGGCCCGGGCCGCCGCCTCGGCACCGGTCAGCCCGGACGGCGGGGCGATCCAGCCGAGCAGCGCCGGCAGGTGCAGGTCCTCCACCGCGCTCTGCCCGGTCGCCCAGTGCATGCTGAGGGCCTGGGTCAACGCCAGCAGCGTCGACGAGCCGGGATGCTCCGCGCGTTCGGCGAGGAAGGTCAGCCAGCGGCCGAGCAGCGGCACCGACGCGGGGACCGGGTAGTCGCCGTCGACGCGGCGGAACCGGGTGGCGCGACCGAGCAGCCGCAGGAACGTGACGCCCGCCGGGTTCGGCACCACCAGTTGCGGGGCGTCGAGGTATCGCTGCCGGACGTCCTTGCCCCGGTCGACCGCGACCGTCTCGGAGCCGAGGCGGTGCGTGTCGACGTAGGGCAGCAGGATGTCGGCCAGCGCGGCGGCGAACCCGAACCGCTGCTCCCGGTTGCGGGGCTGCGGCACGACGAGCAGGTGTCCCCGGCCCGGTGCGGTGCCGACCATGGCCGCCAGCGGGGCGTTCGCCTCTCCCGCCATGGACAGCGGCACCAGCACCAACGGCCGGGCCGACAGGTGCACGTGCCGGACGGTGGCCACCGGCTGGGCCACCCCGGCGGCGACCGCCTGCGCCGCCGCGAGCGCGCGCAGCGTACTCATGCCGGTGCTCCGCCGGGCGCGGTCCGGCCGCTCGTCGGGGGCCTCACGCCGACCCGGCCAGGGCGTCGGCGCGCAGGCGGGCGGCGGTCCGCAGCAGCGCCGCGGCCTCCTCCTGCTCCGGGTCGGTGGCGGGTTCGCCACCGGCGAGCGCTAGGACCCGGTCGACGTCCTCGATGCCGCCGAGCGCCTCCCGCACCGGGCGGCCGAGCGCACCGGTGTGCCCGCCCGCCTCGTGCCGGCAGAAGTAGGCCAGCTCGCAGGTCGCCAGGCAGTCGGGGGCGTAGCGGGCCGGCACCCCGCCCAGCGAGGCGAGCAGCGCCGACGGGTCGGCACCCGGGTCGGCGGTGAAGTCGGCCGGTACGTCGTCGAGCAGTGTGTCCAGCCGATCCATCCGGTCCAGTTGCCGGCGTACCACCAGCAGTTGCTTGCGCACGTCGATCAGGTGCGCCACCGGCTGGTTGGTGAAGTCGCGCGGACACACCAGCACCACCTCGTGCGACACCGACTCCATCGGTTGGCCGGCGGCGACGAGCAGGTCCCGCAGAGCCAACACGTACACCGCGGACTGGATCGCGGCGGCGGCCAGCTTGGCCGGGTCGGCCTGGCCGTCGATCACCGGGAAGGACTTGACCTCGACCACGTGGAAGCGGCCGCCGAGCCGGGCGGCCACCAGGTCCGGCTCCAGGTGGACACGCTGCCCGGCGACCTCCAGGGCGAGCATCGGGTGGTCGAACAACGCGGCCGAGTCGTCGGGACCGTCCGGCGCGGCGGTCAGGAGCGCGGCCGAGCGTCGCTGGCGGGCCGCCATGTCGTCGCCGTCGCCGAGCGCCGTCCACCGCGCCGAGGTCGGCACCGGTACGCCCAACCGCTCGGCGACCAGCCGCAGCAACTCGGCGCCGTCGTCGGCCTTCACCTGCGCCTCGAACGCGTTTCCCCGGGTGATGGCGAACCGGGACTGCCCGAACCGGGCAGGGAAGCCGATCCGCTCGGCCAGCAGCGGCTTGTCCACCCCGGCCCCGTCCAACACGGCCCGCCGGGTGCAGCCCGGGTTGCCGGTCAGCGCGGCGATCGTCCGGGCGTTGTGCCGACGCGGGGGGATGCCGCCGCGGATCGCGGCCAGTCGCTGCTCGCTGCTCGTCACGACAGGCCACGATAGCCGCGCCGGCCCACCGGCCCGGCCGACCCGCCACGACCTACCGGAAGCATCGCGCTACGTGGCGTTCGCGACACTTTCTGCAGTAGGAATCGGGGAAGGCCGCGCCGATCGATTCGGCGCGGCCTTCGAGCCGACGAGGTCAGCGGGTCAGGGCAGCCAGTCCGGCCGCAGCGGATAGCCGTTGACCGCGTCCGGGCCGTTGCGCGTGGCCAGCACCTGGTGCAACTGGATGCCGTTGCGCTCGAACGCCAACCGCGAACCGGCCATGTAGAGCCCCCACACCCGCGCCGTGCCGGAACCCACCTCGGCGACGCAGAAGTCCCAGTGCTCCACCAGGTTGCGGCACCACGCCGCAAGCGTCAGCGCGTAGTGCTGGCGCAGGTTCTCCTCGTGGTGCACCTCCAGCCCCACGTCGTGCAGCTCACTGATCACCCGCCCGGGACCGGCCAACTCACCGTCCGGGAAGACGTACCGGTCGATGAAGGCGCCCGAGCGGTGCGGCGCCCGGTTGTCGGCCCGGGTGATGCAGTGGTTGAGCAGCCGCCCCTCCGGACGCAGCCGGTCCCGCAGGAAACCGAAGTACGCCGGGTAGTTGCGCACTCCGATGTGCTCGGTCAGCCCGATCGAGGAGACCGCGTCGAACTCCTTCCCGGGCGCGTCGCGGTAGTCCATGTGCCGCACCTCGGCCAGCCCGGTCAGCCCCTCGCGCGCGATCGCCGCCTGCGCCCACTGGGCCTGGGCGCGGGACAGCGTCACCCCGAGGGCCTTGACGCCGTACTCGCGGGCCGCGTGCCGGACCATGCCACCCCAGCCGCAGCCCACGTCCAGCAGCCGCATCCCGGGACGCAGCGCGAGCTTGCCGGCGACCAGGTCGTACTTGCTCGCCTGGGCTTCCTCCAACGTGTCGTCGGGGCTACGGAAGACCGCACAGGTGTACGTCATCGACGACCCGAGCACCTTCTCATAGAAGGCGTTGGATACGTCGTAGTGGTGGGAGATCGCACTGCTGTCCCGGAACCGGGAGTGCCGCAGCCCGCCCACGATCCGCTTCCAGCGGGGCAGCGCCTCCTGCGGCGGCGCCGGTGGCGGCAACAGCCGCTCCCAACCCAGCCCGCGTGCCAGCGCCAGCCCCTCGGCCACCGTCGGCGTGCGTACCCGAAGCTCGTCCTTGAGCACCCGCAACGCCTCGTACGGGTCGCCCGGGTGCACCCCCTCCAGCGCCAGGTCCCCGCTCACGTACGCCCGTGCCATGCCCAGGTCGCCCGGCGCGGTGAGCAGGTACGACAGGCCCCGCTCGGATCGGATCGACAGGGTGATCCCGGCGTCGGCCGGACCGAGTCGACTGCCGTCGTACCCGGTGACCCGGACCGGCAGCGGGCCTGCGGTGAGGGCCCGGACCACGTCCGCGACGCTCGGACCACGTCGGCCGCTCCCGGCCGGCGGTGTAGCGGGAGCACCGGCCCCCTGATCCCTCTCAATAAGGCTCATGCCGGCACTCCGCTTCGCTCCGTGCCACCATGAGACTCGAACGCACTGAACCTGATGATTCGCTCGCTACGCTCGCTCATGCCGGCACTCCGCTTCGCTCCGTGCCGACATGAGACTCAAACGCACTGAACCTGATGATTCGCTCGCTACGCTCGCTCATGCGCGCGCTACCGCCTTTTCGTACAGTCCGGTGAGCCGATGTTCCGGGTCGTACCGGTCCCGCACGGCGCGCCACGTCTCGCCGCCGTAGAGCCGGTCGAACGAATCCCGGTCGTAGTACGCGTCGGAGTAGAGCGACTTGTGCCCGCCCGTCTCCGACACCGCGCGCTCGATCTCCCGGTTGACGTCGCCGTCGGCGGCGCCCTCCGCGATCGGCACGCTCCCCCAGAACCCGATGTTGACGTAGTCCTGCCCGGGCCGGAGCGGGTACAGCGGCCAGGACCGGGCGGAACCACTGCCCGTCGGCTCGCGGAGCCGCAGCGGACACAGCCACACCGGGGCCATCCCCACCCGGCGGGCGAACCAGTGCAGGAACTCGGCGGTGCGGTCCAGCGGGACCTCCACGTCCTGCACCACGCGTTCCCGGGCCGGCTGGCCGCGCCAGCGGTCGATCCGGGCGGCCACCTGGTGCCGGTGCTCCAGCCGCACGATGCGGTGGTAGACGTCGCTGCGCCGCCACCGGGCCGGCCACAGCCGCCGGACCAGCGGATGCTGCGCGCCGAACGCCGCCGAGCACCAGAACCAGTCGGTGTCCCAGCGCCACAGGTAGTCGTGGACGGTGAGCGTGTCGTGCGGCAGCCGGCGCAGCGACCGGTAGTAGATGCCCTGACCGGTGTAGTCGGAGACCCGGCCCGGTTCGTCGGTGAAACGGGCCAGCACCAGGTACGCCTCGCCGGGGCTGAACATCACCCCGTCCATCGCGTCGACGGTCTCCCCCGCCCAGACGCGGCCGGCGGTGATCTCGGCGATCGCCTCGGTCAACGCGGTCAGGTCGGTGAACCGCACGTTGCGCAGCGCCACGTGTCGCCGGACCGGTTGCAGCTCGATGCGCAGCCGGGTGGCGTAGCCGAGGCTGCCCAGCGAGTTGGGGAAGGCGGCGAAGAGGTCCGCGTGTTCGCCCGCAGGTCGGGCGGTGACCAGCTCGCCCGACCCGGTGAACACGTCCATCTCGGTGACCGACTCGTGCGGCAGGCCGTTGCGGAACGAGGTCGACTCGATGCCCAGCCCGGTGACCGCCCCGCCCAGGGTGATGGTGCGGAGCTGCGGCACCACCAGCGGCATCAGGCCGTGCGGCAGGGTCGCCTCGACCAGCCGCTCATAGGTGCACATGCCCTGCACGTCGGCGGTGCGGGCGGCCGGGTCGACGCCGAGCACGCCACCGAGCCCGCTGACGTCCAGGCCCGCCGTACGCGGGGCGTCGCGCGGGCGGAACAGGTTGGAGGTCCGTTTGGCCAGCCGCACCGGCCGACCCGGTGGCACCGCCGCGTACGACCGTCGCAGCTGAGCCACCGCCACGTCATGATCACGCAAAGCGTGCATGGGGTCACTTTACGCGTTGGGGGTGCCGTGGGCGGGCCGTCCACGCGAGAGTTACCGCACCTGCGATGGCGTACCGGCCCGGGGTGGGCCAGGATGCCGGCATGTCGGAAACCGATGGATCGGGCACCGTCTACGGCACCCGCCGGTCCGGACCGCCCCGGGACCCGGTGCTGCTGGTGGCCGGTGCGGTCGGGCTGGTCGGCGTACTGGCCGGGGTGCTGTTCGCCACCGGCCTGCTCGGTGGCGGCGACGACCCGCAGCCGGCACCGGTCGCCGGGAGCCCGACGTCGGCCGCACCGAGCCCGAGCGAGAGCTTCGCGCCACCGACCGTGGAGAGCCCCGAGCCGACGCCCACTCCCTCGCCCACTCCCGCCGAGCCCGACCCGAACACCGGGCCGAAGGTGCTCCGGGGCGCCGGCTCCGGCCTCTGCCTCGGGCTCGACGGGGACGGCGAGCGGGCGGTGGCGAAGCTGGCCGGCTGCACCGGCGGGCCGGAGCAGCAATGGGTGGTCAACCCGTTCGGCCCGGACACGGTGACGCTGACCAACGGCGCCCACAACCAGTGTCTCGACGTGGAGGGACGCAGCGGCGACGACGGTGCCCGGTTGCAGCAGTTCGGCTGCCACGGCGAGGACAACCAGCAGTGGCGTCTCCAGGCGGCCGACGACGGCACCGTGCTGGTGGTGGCCGTGCACAGCGGCAAGTGCGCCCAGGCCCGCGACGGCGGTGGCGAGGCCGGCACCGACGTCGTCCAGGCACCGTGCGACGGCAACCCGGCGCAGCGCTGGGCGCTGCAGTGAAAGGAAGGGCCCCCTGTTAACGCCTGCGGCATAGCAGGGGTCCCCTGCTAACAGTTCCGGGACAGCGAGCGCCGGACAGCGAGAGCCGAGCGGCGCGCGAGGGCGGGGTGTCAGGGGCGCAGGGCTTGCAGCTCGGTCAGGTGTCGGGGCAGGTGGACGCGGGTGTGCAGGTCGATGACGCGGCCCCAGGGCAACGGCTCGTCGACGACGAGGTCGAAGCCCTCGCGCAGGTGCGTCTCCACCGGCGTGTCCGCCCCCGCGCCGAGCCGGGCCACCAGGGCGACCAGTCGATCGCTGCTGCGCCGGAGCCGGTCGGCCAGCCCGGCCAGACCACCGGCCTCGGCGACCAACGCGTCCAGTTCCGGGCGGTGGATCTCGTCCAGCTCGTAGAAGGCGTACGGGGAGCCGGCGAGCACCGCCTCGGTCGCCTCGCTCATCAGCTCGTCGCTGGTAACCAGGTGCGCCACGATCTGCTCGGCGCGGTAGCCGCCGGTCGGCGGCGGCCCGAACCCGCCCGCGCCGACCTCGGCCAGCAGCGCGTCGTACGCCTGCCGCAACCCGTCGACCTCCACCCGGCCGAGCCTAGCGGCGACCGCGCCGTGACCGCAGGTAGTCGCTGACCACGTACTCGCCGAGGTCCTCGGTGTCCGGGGTGAAGACCCGGCCGCCGCTGCGCCGGGCCACCGCGTCGACGAAGCGGTGCAGTCCCGGGTCGTCACCCAGCATGAACAGGTTCAGCGTCGCGCCGTACCGGCCGATCCGGTCCACCTCGCGGATGGTCGCCTCGACGGTCTCCGGCAACGACGGCCAGTGGAACACCGCCTCACCGTCGACCGGGTCCAGGTGGGCGGTCGGCTCGCCGTCGGTCACCACCAGCACCACCGGTTCGGCGTCCGGGTGACGGCGCAGGTGCCGGCCGGCGAGCCGCAGCGCGTGTTGCAGGTTGGTGCCCTGGGTCATGTCCGGCTCGACCGCGGCCAGCTCCTGCTGGGTCAGTGTCGCCGCCCGCCGACCGAACCCGATGATCTGGAGCGCGTCCTGCGGGAACCGGGTCGCCATCAGGTGGGCCAGGGCCAGGCCGGTCTGCTTCATCGGGCCCCACCGGCCCTGCGAGATCATCGAGTACGACAGGTCCACGCAGAGCGCCACCGCCGCCGAGGCCCGCCGCTCGGTCTCCACCACCTCGAAGTCCTCGACGGCCAGTTGCAGCGGCACTCCGGGGCCGGCCCGGCGTACCGCCCGGGTCAGCGTCCGCACCACGTCGATGGGCTGCTCGTCACCGTACGCCCAGGGGCGGGACGCGCCGGTGACCTCGCCGGCCGCGCCGGCCGACCGCAGGTCGTGCTCTCCCCGGGGGCCGGCGGTCAACTCCGCGAAGACCTGCCGCAGCGCGGTGCTTCCGAGACGGCGGAGCGCCTTCGGGCTCAGGGTCAGACCCTCGGCGTCCCGGGTCACCCAACCCTGTCGCCGCAGCTCCCGCTCCAGTTCCCGGAGTCGGCGTACGTCGTCGGCGGCGTCCCGGCCGAGGGTACGCGCCACCGACTCGACGTCGATGTCGTCCAGGGTCGCCCCCGGGTACTCCTGCCCCAACTGGTCCAGCAGGTCGTCCAGCTCGGCTATCTCGTCCAGCGCCCCGGTCGCCTCGCCGTAGCCGAGCGGCTGCTCGCCCCGCATCCGCTCGCCCCGGCCCCAGCGCAGGTCGGGGCGGAGCGCCCGCAGGTTGCCCTCCAGGTCGGCCAGTTCACCGGCCAGCCGGTCGCCGAGCGACTGGCGCATCAGGCCGGCGAGTTCCTCCCGCTGCCGGTCGGAGAGCGAGTTCATCAGCCGTTGCCCGGCCGCCGACCGTCGGGCCAGCAGGTCGATCAGCTCGTCGACGTCGGCCGGCCGTTCCGGGAAGAAGTCGCCGTTCCGGCGCATGAACTCGGCGAACGCGTCGGTGGTGTCCTCGGCGCGGGCGTGCTTGGCCAGCAGGGCGTTCAGGTCCCGCATCATCTCGGCCAGCCGCTCCTGCACGGCCGGGTCGGCGGCCATCTGGGCCGAGGACCGCAGCCCGGCGAAACGCTGGCCGAGTACGTCGTCCCGCAACCCGTCGAGGATCCGCTGGTAGGTCTGCCGGGCCTCCTCGCTGGCCCACCGGTAGTCGGACAGTTCCCGCACCGCTCGTGCGGTGGAGCGGGGCAGGTTGTCCAGCGTCGCCTCGGCGAACCGGGCCGCCTCGTCCGAGCGGCCGGACAACTCGTCGCGCTCGGCGGCCAGCGCCTGGTCCAGCAGGGCCTGTGCCCGGGTCACCGCGCCGTCCAGGTCACCCCGGCGCAGGGCCTCCCGGCGGAGCCGCCGGGCGCGAGCGGTCAACGCATCCAGCCCGCCCCGCTCCTGCGGCCCCCGGCGCAGCAGTTCCCGCAGCGCGTCCCGCAGGCTGCCGCCGGCCAGCACCTCCTGGCCGACCTGGTCCACCGCGGCCTGCACGTCGTACGGCGGCGCCAGCGGATCGGGGCCGCCCCGCCACTGCCCGTACCGGAACCGGTTGCCGGCCATGGTCAGTCCCGGCCGCCGTAGCGGGTCCGCCCCGAGTCGGTCACGTCCTTGCCCAGTCGGCGGCTCAGGTGCAGCCCCTCCAGCACGAACTCGACCGCCGCGGCGGCCTGCCCGGGGCTGGGCGCGTCACCGACGCCGAGCCGGTCGAGCACCTTGGCCAGCCCCGGCACGGTGCCCACCTGGCGCAGCAGTTCGGCCGCCGACACCAGTTCCCCGGTCTCGACCGTCTCGCCCTCCTCGACCAGTGTGGTGAACCCGGACAGGTCCAGCCCGGCGAGCCGGGCCCGGAACGTGTCGGCGGTGGCGGTCCGGAGCAGGTGGCCGAGGATCTCGATCTCGCGCCCCTCCTCGCCGCTCTCGAACTCCACCTTGCCGCGCAGGGTGGAGGTCACCGACACCGCGTCGCCCACCCGCGCTACCGCGTCGAGTGCAAGGAAGGGACCCCTACTAACGTCTGCGGTAGAGGAGGGGTCCCCTGCTAACACCTCACCCCCAGCCGCAGACGCGCCCGGCACGGCAGACGCGGCGGCCAGCAGGCCGGCTCGGCGCAGCGCGGCGGCGGCGACCGTCTCGGCGGCGGCGACGGCGAACCGGGCGGAGACACCGGAACGCGGGTCGACCGAGGGCGACTCGCGGACCGCGCGGGCGAACCGGGCGAGCACCTCCAGCACGTGCTCCGGCACCTCGGCGACCAGGTCGGCCTCCTGCCGGATCAGCTCCAGTTCCCGCTCCAGGTCGGTCGGGTAGTGGGTACGGACCTCGGCGCCGAACCGGTCCTTGAGCGGGGTGATGATCCGACCCCGGTTGGTGTAGTCCTCCGGGTTGGCGCTGGCCACCAGCAGCAGGTCCAGGGGAAGCCGGAGTTGGTAGCCACGGACCTGGATGTCCCGCTCCTCCAGCACGTTGAGCATCGCCACCTGGATGCGTTCGGCCAGGTCCGGCAGCTCGTTGACGGCGAAGATGCCCCGGTTGGTACGCGGCACCAGCCCGAAGTGGATCGTCTCGGGGTCGCCGAGCGTACGGCCCTGGGCGAGCCGGATCGGGTCGACGTCGCCGATCAGGTCACCGACGCTGGTGTCCGGGGTGGCGAGCTTCTCGCCGTACCGCATCGAACGGTGCAGCCAGCCGATCGGCAGGTCGTCGCCGGACTCGGCGACCAGCGTCCGCGACGCCGGGGTGACCGGGTGCAGCGGGTGTTCGTTGAGCACCGACCCGGGGATCACCGGGGTCCACTCGTCCAGCAGGCTCACCAGTGACCGGATGAGCCGGGTCTTGCCCTGGCCCCGTTCGCCGAGGAGCACCATGTCGTGCCCGGCCAGCAGCGCCCGCTCCACCTCCGGCAGCACCGTGTCGTCGTACCCGACGATGCCGGGGAAGCGTGGCGCGCCGCTGCGCATCTGGGCCAGCAGGTTGTCCCGTAGTTCCTGCTTGACGCTGCGGTACCGGTGGCCGGCGGCGCGCAGCGCGCCGAGCGTGCCGGGCAGGTCGGCCGGCGGGACCGGGGTCATCGAGGTCGGTGCAGTCACCCGCCCAACGCTAGCGCGCTCGGAGGGCTTTCAGCTCTCCTCGTCGGATCCCCGGCTCAGCCGGGTGAGCGCGGCGTCGACGGCGACCCGCTGCGACTCCTCCGAGTAGGTCTGCGGATCGACCGCCGCCAGCGCGTTGAGCCCTTCGACCACCGCGACCAGGCTGATCGCGGTGTCCGCGCAGGCGGCCGGCGGCCAGTCCGGGCGGACCTCGGCGACCAGGCCGCCGATACGGTCCAGGAACCGCCGGTTGTAGGCGCGGTGCAGGTCGGCGAGGACCGGGTCGGCCAGCGCGGCGGCGAGGAAGCCGACCCACACCCGCGCCTCCTCGCGCTTCTCCTCGGTCGGCGAGGCGGCCTGCCACAGCACGGCACGCAGCGCCGCCCGGGGCGAGTCGGCATCGGCCTGGGCGGCGTCGGCACGCTGGCCGGTACGCCGATGCAACAGCTCCCGGGCGTGCACCAGCAGCGCCTGTTTGTCGGCGAAGGTGTGCAGCACCATGCCGGTGGTGCAGCCGGCCCGTTCCGCGACCGCGCGCAGGGTGAGGCCGGGCAGCCCCCGCTCGGCCAGCACCGACCAGGTGGCCGCCGAGAGGCGACGCTGCTGGTCGGCAAGGTCGCGCCGTCTGGGCATCCGTCCCCTCCCCTGGCCGTGACCCCATACCGTAGCGTACGTTACGGTAACGCTTGTTACGGATCACCGGAGAGGGAACGACCATGATCTCCATCGACCACGAGCCGTGGGACTCGACCGACGCCACCCGCCTACGCGCCGCGCAGCGCGCCGAACTCGACGCCCGCTACGGCTGCGACGACCACGAGCCGGGGGCACCGCCCGCCGCCGAGACCGTCAGCGTCTTCCTCGTCGCCCGCGACGCCGCCGGCACCGCCGTGGGCTGCGGCGGCCTGCGCCTGCTCGGCCCCGGATCGGCCGAGATCAAGCGGATGTACGTCGTCCCGCCGGCCCGGGGCACCGGCGTGGCCGTCGCCATCCTGCGCGCCCTGGAGGACGCGGCCCGCCAGGCCGCCGTGCTCACCCTGCTGCTGGAGACCGGCACCGCCCAGCCCGACGCGCAGCGCTTCTACGAACGCGAGGGCTACCGGCCCATCGAGAACTTCGGCCCGTACCGGGGCGCGCCGCTCTCCGTCTGCTACGCCCGCGACCTGCCCTGAGGAACCGCCGCCGCGCCAGCGGCGGGCACCGAGGTCAGCGGCCGGCGCGGGC
Organism: Micromonospora sp. NPDC003241; assembly: GCF_053589795.1. Taxonomy (NCBI): domain Bacteria; kingdom Bacillati; phylum Actinomycetota; class Actinomycetes; order Micromonosporales; family Micromonosporaceae; genus Micromonospora; species Micromonospora sp. NPDC003241. The sequence goes on along the minus strand of NZ_JBSFSO010000057.1, from coordinate 7,919 downwards.
CTTGATCATGCGCGGTACGGCGGCCAGGCCGGTCAGTGGGCGGAACGCCCGGGCCGCGTTGACCAGGGCGGCGTACTCGTCCTCGGTCAGGTCGATCTCGGCGGCGGCGGCGTTGCGCTCCATCTGCTCCACGCTGGACGCCCCGGGGATGGCCACCACGTTCGGGTGCCGCAGCACGTACGCCAGGGCGATCTGGCTCGGCGTGGCGTCGTGGGCGGCGGCCACCTGACGCAGCGTCTCGATCAGGGCGGTGCCCCGGGCCAGGTTCTCCGGCAGGAAGTACGGGTTGGCCCGGCGGATCGCGCCGACCGGTGGGTGCCGCACGTCGTACCGGCCGGAGAGGAATCCCTGGGCCAGTGGGCTGTACGCGATGACGACCCGACCCGCCTGCTCCGCGTACGGCAGCAGGTCCCGCTCCGGCTTGCGGTCCACCATGCTGTAGCGGACCTGGTTGCTCAGCACCCGCCGACCCAGCACGGTCTCGGCGACCTGCCAGCGGCGCAGGCTGTAGTTGCTCACCCCGACCTCGCCGACCAGGCCGACGTCCTGCAACGCGCGCATGCCCCGCATGGTGGTGCCGTCGGCGACGAGCGGGTTGGGCGAGTGCACCTGGTAGAGGTCGATGCTGCTGACGCCGAGCCGGGCCGCCGAGGCGACCGCCCGCTGCTGCACCACCGCCGCCACCGGCAGCACCGGGAAGATCTTGGTGGCCACGGTGACCTTGTCCCGGTCGGCGGCCAGCGCGGCACCGAGGATCCGTTCGCTGCGACCGAGGCCGTAGATCTCGGCGGTGTCGAAGACGGTCACCCCCAGCTCGACGGCACGCCGGACGATGTCCGCCGCCAACCGCTCGTAGTCGGGGCCGTAGCCCCACTCCCGCGAGCCGAACTGCCAGGTGCCGAGACCGATCTTGGACAGGGGCTTCGGGGTGTCGAGCTGCACGTAGCGCATGACGTCGACCGTACCCGCCGCGTCGTTCCCGGGCCGCCGCTCCGGCGGGCGAGGTCGCGCCGGACGGTCACCAGGGGCGCGGGTTGGCCCGGTGGTTGCGGACGGTGCAGACCGGCCCCTTCGGTGGCCCGCCGCGCGAGCCGCGCAGCCGCAGGGCGATCGACACGAGCAGCAACGTGAGCAGCAGGCCGCCCGCGACCAGCGGCCAGCGGCGGCCGTCCAGGTAGGTGACCGCGGCGACCGGTACGTTGTCGGCGACCTCGGTGGTCGCGTCGGCACCGACGCCCGGCAGCCCGTTCTCGGCCTCCGGGGTGCCACCGGCGGAGCCTGCCGGCGTGATGCCGCCCGGCCGCAACGCGTCGACCGCCACGACGTCCACGTCCGAGCAGGAGTAGTAGGTGTCGGCGGTATCCGAGTGCTGCCAGATCGTGTAGATCACGTGCCGGCCGCTGCGGTCCGCCGGCAACCGGCCGGACATCAGGTACGTCCCGTCCCGCAGCGGCGGGTCGGTGATCCGCAGGAAGGGCAGCCGGTCCAGGTCCGCCCAGGTCAGCTTCCTCGACGGGGTGTAGCCCTCGCGGGTCAGGTAGAGCCGGAAGGTGCCCTTGTGCGCGGTGGTGGCACGGTACTGGAAGGCGAACTCCGCGCCGGCGGTCAGCGGCGTCGCCGGCCAGTCGGTGCGCGGCAGGTCCAGCCCCCGGTACGCGGACAGGCCGCCGCTGCACAGCTCCCCGTCGGGGATCACGTCCCGGTCCCGGCCGTCGACGCCGTACACCCGGACGTTGTCCCACTCGCGCAGCGCGGCGCCCTCCTGCACCGCCGCCAGGCAGGCCGACGTGCCCACGTGCGGACCGTCCGGCGCGCACGCGGCCGAGCGGCTGACCGGGTACGTCGGGGCACCCTGCGCGGCGGCGGGCAGCGCACCGGTCGTCGTCCCGACGAGGGCGACCAACGCGACGACGACAACTCGACGTACGGCCATGTTCTCGGACCTCCCACGCACCAGTACGGGCCACAGGCGTCGACAGTTCGATCTCTGCGGCCCGGATCTGGCGGGTCGGCCGACCGGCCGGCGTCAGGAGCGGTACGCGGCCACCGCCTTGGCGAACCGTTCCACCAGTTCGCGGCAGTCGTCGGTGGAGACGGTCAGGTGCGGCAGCAACGGCATCACGCCGCTCGCGTAGCTGGTCAGCAGCCCGTACTCGCGGCACACCCCGCGCAGGTTGTGGACGTCGCGCAACGACCAGAGTTCGCCGTCGGCGTCGCGCAGCTCGACGCCGAGCATCATGCCGATGCCGCGGACCGCGCCGATCCGGGGATCCGCCTGCGACGCGGCGTCCAGCATCTCGACCAGTTCGGCGCCGCGTCGGCGTACCGCGGGGAGGAAGCCGTCGGCGGTGAGGATGTCGAGCACCGCCAGACCGGCCGCCGCGCCGATCGGGTGGCCGTCGGTGGTGGAGCCGTTGGGGAAGCCGAGCCGCACGGGCGGGTCGGCGAGGGCGTCGTAGATGTCGCTCGCCACGACCAGCGCGGCGAGCGGGAAGTAGCCGGCGCTCAGGCCCTTGCCGAGCACCAGCATGTCGGGGACCTCGGCGAGCCGCTCGACGTAGGTCATCGCGGCGACCCGACCGGCGCCGGTGGTCACCTCGTCGGCGATGGTGTGGATGCCCCGGCGGCGACACTCGACGATCAGCGTCTCCAGGTAGTGCTCCGGCGCGGGCCGGAACGAGGTGCCGGAGACCGGCTCGAACATCACCGCCGTCACCCGCTCGACGCCGACCGACTCGATGGCGTCGAGGACCGGGCGTACGCACTCGCCGGTGCACGCGTCGGGGTCACAGGTCACCGGCGGCGGCGTCGTCACGTGCACCACGTGCCCGTCGATCGGGGCGGAGTAGTCGTGCAGGATCGGCTCGTCGGTCAGCGCCGTGGCCAGCGGTCCGGTCCCGTGGTACGCGTCGTGCAGCGCGATCACGGTGTGCCGGTCCGTCTCGCCGGTCATCCGGCGGTAGAACCGGGACAGCATCGCCGCCGCCTCGGTCATCTGGCTGCCGGTGTTGCCGAAGCGTACGTGCCGCAGCGGCTGCGGCAGCAGCGCCACGAGCGCGGCGGCGTAGTCGACGGTGACCTGCGGCGGATGCTCGTAGCGCATCACGGTGCCGCTGGGCAGCACGTCGAGCTGACGGGTCATCGCCTGCTTCACCGACTCGCACGAGTAGCCCAGCGTGACGTTCCACATCGACGAGCGGGCGTCCAGGTAGCGCCGCCCGGCGGCGTCCTCCAGGTGGCTGCCGGCACCGCTGACCAGGAACAGGTCGGGGCCGTTCTCCCGCAGGTGCGGGCCCATCGGCGTGAGGCCGTGCCAGACCGCGTACTCGCTGTTCGTCATGGTCATCTCCGCGGGGTGAGGGGGGCCGAGGTGTCGAGTGCCGCGCGGACGATCCGGTCCGCGTCGGGGAGCAGGCCGTCGAGCAGCGCCGGGCTCACCGGCGCGGGAACCGCGACGCCGGTGAGCAGCTCGACGTGCTCGGGGCGGGCGGCGCCGGTGCGTACCAGGTGATAGGCCAGGTCGGTCAGCACGGACCCGGCGCGGGGCTGTTCGTCGACCAGGATCACCGGCCGGTCGGGCACCACCATCGCGGCGACCCCGTCCCGGTCCAGGGGCGCCGCCGTCCGCAGGTCGACCACCCGGGCCTGGAGACCGTGCTCCGCCAGCCGCCGCGCGGCCAGCATGCTCTCGATGAGCGTGTTGCCGATCCCGACCAGGGTCAGGTCGTCACCGGGCCGGGCCAGACCGGCGACGCCGAACGGCAGCGGGTCCGCGGACGGCTCGGGCTCGGGCAGGTCGGTCCAGGTGGGGGTGAACAGGCGCGGTGACTCCAGCAGGACGACCGGGTCGGGGTGACGCAACGCGGTCCGCAGCAGGCCGCCGACCGCGTTCGGCGAGCCGGGTACGGCGACGACCAGGCCGGGGATCTGGCTGAGCATGCCGTACGGCACGTGTTCGTGCTGCGCGCCGAGGTGCTCGCCGCCCTGGGTGACGCCCCGGATCACCAGCGGCACCGAGAACTGGCCGTCGCTCATGTACCGCCACGTGGTGACCTGGTTGACCAGCTGGTCGAATGCGCTGAACAGGAACGCCACCCGGTTGACGCTGAACAGCACCCGCCGGCCCACCAGGGCCATGCCCAGGGCCATGCCGAGCATCGCGTTCTCCGCGATCGGCATCCGGACCATCCGCTCGGGGCCGAACTGCGCGACCAGGTCCTCCTGCTGGAAGGTGCTGAAGTGACTCAGGGTCGGCTGCTCGGTGAACGCCTCGCGGACCGCCTCGCCGATCGGGTGGCGGCGGCTCATCGGCCCGCCCCGATCAGGTCCGCGGTGACGGTCACGCCGGTGGTCGCGGTGGCCGGATCCGGGTCCCCGGCGGCGAGCGCCGCCCGCACCACCGCGTCGACCTCGGCGGCCACCTCGGCGTGCAGCGCGTCCAGGTCGGCCGTGAGTCGTCCGGCGGCCATGGTCAGCGGATCGCGTTCCGCCCACCGTCGCCGTTCCTCCTCGGGCCGGTACTGGGCCGGTGGGTGCTGCCCAAGCTGGGTGTGGAAGTCCCGCAGGTAGGTGTGCGCCACGACGACCTGGGGTCCGGTGCCGGCGCGGCAGGCCGCCAACGCGGTGTCGGCCGCGTCGTGCACCGCCTCGACGTCGTTGCCGTCGACCTCGACGTACGGCAGCTTCAGCCCGGCGACGAGTTCGACGGGGCTCAGGTGGCGTACCAGGGCGCTGGCCGTCTGGTCCTGCCAACCGTTGTCCTCGCAGACCACCAGCAGCGGCAGCCGCTGGGCGGCGGCGATGGTGAGCGTCTCGTACGCGCCACCGGCACCGAGCGCGCCGTCACCGCAGAAGACCAGCACGGCGCGCCCGTCCCCGTCGAGCCGGGCGGCCATCGCGGCGCCGGCGGCGATCGGGATCTGGGCGGCGACGATCGACGTCGAGCCGAGCAGACGGTGGGTGCGGTCGGCGAGGTGCATCGAGCCGGACTTGCCGCCGCAGAGGCCACCACGACGACCGAGGACCTCGCGCATCACCCGTTCGGGCGGGCATCCGGCGGCGAGGGCGTGACCGTGGCAGCGGTAGAAGCTGACCACCCACTCGGCGGGGTCCCGGGCGCCCAGCACACCGACGGCGACCGCCTCCTGGCCGGTGTACGGGTGGATCGCGCCGGGCACCAGGCCCTGCTCCGCGCACCGCAGCAGACTTTCCTCGAACAGTCGGATGGTGAGCATGTCACGGTAGGCGGACAACAGGTCCATGGTGCTTCCCGTCGTTGGCTTCTCAGCGTGTGCGGTCCCGGGCGGAGATCGCAGAACGCGGTGCGCCAAACGTGATGCCGGTTCAACTTTCGGGTCGACGAGGTGCGGCGTCAACGGCTGGCCCCGAGGATGGCGCGATGCTGCCAACCTGGTCGTCAGCGTCGGATCCGTCGATTGGCGAGATCGTGCCATCTTCCGGGCCGGGCAGTTCGGTACCGCCGCCGCGCAGGCTGCTCACGCAGCCGCCGAGCAGCGCGGCGGAGGCGAACAGGATCAGCGTGGGCACCAGCCCCCACCACTGCGCCAGGGCTCCGCCGAGCAGCGCGCCGACCGGGATCGCGAAAGTCGTCGCGGCCCGCCCGAGCGCGATCACCCGGCCCAGTTGGTGGGCGGGTACGAGCGACTGCTGGAGGGTGGTGGTCGCGATGAACCAGACGGTGGCGCAGAACGCGAAGATCGCCTCGTAGACCACGAGGGTGACGAAGGGCGGTGCGACGGTGGCGGCCGGGATCAGGAACAGCGCGGCACCGGCCAGCGGGGCGAAGACCGGCACCACCCGGGTCATGCCGAGCCGGCGGATCACCCGGCCCGCCACCGTGACGGCCAGCAGGGACACCACGCTGCTGACCACGTAGGTGATGCCGATCAGCCCGGGTGACAGGTGCAGGTGCTGGTAGGCGTAGACGAGATAGAGGGCGCCGAGCGCCGACCCACCGAAGTTGAGGGCCGCCGCCGTCACCGCCACCCGGACCAGCACCGGGCGCTGGCGCATCGCCGCCACTCCCTCACGCAGCTGGTCGAGCATGCTGCCCGCCGTACCGTCGGAGGTGGCGGCGGGACCGGTGCGGGCACCGATCCGCAGCCGGGCGTACGCGACCACGCTGAGCAGCCGGGCCAGCGCGTCGACGCCCATCGCGGCGGCGGCACCGGCCACCTGGATCAGCCAGCCGGCGAGGGCGGGACCGGCCACCTGCCCGACCGACCGGGCCCCGGCCATCGCCGAGTTCGCCTGCACCAGCCGCTCGGCCGGCACCAGGCGCGGTATCGCGGCCTGGAGGCCGATCGTGACCAGGGCACCGAGTCCGCCGGCGACGACCGCGACCACGGCCAGCATCGGGATGGAGAGCACGCCGAGCAGGCCGGCGACCGGCACCGTGGCGACCACGGCCGCGTAGCCGAGACTCCCGCCGACGAGCAGGCGGCGCGGTGATCGGGTCCGGTCGACCACCACTCCGAGCATCGGCGACGCGAGGGCGTGCGTACCGAACTCGATCGCGAACAACGCGCTGGCGACGAACGGTGACGCTCCCAGGTGGAGGATCGCCAGCGTGGGCAGCGCCAGCGCGGTGATCTCGGTGCCGATCACACCGGTCCCGTGCGCCGCGACCAACGGGCCCAGACCCTCCACCCGGCGCCGCAGCCGCCCCAGTCCCGCAAACATCAGCGCAGGGTATGCCGTCGGCGATGGCACGTCCGTGCCACCGCCCGACGGGCACCTTGACCAGGGTGCACACCGCCGTTACCGTTTCGCCAAGCTCCGGGCGGAGAAGTGGCTGGTAGCACCGGCCGCAGGCAGGACACGAGGCACCTGGCCGGTCCCAGCCGAACCCACGGGTTCGCCGCCGGGCCACCGTGCCGGACGTGGCGCCGAGATCCCCTTCCCCTGTCGGTAGTGGAGCTGGCCATGGTCCTCATTCGTCACGATGAACTCGACAACGACGCCGTCGCGTACCGCGTCTTCGGGGTGACCCGGGACAAGAAGGCGTGGCGGGCGAGCGACATCATCGGCGACGGACTGCGCCGCAAGGACTGGGACCGCACCGAGATCGCCTGGCGGGCCGCCTCGCGCGGGTACTACGCCGAGCAGGCCGGGCTGGTCGCCGCCGCCACGCTCGCGGCGAACACCGAGGACGCGCCGTTCCGCTTCAGCCTGGCCCTGGCCACGGCGGACGAGGCCCGCCACGCGGACGCCTTCTACCAGTACGCCCGCGCGATCGGCGGCGACGTCGAACCGGACGCGCAGGAGGCGATGGAGCCGCTCGACGAGATGCTGCTGAGCCTGCCGCACATGGGCCGGGCACTCGTGCACACCATCCTCGAAGGACTCGCCTCGGACGAGTTCATTCTGTTCGGCGAGATCTTCGCCGGTGATCCGCTCGCCCGGCTGTACGAGGCGGTGCGGACCGACGAGATCCAGCACATCGCCATCGGTCTGAACTATCTCTCCCGGGTCTCCGCCACCCCGGCCGGCGCCGAACTCTGGCGCGAACACGGCCAGGAATGGCACGACATCGGCTTCGACGTCACGGCGCTGAACAGCATCGCGGCGTCCTGTGCCAGATTGACCGGCCGCGACCCCGAGAAGGTGCGGTCCTGGTTCGTCCGGCGGCACCGGGCCCGACTGCGGGCCGCCGGTCTGTCCTTTCTCGACCTCGAAGGAGGTGAACGGAAATGAAGATCAAGAAGGTGGCGATCAAGAAGGTCACGCACGGCTCCTGCAAGTACGCGGTCATCCTGTGACCAGCAGGTGAGTGATCCCGGTGGTCCGGGTGGGGGTGACCCAGGGGCGCCTAGCGTTGCCAACAAGTGTTTGCCAACATTTGTTGGCAAGCTGATCGGGGGAGGTCGTCATGCTGCCCGGAACCACGGACGTCCTGA
>NZ_JBSFSO010000056.1:5018-39761 GCF_053589795.1 Micromonospora sp. NPDC003241 | reverse complement strand
TATCGACATTCCGCTCTAGGGGTTGGGTGTAAGGAGGGGTCCCCTGCTAACGCCTGGTGCATAGCAGGGGACCCCTCCTAACAGCCGCAGCTCACCAGGGGACGATGCCGGCATCGGTCAGCAGCGGCCCGGCCAGCATCCGGCCGCCCACCACCAGCACGACGACGTTGACGATGCCGAAGAGCAGCACCCAGAAGAACGGCGGCAGCGCCGTGATGCCCGCCAACTGGTCGGCGTCGGAGGCCGGCATCCCGCGCCGGGTCCGCAGCCGCTGCAACTCCACCACCGGGCGTACGCCGCCGAGCAGCAGGAACCACACGCCGGTCCAGGCGAAGGCGGCCTGCACCTGCGGGCTGGCGTACCAGGAGATCGCGAGCACCGCACCACAGGTGACCACCAGCGTGAGCGCCCCGTACACGTTGCGGATCATGATCAGCATCGCCAGCAGCAGGACCACCGCGAGCCAGAGCAGCAGAGTGATCCGGTTTCCGGCGAGCAGCCACGCCCCGCCCAGGCCGACCAGCGGCGGGGCGAGGTAACCGGCGAGCAGGGTGAGCACCATGCCCGGTCCGGTGGGGCGCCCGGCCGAGAGCGTGAGGCCCGAGGTGTCCGAGTGCAGCCGGATGCCGTGCAGCTTGCGTCCGGTGAGTACGGCGGCCAGCGCGTGACCGCCCTCGTGCGCGATCGTGATGGCGTTGCGGGCGATCCGCCAGGGCAGCCGGGTGGAGACCACCACCAGCGCGACCAGGCCGGTCAGCAGCACCAGCAGCGGGGGCGGGTCGGGCTGCGCGCCGAGCAGACGGTCCCAGAACGCGGTCATGCCCTCGATCGACACCATGGGGCGGCAGCCTACGCCCGCAGGCCGGGTCGGCCCCAGGGCGGGCCGTCTCCTTCGGCGTCGGTGCCGGGACACCCGCCCGTCACCTCGTCCCGCATTGAAAGTTTTCTTAGCATCTCTTGCCTTGGGAGGCATTCACCTTCAAAGATGTCTGTCTATCGACAGTCGTCTCAGGAGGACGCCATGGGTCGGACCAGACCATCGCTGCGCCGGCTGACCGCCGCCGCGCTCACCATGCTCGCGACCGCTGCGGCCGGGCTCGTCGCCACCGCGGCCCCCGCCTCGGCGGCCACCGTGCCGGGCATCGACGTCTCGCGCTACCAGGGCACCATCAACTGGACGAGCGTCCGCAACGCGGGCGTCCAGTTCGCCTTCATCAAGGCCACCGAGGGTACGAGCTACAAGGACCCGAACTTCAACACGAACTACGTCAACGCGTACAACGCCGGGGTGATCCGGGGCGCGTACCACTTCGCCCGGCCGAACATCTCCTCCGGCGCCGTTCAGGCGAACTACCTGGCCTCCAACGGCGGCGCGTGGTCGGCCGACAGCCGTACGCTTCCGGCCGCGTTGGACCTGGAGGCGAACCCGTACAGCGGCGGCTACTGCTACGGCCTGAGCACCACCGGGATGCGCAACTGGGTGCAGGACTTCCTGAACACCTACCGCTCACGCACCGGCCGCTACGCGGTCATCTACACCACCACCAGCTTCTGGAACCAGTGCACCGGCAGTTGGACCGGCCCCTGGAGCAACCACCCGCTCTGGGTCGCCCGCTGGTCCTCCTCGGTCGGCGCGCTGCCGGCCGGCGCCCCGGTCTGGAGCTTCTGGCAGTACACCGATTCGGGCAGCGTCGCCGGCATCAGCGGCGCAGTCGACCGCAACTACTGGAACGGCGACCGTAACCGCCTCATCGCCCTGGCCAACAACACCGCCTGAGACACGTGACGACGGCGGGTCGACGTCCACCGAGTGGGTCGGGACGTCGGCCCGCCGCCGTCGCGCGACTACCGCCGGTTCAGGCCCGCCGCCGCGCGGCGAGCGCCACGGGTACGCCGACACCTCCGTGCCGGGCCACCGTGCCCCGACGGGTGACGGCCCATCCCACGTACGCGGCCCCGGCGAGCGTCATGACGCTCAGCAACGTGGCCAGCAACGCGATGCCGAAGGTGGCGAACAGCAGTACGCCGACACCCACCACCGCGATCGTCCACAGTGCCAGTCGGGGCCGGGCATCTCTTGGTCGGTAACCCATCTCGGGCCTCCCTTCCATCCTTCGAGATCAGGTACCCCGAACGACGGAAGGTCATGCCTCATCTCGACCGCCCTGCCGCCGGTCGCTCTCAGTCCTGGCGGTCCGGCACGAACTCGCGGAACGCCGTCTCGAAGTTCGGCAACTGCGCGTCCCACTCGCTGTTCGGTACCTCCCAGCGCAGGGCGAAACCCCGGTTGCTGGCGGTGACGAAGCCCCGGTTGCGCACCCGCAGCTCGACCCCGTTGCGGGTCTGGTACCAGTCCCAGTCGGCGCAGGTCCGCCACTTGCAGTCGATGGTCCTGATGTTGATGAACCGGTAGTTCTGCACGCCACGGACGTTCTTCCGGTCCGGTTCGAGGCCCCGCCAGGTGGCCGCCGCGTCCCGCTGCGGCGACGAGGTGCGGTCGATGGTCAGCTCGCTGACGCCGTTCGGGTCGCGGTACTTGACCCAGGTGGAGCCGGAACTGCGCCGCCAGCCCTCCGGCACCGGCACCTTGAAGCCCACCGGGTCGTTCCGCAACGTCCAGCCCTCGGGCAGGCCGCCCGCAGCGCTCTCGGACGGGGTGGGCGACGGGGACGCCGACGGGGAGGCGCTGGGCGATGCGGCAGAGGTCGGTGGTGGCGCGGCCGGCTCCGAGGTCGGCGGCGCGGACGACTCGGACGTGCCGGCCGTGTCCTGCGGGGTGTTCCCGTCGTCGTCACCGCTGGTGAGCAGCGGAACCGCCACCACCAGACCGACGAGCAGCAGCGCGACCAGTGCGCCGACCAGCACGGCACGGCGGGTGCGCTCGGATCGCAGTTGGCCGGCCTTGAAGACCGAACCGCGAGCCGGTGCCGCCGGGCTCACCGGCGCCGACGGCATCAGCGAGGTCGAGGCGGGCGCGACGGGGGTGGCGGCCTTCGCGGGAGCCGGTGAGTCGACCCGACGGGTCGGCTCGCCCGAGTCGGACCGGTTGGTCGTCCCGCTCGCGTCGGCCTGCGCGGTCGCCTCCACAGCGGGACCGTCGACCTTGGTGACGTCGGCCGAGGCAGCGGCTGCCCCGCTGGTCGTGGCGGACAGCACGGTCGCGTCGGTGCCGTCCGGCGTCGTCGGCGTACCGGCCGAGGCAGTGCCCTCGTCGACCTGGCCGGCGGAGTCGTCGTCGCCAGTCGCGGTGTCCGTGGCGGACTCGGCAGCCGGGCCGGTGTCCGACGCGGACGACGCCGCGTCCGTACGCGACGCCGACTCCGCACCGGCGGCCCCGGCAGCGGTCGACGCCGCGTCCACCTTCGTCGTCGGGTCCGCGTCCTGCCCAGCATCGACCTTCGCGGTCAGGTCGGCGTCCACCTTCGCGGTCGGATCGGCGTCCGCGCCGGTGGGCGCCGCGACCTTCGCCGTCGGCGCGGCGTCGGAGACCGGCGGCTTTCCGGCCGTCGCACCGGAGCCCGACGGACCGGAGGTGGCCGCGCCGGCTGCGGCAGCGCCCGCCGCGAGCGGACCCACGGCCGGTGGCGTACGGGGCACGGGCGGGGTGACCGGCGGCGTCGGCCGCTCCCCCGACGGGCGAGGCGCGGGCACCAGCGGCTGACGCGGTTCACGCGGCCCGTTCGGCCCCGGCCGGCGTACGCCGTCGAGCAGTGAGATGCCCCGACTCCGCTTACCGCTGGCCCGCCGCAGCATCCGCTCGGCCGACTCGGCGGTGATCCGCTCCTCGGGGTCCTTGCGGAGCAGCCCGGCGAGCACCTGCTTGAGCGGTCCGGCGTTACGGGCCGGCGGCACCGGTTCGGTGGCGAGCGCGGCCAGGGTGCTGATCGCCGACGGTCGGGCGAACGGTGACTTGCCCTCCACGGCGGCGTAGAGCGTGGCACCCAGCGACCACAGGTCCGCCTCCGGGCCGGTGGTGCCGTCCCGGGCACGCTCGGGCGAGATGTACGCCGGCGAGCCCAGCACCATGCCGGTGCGCGTGACGTTCGGGTCGCCGGGAATCGTGGCCAGGCCGAAGTCGGTCAGCACCACCCGACCGTCGGTGCCGAGCAGCACGTTGCCGGGCTTGACGTCGCGGTGCATGATGCCGGCCTTGTGCGCCGCCTTCAGGGCGTTGAGCACGCCCAGCCCGATCTGCACCGCCTGGGCCGCCGGCACCGGCCCGTCCTCGGCGAGGGTGTCCTGCAACGAGCGGGACGCGACGTACTCCATCACGATCCACGGGTCACCGTCGGTGCGGAGCACGTCGAAGATGCGTACCACGTTGATGTTGTTGAGGCGGGCGATGGCGCGCGCCTCCCGCAGCGAGCGTTCGCGCATCTCGCGGCGCTCGTCGTTGGTCAGGCCGGGCGGCGGGACCAACTCCTTGATGGCGACGTCGCGGTGCAGCACCTCGTCGCGCGCCTTCCATACCCGACCCATGCCGCCCTGACCGAGCGGCGAGAGGAGCCGGTACCGGTCGGCGACGAGTTGGGGGGAAGGCTCAGACATCGCTGAGACGGTACCCGGCAGCCCTGACGCTCACACCGTCGGCACGCCACTGTGTGCCGGAGGTCGAGCTGACGAGCGCGTACGCTGGGGTCCATGTCTGTCGAGGAGCCGCTGTTCCGGGTCGTCCGCGGCGTGCCGACCGCCGAGGAACTTGCCGCGTTGGTGGGCGCGATCGTCGTACGCTCCCGCCCGGCGCCCGCGCCCGCTGCCGCCCCGGTCTCGGCCTGGGCCCGCAGCAGCCGACCGGTGGGTGCCGCACTGCTGCCGGGCAGCGGTGCCTGGCGCGCCTCCGGTCTGCCCCGCTGACACGGATCGGCGCGGCTGCTGACGGCGACCGGGGCTGCCGGGGAGGCGTCCAAGGATTAGCCTCACTGAGGGGAACCGGGCCGTTACAGTTTGGAGGGCCGATGATCCCTGAGGATGATCGACAAGCGTCCTGGTCACGCGGTCACCGTGGCGTCGAGGCGGACATCCGCCAGATGCGGGAATTCGCCGACATGCTCCGCGCCGAGGTGGACGGCAACTACGCGCCGCACCTGCCGCGCATCGCGGACGACATGCTCGCCCGGGTGCCGAATCCGGCGGACGCCTTCGTCGAGCTGGTCCAGTTCATGCGGGCACACTGGGAGACACAGCAGGCCACGACGAACGCCGTCTGGGGCGTCGGCCACAGCACCGGCCACCTGGCGCACGCCGCCAGACAGGTGGCCGACCGGTACGCCGACACCGACGCCTTCTCCGCAGCCCGCGTCGCCGACGTGCAGCAGGCGCTCGGGCGGCCGGGAGACGTCCCCGCCCAGCCCACACCCTCACCGTCGCTGAACAATCCGACCGGACCGGACGACCACGGGCCGGTGATGCTGCCGTGAGAGACCCGGGAGTCGGCCGCAGCGGCGGCCTCACCGACTGGCACCTGATGAACGTGGCCGACATGTGGGCCTGCCTCCAGGACCACGACCCCGACAACCACTGGCGGCACGTCGCCGGCTGGCGTAAGATCTCCGAGCTGGCCGACCAGCACCTGAACCGCCTCCAGACGTACCGCAGACGTCTCGCCCAGGCTTGGCCACCCGACACCAACGAGGCCGCCCGCGCGTACCTCGCCGAGCTTGACGACCTGATCGCGCAGGTGCAACGCACGCACGACGCGGCCAGCACCAACCAGAGCGCACTCGCCGCCGCCACCCAGGCCCTCACCAGCACCCGCACCGAACTCAAGAAGATCCACGACGAGTACGCGGACAAGCTCCGACAGAAACGCGGATGGGAACAGACCGCCGCCGACCCCAAGGCAGTCGCCGGTAGCCGGAACAGTCAACCGCCGGTGACCGACGCCGACCTGGAGCAGTTGAACATCAAGGCGCGCGGCATCATGTACGGCCTGAGCAGCGACCTCCAACAGGCCCAGGTAACGCTCCGCCAACCCCCGCCAGCAGCACGTAGGCAGCCCGCGAAGGATCAGCCAGCTTCCGAGTTCGAAGTGGGCGTTGGCACACCCTCACCTGTAATCCCGCCCATCATCCCGGTGCCAGCAGGCGCAACAGTCACACCAGGCAACACTCGGCCGCCTCGACTGTCGCAGTCAGCGTCAACATCCATAGGCGCTAACCTGGGTCCGGTGCTAGGCAACGCTAATCCGGGCCCCACTCCGGCAAACCCAACGCCGCCGTCCACACCGCCAGCAGCCTCCTCTGGCATGGACACGCAATCCATGCCTTCAACATCCTCTGTCACGCGACCCCTCGACTCGCAATCAAGGCACGTGCAGCCTGGCCAAGCACAACGACCGAAACCAGGCGCACCAAGCGTGGCCCCACGCTTAATGCCGCCCGGCGGGATAATCGGGGGACCTCCAGTTTCTGGCATTAGTCAACCCGCAGCAGGGGCCGGCCAACCGCGTGGAGTGAACCCAATTGGCGGCGTGATTGGGGGCGGCGCAGCCGGCACGGCCCCCATCGGCGGGGCGGGCTCTCGTCCGGGCAGTGGAAGAGGGCTAGGTGCCGGTCACGCATTCCCACCCTATGGCGGCTCTCCACACTCGGGGATCTCGATCGCCCGCGGGCTTCACGGGTCACCCGGACACTCCAGCCAACCCGGCCGCGCGTCTCAGCAACCCCGCCGATGGGACCCAGAACACCCCTGGGAAACCGATCAGGGCGTTAGCCCTGTCGTGAGGCCACCAGATGACGACAGGCCAATCGACCCCGGGCCAGCCATCGGCCTAGATCGGTGAGCTTAGACAATTGGCCCATGCGGGTAGCTCTGCTGCTCGCAGTAATCACCACGCCAGCACCTAGCCACGCGCTGGTCCGTCCTTCCGAGCCGGACGTCGGTCAGATCCGTAAGTTGCAGCGACATCTTGACTACCTTAGCGTCAAGGAAGCACATGCGACGAGTCGAGGAAGAGGAGTTGTAATCGCTGTACTGGATACGGGCGTTACACCGCACCTCGATCTGCGCAAGAACCTGCTTCCCGGCGTGGACCTCGTGGGGAATGGCAGTAGTGACGGCTGGCAGGATACGGACGGCCATGGAACGGCAATGGCAGGCTTAATCGCCTCACATGGCCAGTCCTCGAATCGCGGCGCACTTGGAATTGCGCCCGAGGCCAAAGTCCTTCCGGTCCGCTTCAAGTCGGCCGGACAGGAGGGCACAGCTCACGGCCTGGCTCGCGCGATCGATTCCGCAGTCAGCAATGGAGCCGATGTCATAAGTATCTCCTCCACCGGTGGTCCGGATGTTGACCTCCAAAAGGCAGTTCAGTCGGCGAAACAAGCAGACGTTGTGATAGTGGCGGCCGCAGGCAATGCGCCACAAGACAAAGCGGTTGGCTTCCCTGCGGCCTATCCAGGCGTCGTCGCCGTAGGCGGAATCAACCAGGATGGCGAGCGATCTGAGGTCTCAGTTTCTGGACGCGAGATCGACGTCGTCGCACCGGCAGTCGAAATTTATAGCACCAACTTTGACGGTGGATACCGAGTAGGAACAGGCACCTCGGGAGCTACTGCAATCGTTGCCGGGGCGGCGGCTTTGGTTCGGGCCAAGTATCCGTATCTGCCGGCGGACGAGGTGGCGCATCGGTTGACGGCGACCGCGATCGACAAGGGGCCTCCCGGGCGAGATGACCAGTACGGCTATGGCGTGATCGATCTGGTTGCGGCGCTGACGGCAGACGTACCGCCGAGGGGTTTCGGGCCCGGCGCGTCGGCCACGCCCTCGCCGGGAACGACGCGGGCCGTGGGTCCCGAGGCCGATGAGGACGGTGCGGCGGTGCGAGGTCTGGTGACGCTGGCGGTGTTGATCGCGGCCGGTGCCGGTGGGATGTGGTGGGCTCGGCGGCGACGACGTTCGGACGACCCGCCGCCACGCGTCAGCCGCTGAGCGGTCTCGGCGGGCGGTTGCCGGTACCGTCGTGCGCGTGTCTGATGCGCTTCCGCTCCGCCTCGTGCTCGCCTCGGCCAGCCCTGCCCGCCGTAAGACCCTGCAAGCCGCCGGCATCGAGCCGGACGTGCTGGTCAGTGGTGTCGACGAGAGTGTGGTGGTGACCGATCGGGCGGAGGATCTCTGCCTGGAGTTGGCCCGGCTCAAGGCGGAGGCGGTGCTGAGTCGCCTGCGGCCCGGCGACGGCCAGCGGACGCTGGTGCTGGGCTGCGACTCGGTGCTCGCGTTCGACGGTGAGATCTTCGGCAAGCCGGATGACGCCGCCGACGCTACCCGGCGGTGGGAGCGGATGCGGGGGCGCAGCGGTGTGCTGCACAGCGGCCACTGTCTCATTGACGTCGTGGGCGGGCGTCGGGCCGAGGCGGTGGCCTCGACGGTCGTGCACTTCGCCGACATCAGTGACCAGGAGATCGCCACGTATGTGGCCACCGGCGAGCCGCTCGCGGTGGCCGGCGCGTTCACGATCGACGGGTTGGGCGGGGCGTTCGTGGAGCGGATCGAGGGCGATCCGGGGACGGTCGTCGGGTTGTCCATGCCGTTGCTGCGGCGGCTGCTCGCCGACTTGGACCTGCGGATCACTGATTTGTGGACAAAAGTCGCGCCCGGCAACCAGAGCATCGAGCCGCTCGGCTAGCGTCCGGGCATGACGCTCAAGTCGATTCCGCTCACCGACGAGCTGCACGCATACCTCGTCGCGCACGGCGCGCCGCCGGACGAGATCGTCCGTGACCTGGCCGAGGAGACACTCGCCGTCCTGCCGGAGCACGCCTCCATGCAGGTGGCGCCGGAGCAGGCCGCCTTCCTGACGTTCCTGACCCGGCTGCTCGGAGTTCGCAACGCGGTGGAGGTGGGCACCTTCACGGGCCTGTCCTCGCTGGCGATCGCGCGGGGCCTGGCCGACGGCGGGCGGCTGACCTGCTTCGACATCTCCGAGGAGTACACCGGCATCGCGCGCCGGTACTGGGCGAGGGCCGGTGTGGACGACCGGATCGAGCTACGCATCGGCCCGGCCGGGGAAACGCTGCGCGAGCTGCCGCACGAGCGGTATCTGGACTTCGCCTTCATCGACGCCGACAAGACTAGTTATCCGCTCTACTGGGACGAGTTGGTGCCCCGGATGCGGCCGGGTGGCGTGATCGCCGTCGACAACGTGCTGCGGCACGGGCGGGTGGTGGCGCCGGAGAGCGAGGCCGACCGGGCGATCGCGGCGTTCAACGACGACGTCCTCGCCGACGTGCGGGTGGATGCGGTGATGTTGCCGATCGCCGACGGGCTGACGCTCGCCCACGTGCACTGACCGCCTCGCCGGCACCGGTCGCCGCCTCTGTCGTCAGGCTGCTCAGACCGGTGCCGGCTCCCGGTGCTCGGCGGCGTCGGCTGGGTCCCGGGTGCGGGGCGTTAATAAGGGGCCCCTGCTCTACCGCAGGCGTTAATAAGGTGCCCTTCCTTTCACAAGCGGTTAGCGGACGCTGCGGGCGAACTGGCGGGCCGCCCAGTAGACGCCGGCGGCGGCGAGGATCGCGATGATGGTCAGCCCCTGCCAGACCCGGTCGTTGCCGATGTCGCCGTTGAACAGGGCGCGGGTGCCGTCCACCGCCCAGGAGAACGGGTTCCACTTGGCGACGCCCTGCAACCAGCCGGGCGCGAAGGCGAGCGGGAGCAGGATGCCGGAGAGCAGCAGCACCGGCTGGGCGACGGTGTTCATCAGCGGGGCCAGCGCGTCCTCGCTCTTCACCTTGAGCGCGACGCCGTAGCTGACCGCCGAGGTCATCAGCGCGATCAGGGCGAGCATCAGGTATGCCAGCAGCAGGTCGCCGATGAAGACCCGCAGGTCGAACAGGAGCGCCAGCAGGGTGATGATGACCGCCTGGACCATCAGCGACACCACGTCACGCAGCGAGCGACCGAGCAGCAGGGCGAGCCGGCTGACCGGGGTGACCCGGGAGCGTTCGATCACTCCGGCGCGCAGCTCGGCGATCAGGCCAAAGCCCTGGAACAGGCCGCCGAAGATGGCCAGCAGCACCAGCAGACCGGGTACGAAGATCTTGTACGCCTCGGCCTGGGTCGGTGCGTTCAGCGCGGGCTTGAGCAGCGGGGCGAACAGCAGCAGATACATCACCGGCTGGAAGACGCCGACGAAGACCCACACGGGGTTGCGCAGCAACAGGTGGAACTGCCGCTGGAAGATCAGCCAGGTGTCGCGGGCGAGCTTCATGGGACTTTCTCCTGGTCGGTTCAGGACTCGCGCAGCGAGCGGCCGGTCTTGGTGAGGAAGACGTCGTCGAGGCTCGGGCGGTGCAGCTCGATCGACTTGAGGTCGAGACCGGCACCGTCGACCCGGCGCAGGATCCGCGGGATGGCGGTCGCGCCGTCGTCGACGAAGAGGCGCAGGCCGCCCTCCTCCAGGCTCTCCAGCCGGTTCACGTACTCCTCGCCGTCGAGCAGCTTCTCCGCCTCGCCGGTGGCGACGATGTCGAGGCCGACCAGCACGATGTCGCCGGAGATCTCCCGCTTGAGGGCGGTCGGCGTACCCTCGGCGACCACCTCGCCGTGGTCCATGATCGCGATGCGGTCGCAGAGCGCGTCGGCCTCGTCGAGGTAGTGGGTGGTGATGAAGACGGTCATCCCGTCGGCCCGCAGCCGGCGGATCTCGTCCCACATGTGCGCCCGGCTCTGCGGGTCGAGGCCGGTGGTGGGCTCGTCCAGGAAGACGATCTTCGGCTCGTGGATGATGCCGAGCGCGATCTCGACCCGCCGCCGCTGGCCGCCCGAGTACGTCTTGCACTTGCGGTCGGCGAACTCGGTGAGCTGGAACGCCTCCAGCGCGCGTACCGCCCGACGCTGGGCCTCGGCCTTGCCGATGCCGTACATCCGGGCCTGGAGCACCAGTTCCTCACGCGCGGTCGACTCGTCCCAGGTGCTGCCGCCCTGGGCGACGTAGCCGATCCGGCGGCGGACCTCGCCCGGGTTCTTGAGCAGATCGGCACCGGCGATGGTGGCCTGGCCGCCGTCCGGCTCGATCAGCGTCGCGAGCATCCGCAACGTGGTGGTCTTGCCGGCGCCGTTCGGGCCGAGGAACCCGAAGATCTCGCCGGCCGGGACGTCCAGGTCGACGCCGCGTACCGCCTCGACGGTCTTCGTCTCCCGACCGGCCCGGCTGCGGAACGACTTCCGCAGCCCTCTGGTCTCGATCATTTCCACTCCCCGCTCATGGCCGGACTCCGGCCACCATCGTCACGGCACTCCACCACATGGGTACGACACCACGCCGCCCACGACCTGGCCAGACAGTGCGTCATCCCACACTGAGCGATCGTTCGGGGCACCACGGTGAGCTATAAACTCCCGGTCAGTAACCCGCCGGGAGGAGCCCAAGGTGCGCAAGGTACTCATCGCCAACCGGGGCGAGATCGCCGTCCGGGTCATCCGCGCCTGCCAGGACGCCGGCCTGGGCAGTGTCGCGGTGTACGCGGACTCCGACCGGGATGCCCTGCACGCCACGCTCGCCGACGAAGCGTACGCCCTGGACGGCGACACCGCTGCGAATACTTACCTCCGTATCGACAAACTGATCGACGTCGCTGCCCGTGCCAATGTCGACGCGGTGCACCCCGGGTACGGCTTCCTCTCCGAGAACGCCGACTTCGCCCAGGCGGTCATCGACGCGGGCCTGACCTGGATCGGTCCCACCCCGCAGGCGATCCGCGACCTCGGTGACAAGGTCACCGCCCGGCACATCGCCCAGCGGGCCGGCGCTCCCCTGGTGCCCGGCACCCCGGACCCGGTGGGCAGCCCGGACGAGGTGATGGCCTTCGCCGTCGACCACGGCCTGCCGGTGGCCATCAAGGCCGCCTTCGGTGGCGGCGGGCGCGGCCTGAAGGTGGCCCGCACCATGGAGGAGATCCCGCACCTGTTCGAGTCGGCCACCCGCGAGGCGGTCGCGGCCTTCGGTCGGGGCGAGTGCTTCGTCGAGCGGTACCTCGACCAGCCGCGCCACGTGGAGGCGCAGGTCCTGGCCGACCAGCACGGCAACGTGATCGTCGCCGGCACCCGGGACTGCTCGTTGCAGCGCCGGCACCAGAAGCTGGTCGAGGAGGCACCGGCACCGTTCCTCACCGCCGAGCAGCGTGCGCAGATCCACCAGAGTGCGAAGGCGATCTGCCGGGAGGCCGGCTACCACGGTGCCGGGACGGTGGAGTACCTGGTCGGCAACGACGGCACCATCTCCTTCCTGGAGGTCAACACCCGGCTCCAGGTGGAACACCCGGTGACCGAGGAGACCGCCGGCATCGACCTGGTCCGCGAGCAGTTCCGCATCGCCGACGGGGAGAAGCTGCGGCTCACCGAGGACCCGACGCCGCGCGGGCACTCCATCGAGTTCCGGATCAACGGCGAGGACCCGGGTCGCGGCTTCCTGCCCGCGCCCGGCACGGTGACCGCCCTGCGCCTGCCGACCGGTCCCGGCGTACGGGTGGACACCGGTATCTCGGCCGGCGACGTGATCGGCGGCAACTTCGACAGCCTGCTCGCCAAGGTCATCATCACCGGCGAGACCCGCACCGAGGCGCTGGAGCGGGCCCGGCGCGCCCTGGACGAGATGGTCATCGAGGGGATGGCCACCGCGCTGCCGTTCCACCGCCTGGTGGTCCGCGACCCGGCGTTCACCGCCGAGCCGTTCGCGGTGCACACCCGCTGGATCGAGACCGAGTTCGACAACACGGTTCCGCCGTTCGCCGCAGTGGCCGAGGGTCCGGCCGCTCCGGCCGAGCGCGAGACGATCGTGGTCGAGGTGGGCGGCAAGCGGCTGGAGGTCAGCCTCCCCGCCGGGCTGGGCGCGGGTACGGCGAGCGCCGCACCGGCCGCGAAGAAGCCCACCCGTCGGGGTGGCGGGGCCACGGCCGGCGCGACGGCGGGCGGTGACGCGCTCACCTCGCCGATGCAGGGCACGATCGTCAAGATCGCGGTCGCCGACGGCGACACCGTGGCCGAGGGCGACCTGGTCGTGGTGCTGGAGGCGATGAAGATGGAGCAGCCGTTGCACGCGCACAAGGCGGGCACGGTCAGCGGCCTAGCCGCCGAGGTCGGCGCGGTAATCACCGCCGGTGCCGCCGTCTGCACCATCGCCTGAGGCGTTCCCGGATGTAAGGAGGGGTCCCCTACTAACGCCTCGTGTATAGCAGGGGTCCCCTCCTTACATCTCAGTGCAGGGATTCGGCGGCGACGGCGCAGACGGCGGTGGTCAGCGCGGTCAGCACCGGTGAGTCGAGTCGCCAGTGCTGCCAGTAGAGCGGGGTGTCCAGCACCCGGCCGGGCGCGATGTCCACGCATCGCCCGGCGGCCACGTCGGCGTCGGCGATCTGCTCCGCGACCAGTCCCCAGCCGAGGCCGAGCCGGATCGACTCGTTGAACGCCGGGACCGACGGCACGTAGTGCACCGGTGGGTCGAGTGCGTGCCCGGTCACCGTACGCAGGAAACGGTGTTGGATCCGGTCCTTGCGGTCGAAGACCACCACGGGTGCGGCGGCGGCCGCAGCCCTGGTGAGACCGTCGGCGAACCAGCGTCGGGCCAGCGACGGCGCGGCCAGCGCCCGGTAGCGCATCGCGCCGAGACGGCGTACCCGGCAGCCCTGGACCGCCTCGCGTTGGGCGGTCACCGCAGCGGTCACCACCCCGTCGCGGAGCAGCACGGCGGTGTGGTCCTGGTCGTCCTGCCGGATGTCGAAGGAGAGTTCCGGCTGGTCGGGCAGCCGGGCCAGGGCGGCGGGGAACCAGGTGGCGAGCGAGTCGGCGTTGACCACGATGGCGACCCGGGTACGGGCCCGGTCGCCGCCGAGCGGTCCTCGGGCGTCGGCCAGCGCCTCGCGTTCGAGCAGGGCGAGCTGCCCGGCCAGGCGCAGCAGCGGTCGCCCGGCCTCGGTGGCGCCGCAGGGGCGGTGCCGTCGGACGAGCACCTGCCCGACGGTCTCCTCCAGGGCCTTGATGCGCTGGCTGACCGCCGAGGGGGTGACGTGCAGCAGCCGCGCCGCCGCCTCGAAGCTGCCCTCGGCGACCACTGCGGCGAGCGTACGGAGCTGGGTGGAGTCCAGACCGCTCATGAAGCTGAGCTTAACCACATGAAGGATCTTTAGCTGGACTGATCCACCCGCGCACTCCTACCGTCGGCACCGTGCTCACCTCTGTCGTCGCCGGTTTCTCCCTGTCCATCGCCCTCATCGTCGCCATCGGCGCGCAGAACGCCTTCGTGCTCCGCCAGGGCCTCCGCCGGGAACACGTGGTGCCGGTCGTCCTGACCTGCGCGATCTCCGACGCCCTGCTGATCGGCGTCGGCATCGCCGGAGTGGGGTCGGTGGTGGCGGCCCGACCCGACCTGCTCACCGCGATCCGCTGGGGCGGGGCGGCCTTCCTGCTCGGGTACGCGGCCCTGGCCGCCCGCCGCGCGTGGCGTCCGAGTGCGCTCACACCGGCCCAGCGGCCCCCGGCACGGCTCGGCGCGACGCTGCTGGCCTGCCTCGCCTTCACCTATCTCAACCCGCACGTCTACCTGGACACCGTGCTGCTGCTCGGTGGCATCGCGCAGCAGCAGCCGCACCGCTGGCTGTTCGGTCTCGGCGCGGCGGTGGCCAGCGTCGTCTGGTTCAGCGCGCTCGGCGCGGGGGCGTACCGGCTCGCGCCGATGCTCGCCCGGGCCCGGGTCTGGCAGGTGCTCGACGGCGTGATCGCGCTGGTGATGGTGGTGGTAGCGGTCGCGCTGCTGCTGAGCTGAGGGAATGATGGCCGGGTGCGGTTCCTCAATGGCGCGACTCCCGGTTACGACCTGACCTACAACGACGTCTTCATGGCCCCAGCCCGGTCGGAGGTGGGTTCACGGCTGGACGTCGACCTCTCCACCGGCGACGGCACGGGTACCACGATCCCGCTGGTGGTGGCAAACATGACGGCGGTCGCCGGCCGGCGGATGGCCGAGACGGTGGCCCGGCGCGGCGGCATCGCGGTGATCCCCCAGGACATCCCGATCGAGGTGGTGGCCGAGGTCGTCGCCTGGGTCAAGCAACGGCACCTGATGCACGACACGGCCATCGCGCTCGGCCCGACCGACACCGTCGGTGACGCGATCCACCTGTTGCCCAAGCGGGCGTACGGCGCGGTGATCGTGGTCGACGAGGAGGGCCGCCCGATGGGGGTGGTGACCGAGGCGGACACCGTCGGCGTGGACCGGTTCGCCCAGTTGCGCGACGTGATGTCGGCCGACCTGCACACGGTGCCGGTGGACGCGGATCCGCGTACCGGCTTCGACCGGCTCAGCACCGCGCGACGGCGGTTGGCCCCGGTGGTGGACGGCGAGGGGCGGCTGGTCGGGGTGCTCACCCGGCCGGGCGCGCTGCGGGCGACGCTCTACCGGCCCGCGGTGGACGCCCTGGGCCGGTTGCGCATCGCGGCGGCGGTGGGCATCAACGGCGACGTGGCGGGCAAGGCGTCCGCGCTGCTGGAGGCCGGGGTGGACACCCTGGTCGTGGACACCGCGCACGGCCACCAGGAGCGGATGATCAGCGCGTTGCGGACCGTCCGGAGTCTGGACCCGGGCGTACCGGTGGCGGCCGGCAACGTGGTCACCGCCGACGGCGTACGCGACCTGGTCGAGGCCGGTGCGGACATCGTCAAGGTGGGCGTCGGTCCGGGCGCGATGTGCACCACCCGGATGATGACCGGCGTGGGCCGCCCGCAGTTCTCGGCGGTGCTGGACTGCGCGGCGGCCGCCCGTGAGCTGGGCCGGCACGTCTGGGCCGACGGCGGGGTGCGGCACCCGCGCGACGTGGCGCTGGCGCTGGCCGCCGGTGCGTCGAACGTGATGGTCGGTTCCTGGTTCGCCGGCACCTACGAGTCGCCCGGTGACCTCTACACCGACGAGGACGGCCGGCGGTACAAGGAGAGCTTCGGGATGGCCTCGGCGCGCGCGGTCAGCGCCCGGACCGCCGAGGACAGCCCCTACGACCGGGCTCGGAAGGCGATCTTCGAGGAGGGCATCTCGTCGGCCCGGATGTACCTGGACCCGACACGGCCCGGGGTGGAGGACCTGATCGACGAGATCATCTCCGGCGTACGCAGCGCCTTCACCTACGCCGGGGCACGGAACCTGGACGAGTTCCACGATCGGGTGCTGGTCGGCGTGCAGAGCACTGCCGGCTACACCGAGGGGATGCCGCTGCCGACGAGCTGGTGACGGCCGGCGTTCGGTCAGCCGGGATCCGCCGCCGGGGCGAAGAGGCGCCCGATCACCGTCCGGGCGACCTCTCGCGGGTCGTCACCCACCCCGGGTGGTAGCGCGTCGGCCAGCCAGAGCGTGGCGAAGCCATGCACGATCGACCATGCGGCCAGGGCGTCACCGAGTGGCCCGTGCACGCCGCCCCGCCCGTCGCCGGCATCCGTCGAAGCGGCGGGCAGTGCCGTCACCCCGGCACGCAGGGCGGCACCGGCACGGTCCCGGGCGGCCCGGACCTCGGCGGCATCGGATCGGTAGAGATCGGGGTGGAACATCACCTCGAAGTGGGCGCGGTGCCGCACGGCGAAGTCGACGTATGCCACCCCGAGGTCCAGCAGTTCGCCGCCGGCCGATTCCAGCGCCTCGGCGAGCAGGTCGAAGCCCTGCACCGCGAGCGCGGTGAAGAGGCCGGCCCGGTCGCCGAAGTGGTGGGCCGGGGCGGCGTGCGAGACGCCGGCGCGTCGGGCCAGGTCCCGCAGGCTCAGCGCCGCCGGGCCCGACTCCCTGATCGCCTCCTCGGCTGCGGCGAGCAGGGCGCGAGGCAGGTCGCCGTGGTGGTAGCCGCGGGTGCCGGTCATCACCCGACCCTATCTTGCCATTGACAAGATACGCCATCACGAGCCAATCTTGTCGGCGACAAGATTGGTCTTCGAGGAGGTACCGATGGCTCCGCTGATCGCCCTGGTGGCGGGCACCGCGCTCGCCCGACTGGCCGGCCTGGTCGGGGTTTCCGTGCTCGACGGTTGGCATCCGGCTCTGCGGGTCGGGCTGGCCGTGATGTTCGTGCTGACCGGGATCGCACACTTCACCGGCCGGCGACGCGACCTGATCGAGATGGTCCCGCCCCGACTGCCCCGACCGGACCTGCTGGTCACGGTGACCGGCGTGCTGGAACTCGCGGGCGCGGCCGGCCTGCTGGTGCCGGCCACCGCCCGCTGGGCCGCTGCCGGACTGGCCGTACTGATGCTGGCGATGTTCCCGGCGAACGTCTCGGCCGCGCGCCGGAAACTCACCCTGGCCGGGCGCCCGGTCACCCCGCTCGGCGTCCGTACCGCACTCCAGGTCGTCTTCCTCGCCGCCGCCATCGCGGTCGCCGTCGGGCCATGACCGATCACGCCGCCGGCCCTCACCCCGTCATCAACGGTGGCGGCGGGCGGCGACGGACCACGATCGGACCCGCACGACGAGTTGCCGACATGGAAACTCGGCCCTACAGTTTCCGACATGGAAACAAGACCCACCCCTGATCAGGCCCGGGAGACGCTTCGACAGCTCACCGACGACGAGAACGCGGTCCGCTACCCGCCGTTCCCGCGATGGTTCTTCGTCGCGATGTCGGCAGCCATGGCCGCCCTGCACCTGGTGCATCTCCTGCCCTCCGCCCACGTGGGCAAGGCGAGCCTCGCCGTGAGCATCGCGGCCATCGTGCTCGGCTGCCGGTACTGGCTGAACCGGGACGGGGTCTCCTGGGCGGCGGTCAAGGCGGGCGACATCGCCCCGTTCCTGGCCGCCGTCCTCGGCTGCTTCGCCCTGACCTGGGCGCTGTCGGCGCTCACCGACGCCCGCTGGGTCTGGATCGTCGGCGCCGCCGTGTCGGCGGGCATCGTGCTGCGCACCGGCCGGGCGTACCGGCGGGAATTCGGCGATGCCTGAGACTCCGCTGTTCAACGAGAAGATCCACGCACCGCACCGGCTGCGGATCTGCGCCATGCTCAGCGCCGCGCACCGGGTGGAGTTCCAGCGCCTGCAGGATCATCTCGGGCTCTCCAAGTCCGCCCTCAGCAAGCACCTCACGCAGCTCGTGGACGCCGGCTACGTCCGGCAGGACCGCGCCGCACGGGACGCGCACAGCAGGCTGTGGCTCTCCCTCACCCCCGAGGGCGCGAGCGCGTACGCCGACCATGTGAAGGCGCTCCGCGAGATCGTCGGCGCCTGACCCCGCCGTACGTCACTCCGCGTCACCGCGACGACCTTGACGGGAGGTGGCCGGGCCGCTGGCACGGGACCTGCCAGCGGCCCGGCGGCGGCCCGGGCGTCAGGAACGGGGGACCCGACGCCACGCCGGGCCGCGCGCCGACAACGGTACGCGTCCCGAGCCCGATCCCGCGACCGTCGATCGGCGACGACTCTGCCCGATGTCCCTGGTAGTGGCACCGAAGCGTGCCCGTTGACCCCGTACCGGGACACGTGTGGCTGGTCATCACGGCCGCCGACCGACGGGGTGATGTCGGACACTGCGTCACTCTCGGTATGTTCCGGTCAACTCGCCCAGTGATCGGCAGAGACGACCGCACCACGACGGATCGCCTCGCACCGGCACCCCGAGGTCGGTCACCGGGAAAAGCCGGATTGCCGCTCGGGGTGCCCCCGGGGACGGATTTCGGTGCTCGTCCCGGATCCGCCTGGGGTGCCCGTCGCGACAGGCTGAGCCATGCCTGTAACCCGGAACAGCGCGACGCTGGCGCTCGGCGGCATCGTCCTCGCGGCGCTGCTCGCCGTGATCGGCCACGCGGGCGTCGACGGCCTGGACCCGCTGAGCCTGACCGTCAGCGACTACGCCGTCTCCGAGTCCGGCGGGGCCATCCACCTCGCCATGCTCACCCTCGCCGCAGCCTCCGCCGTGCTCGTCCTGGGACTACGCCGCCTCGACCGACCCACCGGAGCGGCCGGTACGCGTCGTGGTCGCGTCGGCACGGCCCAGGTGCTGCTCGCGGCCTGGGCCGGCGGGCTGCTGCTGGCCGGACTGATACCGACCAACCCGCCCGGCACCGAGATGGGCACCGCCGCCTACGTGCACCGGTACGCCTCGGTGGTCGCCTTCCTGGCCCTGCCGCTCGCCGGTTGGCTGATCGCCGCGCAGTTGCCCGCCACCGCCCGCACCGCCCGCTGGCTGCGCGGGCTGACGATCGCCAGCCTGCTGCTCGCCGCCGTGATGGTCTGGTCCGCCTACCCCGGCGACCGCGCGTACTACGGCCTGATCGAGCGCGCCCTCATCCTCGCCGAGGTGGCCCTGCTCACCGTCCTGGCCACCGTCGGGGGGAGGGTGGGGGCGGTTACTCCAGTTCGTGGAGCATGAGTTGGCGGGCGGCTTCGGTGAGGGAGCCGGAGAGGCTGGGATAGATGGTGATGGTCTGCGCCAGCTCGTTGACGGTGAGGTTGTTCTCCACCGCCATGGTGATCGGCAGGATCAGCTCGCTCGCCTTCGGCGCCACCACCACGCCACCGATCACCTGACCGCTGGCCGGGCGGCAGAACAGCTTGACGAACCCGTCGGCCACCTCGTCCATCTTCGCCCGGGCGTTACCGGCCAGCGGCAGCATCACCTGCCGGGCCGGCACCTTGCCGGCGTCCATCTCGTCCTGCGACACGCCCACGGTGGCCAGTTCGGGGTCGGTGAAGACGTTCGCCGAGACGGTCCGCAGCCGCAGCGGCCGGACCGCCTCACCGAGCGCGTGCCACATGGCGATCCGGCCCTGCATGGCGGCGACACTGGCCAGCGGCAGGACGCCGGTGCAGTCGCCGGCCGCGTAGATGCCGGGGACGTTGGTGCGGGAGACCCGGTCCACGGTCACGTACCCGCCCCGGGCCAGCGTGACGCCGTACTCGGCCAGGCCCAGCTCCTCGGTGTTGGGGATCGAGCCGACCGCGATCAGCGCGTGCGAGCCGTACACCTTGCGACCGTCGGAGAGGACGACCTCGACGCCGTCGTCGGTCCGGCGGACCCCCTCGGCGCGGGAATTGTTCAGGATGCTCATGCCCCGGGCGCGGAAGACCCGCTCGATGGCCTGCGCCGCGTCGGCGTCCTCGTGCGGCATCACCCGGTCCCGGCTGGAGACCAGGGTCACCTCGACGCCCATCGCCAGATAGGCGCTGGCGAACTCGGCGCCGGTCACGCCGGAGCCCACCACGATCAGGTGCTCGGGCAGCTCGGGCAGGTCGTACACCTGCCGCCAGGTGAGGATGCGCTCGCCGTCGGGCACGGCGGTGGGCAGTTGGCGCGGGGTGGCGCCGGTGGCGACCAGCACCGTCGAGGCACTGATCGAGTACGGCGCATCGCCCCCGTCCGGCGTGACGATCACCCGGTGGGTGTGGCCGAGGGTGTCCTCGCCCAGCCGGGCCCGCCCGGAGACGAAGGTGACGCCGGCCTTGAGCAGCTTCGCGTGGATGTCGGAGGACTGCGCAAGGGCGAGCCGCTTGACCCGCTCGTGGACCGCCCGGGCGTCGACGGTGACCGCCTCCAGACCGTCGGAGTGCACCCCGAACACCTCGGTGTCGCGGTATCCGGTCACCACCTCGGAGCTGGCGATGAACGTCTTCGACGGTACGCAGTCGGACAGCACGCAGGCACCGCCCGCGCCGTCGGCCTCCACCACGGTGACTGCGGCGTCCAGTTGAGCGGCGACCAGCGCGGCCTCGTAACCGGCCGGCCCCCCGCCGATGATCACGATCTGGCTCACCACGACCGCCCTTCGTCCATGCTCACAGTGACTTTCTTCTCCCCGACGCGTCCGACACGCGCCGTCGTATTCTCCCCCACGTGCCCGTCGGGCTATCGTCATCGCCGTGCGTCTCTACGCCGCCTACGGCTCGAACCTGGACCCTGCCCGAATGCGTGCCTACTGCCCGCATTCCCCCATGGTCGGCATCGGCTGGCTGGAGGGCTGGCGACTCACCTTCGCCGGTGAGGACGTCATCGGCTGGGAGGGTGCCGTCAGCACCGTGGTCGAATCCCCCGGCGACCGGGTCTTCGTGGCGCTCTACGACATCCACCCGTACGACGCGGCCCAGCTCGACGAGATCGAGGGCGTCACCTCCGGCACGTACCGGAAGCTGACCGTCCGGGTCTCGACGCTGGACGGCGACGTGACGGCCTGGGTCTACGTCTTCGACGGCTACGAGGGTGGTCTGCCCACCTCGTGGTACGTCTCGGAGATCGCGAACGCCGCCGAGAAGGCGGGCGCGCCGGACGACTACGTCGTCGAGCTGCGGTCCCGCCCCACCGGCACGGCGTCGGCCTAGCGCGTCTCCCACACCCCCCAGTCTGCTACCGGCCGGCGGCACCCCGCCCGGCACCCCCGCCGAGCCGGACGCCGGTCACAGCCGGCCACGCCCGGTCAGCCCTGCGTGTATACGCCCGGTCAGCTCTGCGGGTGCGCTTCCGGTCAGCCCTGCGTGTGCGCCCGCGCCTCGGTCAACAACTCGACCAGTTCGGCGCCCTCGGTCGGGCCGAGCGCGGCGAAGGCGGGCGCCACCAGGCGGTCGGTCACCGCCTCGGCCCAGAGCCGGCGACGCACCAGCGGCCCGACCGGCGGGTACGGCGGCGGCCACCCGCAGGCCACCGCCCCGCTCTCGCCCTCCGGCCCGGCCAGCACCGCCTCCAGCGGCGTCATCCCGCAGGCCCGCACGGCCACCAGGTGCGCGCCGGTGAAGTGCTCGCGGAGCAGGCGCAGCCCGGCGGCGGCCCGGGCACCGGGGCTCCCGGGCTCGGAGGGCACGGCCCGCCAGGCGGCGAAGAGCGGCATGGCGCTGGCGTCGGCCGCCGCGACGGTCCGTTCCACGAGGGTGGCCAGCCGGTCGACGTGGGGCAGCGCGGCCAACCGGTCCTCGCCCCAGCGGCAGCACTCGGCCAGGCTGGCGGCGGCCACCTCGGTGGGGCGTACGGTGCGGGCGGCGGCGTCCCAGCCGTCGGCGACGGCGTCGGGGGCGATGAACCCGAGCGCGGCGGCGACCGTCTCGGCGCGTACGTCACCGAGTGCCCCGGCGCGCCCGGTGACATAGAAGGCCCAGCCGGAGATGCCGAGCAGCCGGGCCCGACGCAGCGTGGTGGGGCACCGGCCGTACGCCTCGCCGAGCGCGAGCACCGCCGGCTTGCTGGCCGCCGCCACCTGTTCCGGGGTCATGCCGTCCCGCCCGGATCGCAGTCGCCCGAGGGTCCGTCCACGAAGGATCCGACCGAAGGTCCGTCCATGACGGATCAGTCTGCCGCGCCGTCGCCCCGCTCGGCATCCCCCTCCTCGGCGGTCAACGCCTCCATCGCGGCCTCCACCTCCCCGGTGCGTCGCCGGGCGACGGCGGCGGACCGTTCGGCGGCCCGGCGGGCCAGTCGGGACCGGCTCAGTTCCTGCTCGGCGATGGCCCGGCGGCGTTCCAGCTCGGCCAGTTCCGTCTCGACGGCGTCCAGGGCGGCCGTCCCGTCGCGCTCGGCGGACTGCGCCGCGTCGAGGTCCGTCTCGGCCCGTTCCTGGTCGGTACGCGCCCGGTCCAGCTCCTTCTCCAGCGCCTTGCGGCGGCGGGCCAACTCGGCGCGGGCGGCTCGTCGGGCCTGTTCGGCACGCATCGCGCCGCGGTCCGGCCGGCGCGCGGGTGTCGCCGGTGCGGGCGGCTCCTCCCCGCCGGTGACCAGCCGCAACTGTGGCCGGGGCACCTCGCCGAACCCGGCGTAGTGGGCCGGGCGAAGCAACCGACCGGACCGCACCTGCTCGGCCACGCCGGGGTCGGCGAGGGCCGCGTTCAGGGTCGCCTCGACCTCGGCCAACGGCAGCTTCCCGGCCGACGGCGCCCCGGGCACGTCGGCGGCGAGCCGGCGTACCTCGGCGACCAGGGCGGAGACCACGGACCGCCGCTGCGCGGACAGCTCCCGCAGGCGCGGGCCGCGCAGTTCGCGCTGGGCGTCCCGCAACGCGTCGGCCAACTGCGCCAGGTCGTCGACCAACTCGGGACGCTCGACGGCGAGCAGGTTGACCAGCCAGGCGGCCACCGTGGGGCGGCGCAGTCGGGCGATCTCGCGGGCCCTCCGCCCGTCCCCGGCGCGCCGGGCCTGCGCCACCTCGGCGTCGCGGGCGGCGACGAACCGGTCGGGCGGCGTGCGGTAGAGCTGCGCCACCGGGTCGGACGGAGGTTCGGGCATGGGCTCAGCCGTCGATCCGGCTGCCCGGCTCCAGCCGCTGGTACTCGCTGCCGGACAGGGCGGTGTACTGCCGGTCGAGTACCGCGAGGCCGTGTGTGTTGAGCAGGGCGTCGTGCAGCGCGAAGACCCGGCGCGGGGAGACCGCCCGGATGAAGTCGACCACCTCGGAGAACTTCGACCAGGGCGCGTGGATCGGGGCGAAGAGCGTGTCGACCTGGATGTCGTCCGGCACGAACAGCGCGTCTCCGGGGTGGTAGACCACCTCGTCGAGCAGGTAGCCGAGGTTGTCGACGAGCGGGATGTCGGGGTGGATCACCGCGTGCCGGCCGCCGTAGGCACGGACCGGGACACCGGCGGCGGTGAACGCGTCACCGGGGGCGACCGGGCGCAGCGCCTCGGCCGCGTCGCCGAGCGGTCCGGCCACCGAGGCCGGTCCGTGAATGGTGAACGGCCGCCGGGCCAGTTGCCGGTTGATCGCCTCGGCGTCCACGTGGTCCTGGTGCTCGTGGGTGATCAGGACCGCGTCGGCCCCGTCCAGTGCCACGGCGGCCTCGCTGAACACGCCCGGATCGACGACCAGCACTCCCCCGTCGTGCTCGACCCGCAGGCACGAGTGGGCGTACTTGGTGATCCGCATCGTGATGCCTCCCATATCGAATCGTGACCGTCCTGAGCGCAGTCTGCCGGAACCCGGGGGACAGCGCTCGACGTCCGAGCTATCACCCGCTCCGGGCCGAGGAAGGGAACGTTGATGACACCGACAAGAACCCGCCGTCACGCGGCGACGGGAATGACTGCGCTGGTCATGCTGCTGGTGGTGACCGGCTGCGGTAGCGGCGACAGCGGCAGCGACAGCGCGGCGACCTCCGACGAGGCGGGCCGCGCCGCCGCACCACAGGCCGTGGACGGCGCCGGTCCGGCGGGCGAGCGGCCCGGTCCGGCGGATCAGCGGGGCGGTGCGGGCGCGGCGGCGGACACCCGGGTCGACCAACGGTCCATCGTCTACACCGGGTCGATCCGGGTGAAGGTGGACGACGTGGAGGCCGCCGCACGGGCGGCGTCCGACGCGGCCACCCGGGCCGGCGGCTTCGTCGGCGGCGACCAGCGCCGCAGCTCGGACGCGGACGCGGTGGCGGAGCTGACGCTACGGGTACCGGCGGACCGGTTCTATCCGGTGGTCGAGGAGTTGGCGGGTCTCGGTCGGCAGGAACGCCGGCAGATCGACACCGAGGACGTCACCGAGGAGACCGTCGACCTCGACGCGCGGATCGCCACCCAGCGGGCGCGGGTGGAGAGCGCGCGTCGGCTGCTGGACCGGGCCGAGTCAATCGCCGACCTGGTCAGCCTGGAGAACGAGTTGGCCCGCCGGGAGGCCGACCTCGCCTCGTTGGAGGCGAAGAAGCGGCGGCTGGCCGACCTGACCGCACTCTCCACGATCACCGTCAGCCTGGTGGGGCCGGACGCCAGCACCGCCGACGAGGAGCGGGAGATCGGCTTCCTGGCCGGGCTGAGCGGGGGCTGGACGGTCTTCCTCGTCTCGATGACGGTTCTGCTCACCGTGCTCGGCGCGGTGCTGCCCTGGCTGCTGGTCCTCGGCGTACCGCTGGGGGCGTTGTGGTGGTGGAGCCGCCGCCGACGCCGTGGGGTCCGCCCCGAGCCGGCGCTGGTCGCGCCGGTCGGCACGCCGCCACCGCCCGGGGTGGACCTCGGGTCGTCGTCGGTCAGCGCACCGCCGCCAGTGCCTGGAGCGCGGTCTGCACCATGAGTCGTACGCCCGCCGGGATGCACCGTTCGTCCACGTCGAACGACGCCCGGTGCAGGTCCACGTTCGGCCCGGAGCGGCCGACCCCGAGTCGGGCCAGCGCGCCGGGGACGTACTCCAGATACCAGGAGAAGTCCTCGCCGCCCATGCTCTGCGGGGTCTCGGCGACGCCCTCCGGGCCGAGCGCGGCGACGGTGGCCGAGGTCAGCACGTTGATGGCCGCCGCGTCGTTGCAGACCGGCGGGCGTCCCCGCAGGTACTCCAGGTCGACCGTGGCCCCGGTCGGGGCGATCACGTCCCGGACCACCTGCGTGACGATCTTCGGGGCCTGTTCCCAGGCGTCCCGATCCATCACCCGCAGCGTGCCGGAGGCGGACGCCTCGGAGGGGATGACGTTGTAGCGGGTGCCGGCGGAGGCGTGTCCGAAGACCAGCAGCAGCCCGCTGTTGGCCGGCACCCGGCGGCTGATCAGCGCGGGCACCTCGGTGATCAGCCGGCCGAGCGCGTCGACCAGGTCGACGGTCAGGTGTGGGCGGGCGGTGTGCCCACCCGGTCCGGTCAACCGGACCGTGACGTTGTCGGCGGCGGCGGTGATCGGCCCGACCCGCAGGCCGACCTTGCCGACCGGCTGGTTCGGGTCGCAGTGCAGCGCGAAGATCTGCACCACGTCGTCCAGGCCGCCCGCCTCGATCACTTCGAGCGAACCGCAGGGCAGGATCTCCTCGGCCGGCTGGAAGATCAACCGGACCCGGCCGGGCAGCTCGCCCAGGTCGGCGAGCTGGGCGAGCAGCATGCCGACGCCGAGCAGGATCGTGGTGTGCACGTCGTGCCCGCAGGCGTGGCAGACCCCGTCCACGGTGGAGCGGTACGGCACGTCCTTGACGTCGGTCAGCGGCAGCGCGTCGATGTCGGCGCGCAGCGCGATCACCGGCCCGTCGGGGCGGCCGTCGACGTCGCAGATGACCCCGTTGCCCTTGGGCAGCATGCGGGGGCTGAGCCCGGCCAGGGTGAGTTCCCGGGCGATCAGGGCGGCGGTGTCGAACTCCTGACCGGACAGCTCCGGATGCGCATGAATGTGACGGCGCGTGGCGATCAGGCCCGGTACCCGGAGGGCGAGCAGGTGGTCCAGCTCGGACGGCAGGGGCTGGCCACCGGTCGGTGGCGCCTCGGGCCAAGACGACGCCAATTGCTCGCCGGTCGGCATAGTCAACGCACTCGTCACGTCGAATTCTCGATCACTAGAAATGGATGGATCATCGGGGACAGCAGACAGCGTAGACCCCCGAAGGTAACTCTGCGCAACCTCGTTCCGGTGATGATCGGACCGCACAGCGTCACATATGCCCTGCTTGGAGTGCCCGTGGACGGGCTGGACAGCAGGTAGATCGCGTTCGTACGCAGTCATCCGCCCCCCACCTCCTACAACGCGTAATCGGCGTTTCGGGCGGAGAATCTTGTCGAAACTCGTCGCCCGTCGTTCCGAATTGTCGCATTAGTCGGCGCGATGAACTGACGGTACGACAATTACCCGACCACCCACGGCGATCAGCACCGGTGGACGTTCACACGTCCGGACGGCCGCCGACCG
The DNA here is from genome assembly GCF_053589795.1 of Micromonospora sp. NPDC003241. NCBI lineage: Bacteria > Bacillati > Actinomycetota > Actinomycetes > Micromonosporales > Micromonosporaceae > Micromonospora > Micromonospora sp. NPDC003241. The sequence goes on along the minus strand of NZ_JBSFSO010000056.1, from coordinate 13,258 downwards.
CACAGGGTGTGCGTCAAAGAGATCATTCGGGCGGAGTACCCGGAGACGGCCGCTTCGACACGCACAGCGACCGTGAGAGTGGCGAGCGGCTCAGAACCGGTCGGTCGGGCGGTAGACGCCCCACACCTCGCGCAGCGCCCCGCACACCTCGCCGACGGTGGCCCGCTCGCGCAGGGCGGCCTTCATCGGATAGAGCACGTTGCCGGTGCCCGAAGCGGCCTCCCGCAACTCGTTCAGGGCCCGCTCGACGACCGCGCCGTCCCGCCCGGCGCGCAACTTGGCCAGCCGCTCGCCCTGCGCCGCCTCGATGGCCGGGTCGACCCGCAGCGGCTCGTACGGCTCCTCGGCGTCGATGGTGAACCGGTTGAGCCCGACCACCACCCGCTCACCCGAGTCGATCTCCTGCGCGATCTGGTACGCGGACTGCTCGATCTCACGCTTCTGGAAGCCCGCCTCGATGGCGTCCACCGACGACCCGTACTCGAAGACCCGACCCATCAGCGCGTCCGCCGCCGCCTCGATCTCGGCGGTCATCGCCTCCACCACGTACGAGCCGGCGAACGGGTCCACCGTGGCGGTCAGGTCCGTCTCGTACGCGAGCACCTGTTGGGTCCGCAGCGCCAACCGGGCCGCCTTCTCGGTGGGCAGCGCGATCGCCTCGTCGAAGCTGTTGGTGTGCAGCGACTGGGTGCCGCCGAGCACCGCGCCCAGCCCCTGCACCGCGACCCGGACCAGGTTGACCTCGGGCTGCTGGGCGGTCAACTGCACGCCCGCGGTCTGGGTGTGGAAGCGGAGCATCAGCGACTTCGGGTTCTTGGCCCCGAACTCGTCGCGCATCAGGCGGGCCCAGATCCGCCGGGCCGCCCGGAACTTCGCCACCTCCTCCAGCAACGTGGTGCGGGCGACGAAGAAGAACGACAGCCGGGGCGCGAAGTCGTCCACGGCCAGCCCGGCGGCGATCGCGGCGCGGACGTACTCGACGCCGTTGGCCAACGTGAAGGCGATCTCCTGCACGGGGGAGGCGCCGGCCTCGGCCATGTGGTAGCCGGAGATCGAGATGGTGTTCCACTTCGGCACCTCGGCCCGGCAGTAGCCGAACGTGTCGGCGACCAGCCGCAACGACGGCTTCGGCGGGAAGATGTAGGTGCCCCGGGCGATGTACTCCTTGAGGATGTCGTTCTGGATGGTGCCGTTGAGCGCGGCGCCCGGCACCCCGTTCTCCTCGGCGACGAGCTGATAGAGCAGCAGCAGCACCGAGCCCGGCGCGTTGATCGTCATCGAGGTGGAGACCTTGTCCAGCGGGATGCCGTCGAAGAGCAGCCGCATGTCCTCGATGGAGTCGATGGCGACACCGACCTTGCCGACCTCGCCCGAGGCGATCGGGTCGTCGGAGTCGTACCCCATCTGGGTGGGCAGGTCGAACGCGACCGAGAGACCCATGGTGCCGGCCCGCAACAACTGGTGGTACCGCGCGTTGGACTCGGTGGCGGTGCCGAAGCCGGCGTACTGGCGCATGGTCCACGGGCGGGAGGTGTACATGGTGGGATAGACCCCACGCGTGTACGGGTACTCGCCCGGAGCGCCCAGCCGGGAGTCCAGATCACCCGGCAGGTGCTCCGCCGTGTAGACGCCCTCGATCGGGAAGCCGGACTCGCTTGACCGCCGCCGTTCGCTCATCACCGGATGGTAGGACGAATGTGCTGGTCACTGGGTGAGGGATAGCGCACACTCGACCCTCCCGGCGACACCACCCGACGTGAGGGCCCGCACACGTACCGTTCCGCACGGTAAACGTCCGCCGCGCCGGGTTTCGCATCGGGCGTCTGAACCAGCAAGATAGGGAGGTTGTGTCCCAGCCCCCTCGACTTCCCCCGGTGGCTTTTCTGTGACTCAGATCCCGACGTGGAGCGGCGGACCAGTCAGCACCCCCACCAACGGCCGCGCGACACCCGGCACCGTCATCGGTGACCGGTACTCGTTGCGTTCGACGGTGGGCAACGGTGGCATGGGCACTGTCTGGCGGGCCACAGACACACTTCTGCGGCGCGACGTGGCGGTCAAGGAGGTCGTCCTGCCGCCCGGCCTGGCGCCCAGCGACCGCGACGCGATGTACGAACGCACCCTGCGCGAGGCCCGCGCGGCAGCCGCCATCGCCCACCCGGCGGTGGTCCAGGTGTACGACGTGGTCACCGAGGCCGGACGCCCGTGGATCGTGATGGAGCTGCTGGACGCCCGCAGCCTCGCCGACATGGTGATCGAGGACGGGCCGATCGCCCAGCGGGTGGTCGCCAAGATCGGCATCGCGCTGCTCGGCGCGCTGGAGGTGGCCCACGCCATCGGGGTACTGCACCGCGACGTCAAGCCGGCCAACGTGCTGATCTGCTCCGACGGCCGCTGCGTGCTGACCGACTTCGGTGTCGCCCGGATGCCCACCGACGTGCAGCTCACCACGCCGGGGATGGTGCTGGGCTCGCCGCACTTCATCTCGCCCGAGCGGGCCATGGGTCAGGAGTTCGGCCCGCCCAGCGACCTGTTCTCCCTCGGCGTGACGCTCTACACCGCCGTGGAGGGTCGGCCGCCCTTCGACCGGGGTGACCCGATCGAGACGATGCACGCGGTGGTCGAGGACCCGCCGGCCCCGCCGCAGCGCAGCGGCCCGCTGACCCGGGTGCTCATGGGCCTGCTGGAGAAGGACCCGGCCCGTCGGCTCGACGTGCACACCGCCCGCGCCATGCTGCGCGAACTGCTCGCCGGCCCGCTGAGCAGCACCGCCTCCGCGGTCAACTCGATGACCGACCCCTATTCGGTGGTGCCGGTGCCGCAGCAGTCCGCGCCGATCACCGCGCCGGCCGCCCCCGCGAAGAAGTCCAAGTCCGCAAGTGAGATCGGCGGCCGGGCGATGCTCGGCCCCGGTGAGTCGCTGACCGACCGGCTGGCCGCGCTGAGCCGGGGTGAGCGCCCCGGCAAGGCCACCGCCACCAGTGCCGCCGCGATGGAGGACACCAGCGCCGACGCGTTGGCCCGCCCGGGTCAGCAGAACGCCGCCTCGTCCGCCGGCCGCACCTACGGCGGCGGGTCCGAGACGACCCAGCGCATCGGTGGGTCGGAGGCCACCCAGCGGATCGGCGGCGCGGACGCCACCCAACGCATCGGGGCCGACGCCACCCAGCACATCGGCGCGGACACGACGCAGCACATCAGTGCCGGGGCGTACGGGTTCGGTGCCCGGCCGGAGGCCACCCAGCAGCTCGGCGGCGACTACGGCGGTCGCTGGCCGGCGGCGCCCCGCCAGCCGTACGGGGCACCACCGCCGCCCGCCGGTGGGGGCGGCGGCCCGCTCGACAAGGCCAAGGGCGCAGGCGCCCGCGCGGTCGAGACCGTGAAGGGCTGGCCGCGCAAGGTCCAGCTCGCGGCGGCCGGTGGCCTGGTGCTGGTCCTGCTGATCGGCGCGGTGGCGCTCTCCGGCGGCGGCGGTGACCCGCCCGTCACCGACCCGGTCGCCGGGCCGGGCAACTCCTCGGACGAGGGGGAGCCGGTCGAGATGCAGGAGCACTCGGCGCGCGGCGTGCAGATGCTGGTGCCGAAGGGCTGGAAGCGGACCGCCCCGGCCGGGGCCGTCTACATCGACTACACCGACCCGGACGACAGCGGTCGCCGGGTCCGCATCCTCAACGAGAAGTGGGCCGGCAGCTCGACCCGCTGGGCGCAGAGTGCGGAGAACAACCTCAGGACCCGATCGAACTCCTGCGCCAAGCCGTACACGCAGATCTCGATGGCGGACAAGGAACTGGCCGGCAAGCCGTCGGCCGAGTTCGAGTACACCTGCGGTGACGGCGAGGCCAGGCGGCACGGTGTCTGGCACGGGGTGGCCCACGAGGGTCGGATCTACTCCTTCTATCTGACCGTCAGCGACGCCCGGTTCGACGAGAGCAAGCCGATCTATGACGAGATGCTCAAGTCGTTCCAGCTCACCTCCGCGGGCTGAGGGCGACCGGTCGCTCTCAGCCGGGGAGCCGTCCCCGGTGATCCGCCGCCGTGCTATCAAGAGGCAATGGCGGCGGAGACCACTGACATCGACACCATCCGCGAGCAGGCTCAGCGCTGGCTCGCCGACGACCCCGACCCGGCCGACCAGGCGGAACTGCGAGCGGTGCTCGACCGACTGCCGGACAGCGCCGCCGAGCTGGCCGACCGCTTCGCCGGGCCGCTGACCTTCGGCACCGCCGGGCTGCGCGGCCCGCTGCGCGCCGGCCCCAACGGCATGAACCTCGCCGTGGTCACCCAGGCCGCCGCCGGGCTGGTCGCCTGGCTCGCCGCCGAGGGCGGCACCGGCCCGCTGGTGATCGGGTACGACGCCCGGCGCGGCTCCCGCGCGTTCGCCGAACAGACCGCCCGGGTGGCCACCGGAGCGGGACGTCCGGCCCTGCTCCTCCCCCGCCCGCTGCCCACCCCCGTGCTGGCGTACGCGGTGCGGCAACTGGGTGCGGTCGCCGGAGTGATGGTGACGGCGAGCCACAACCCGCCGCAGGACAACGGCTACAAGGTCTATCTCGGTGCCGAACTGGGCGGGGACTCCGGTGCCGGGGCCCAGATCGTGCCGCCGGCCGACACCGGCATCGAGGCCGCCATCCGGGCGGTCGGTCCGCTGACCCGGGTGCCGCTCGGTCCCGCCGGCCAGGTGCTCGGCGACGACCTGGTGGCCGGGTACGTGTCGCGGGCGGTGCAGGTGGTGCCGCCCGGCGGTCCCCGGGACCTGACGGTGGCGTACACCCCGCTGCACGGCGTCGGCGCGACGGTCCTCACCGCCGCCTTCGCCGCCGCCGGTTTCCCGACCCCTGGGGTGGTGCCGGAGCAGGCCGAACCGGACGCCGACTTCCCGACGGTGAGCTTCCCCAACCCGGAGGAGCCGGGCGCGGTGGACCTGCTGGTCGCGCTCGCCGACACCACCGGCGCGGACCTCGCCATCGCCAACGACCCCGACGCCGACCGCTGCGCCGTAGCGGTCCGGACCCCGGCCAGCGCACCCTCTGCTCCGGTTGCAGGTGGGCCGAGCGGCCCAGCGGGCGGTGCAGGTTGGCGGATGCTGCGCGGGGACGAGGTGGGGGTGCTGCTCGCCGACCACCTGATGCGGCGGGGCGTGACCGGCCTGTACGCCACCACCATCGTCTCGTCGTCACTGCTGCGGGCGATGTGCACCGCCCGGAACCTGCCCTACGGCGAGACGCTGACCGGGTTCAAGTGGATCGTGCGGGCCGGGGACGGCTCCGCGCCGCTGGTGTTCGGCTACGAGGAGGCGCTCGGCTACTGCGTCGCCCCCGACCACGTACGTGACAAGGACGGCATCACCGCCGCGCTGACCGTCGCCGAGTTGGCCGCCGACCTCAAGACCCAGGGCCGTACGCTCACCGACCGGCTGGACGAGTTGGCCGCCGAGTTCGGCGTCCACCACACCGATCAGCTCTCGGTACGCGTCGACGACCTGCGGCTGATCGCCGACGCGATGGCCCGGATCCGGGCGGCCACCCCGGACACGCTGCTCGGTCAGCCGGTCACCGAGGCACAGGACCTGCTTCCCGAGGCGGACGTGATCATCCTGCGTACCGGGGCGGCGCGCGTGGTGATCCGGCCCTCCGGCACCGAGCCGAAGCTCAAGGCGTACCTGGAGGTGGTGGAACAGGTCGCCGACGGTGACGTCGCAGCGGCCCGGGCTCGCGCGGAGAGCGCCGTCGGAGAGTTGCGGGGCGAGGTCGCGCGCGCTTTAGGGATGTAAGGAAGGGCACCTTATTAACGCCTCGTGCATAGCAGGGGTCCCCTCCTAACACCCGAGCACAATCACCGAGCGCTACCGCTTGCCTGCATTGAGCGCCAACAAATAGCATCACTCCATCAGCCATCGCCATTCCGCATTCGACGGAAACGCCTTCGCGATACGTTTCCTCGACAGCGCGAATTGGTTGCATTCTGGAACTGAGGAGTGTTGCACGGTGCATGCAACGAACGGTTCGACCGTCCCGCGACGGCAGCTCGGCAGGCTGCTCACCCAACTCCGGGTCGACGCCCGGGTCAGCATCGAGGCGGCAGCCGAGCAGTTGGACTGCTCGCGACAGAAGATCTGGCGGATCGAGCGCGGCCTCTCCCCGGCCAGGGGTCCGGACGTGCGCGTGCTCTGCGATCTCTACCAGGCAACTCCCGACCAGGCGAGCGTGCTGATCGGGCTCGCCGAGGTCGGCAAGGCCGAGGGGTGGTGGCACGCGTACGGCCGCTCCATCCCGGCCTGGTTCTCGCTCTACGTCGGACTGGAAAACGTGGCCAGTAGCGTGCGGCACTACAACGCCGAACTGGTGCCGGGACTGCTACAGACCCCCGAGTACGCCACCGCGCTCTTTCTGCACAACCGGCCCGAGTTGGGCGAGGAGGAACGGAAGAAGGCGGTGCACTTCCGAATCCAGCGGCAGGGACTACTGACCCGACGCCTCCCACCCGCTCCGGAACTGGCCGTGATGCTCAGCGAGGCGGTGCTGCGCCGCCCGGTGCCCGACCGGCCGGTGATGGCCGGTCAACTCCGCCACCTGCTTGCCGTCGGGCAACGGCACAACATCTCCATCCGCATCCTGCCGCTCGCCGCCGGCCCGCCACTCGCCGCCGAGGCGGGCACTTTCGTGCTGCTCGACTTCCCGGACTCCCTGCTCGGAAGCCCGTCCGAACCACCCACCGTCTATGTCGAAGGGCTCACCGGCGCGCTCTATCTCGACCAGCCGCACGAGATCGCCGCCTACGTGCGGGTCTGGCGAGGGCTGGAATCCATCGCGCTCGGGGAGAGAGAATCGACGGATCTCATCGATGCCATCCTGGGAGAGTGCTATGAGTGACCTGACCGGCGCGACGTGGCGCACCAGCACCCGCAGCGGCACCAACGGCGGCGACTGCGTCGAGGTCGCCGACAACCTGTCCGACGTCGTCGGCATCCGCGACAGCAAGGACCCGACCGGCCCGACCCTCACCGTCACGCCGACCGCCTGGTCCGCCTTCGTCACCGCCGTCCGGACCGACCACCTGTCCCACTGACAGTCCCACTGACACCCTGCTCCACCGACTCGGCACCGGCGGCGTCACGGGGAATGCCCCGCACCCGTGGCCTGAGCGAGAAGCCGCGCTCGACCCGTCCGGCGTCACGTATGCCGCCGTGCCCAGCGACCGACGTGTACGAGGCCGGTCTCCCCCGGCCGGGTCCGTGCACAGCCGACCGAGGTGCATGGACCCTGCCGGGGACCTGGATTCATCGCGAACTTGACCATCACTGGGACAGTGGATGCCCGGAGCGCCAATTCGACTCAGATTTCTTCGACCCATCAAAGCGCGCCATCCAGGGAGGATCCCGCATCAATGGACGTCATGATCCCGCTTCTCGTCGGGATTCCCATCGGTGTCTTTCAGTCGATTCTTATGCTCTGGATAGTCTTCCGGGTGCTCTCCCCACGACTTGCCTGGTCCGCGCCGATGGTCGTGACGCCGTCCGCAGCAGGCAAGGGAGCGGCCGAACTCGTCGCCACGGTGTCCAACGTCGGGCATCGCGACGCGGTCGACGTGGCATTTCACGCCGACCTTCGAGTTGACCACGAAAGGACCGCCGACGGACTGACGCGCATCCTCATCAAGCTGCCACTGAACTCGTCGTGGATGCCCCGGATCCGCCGAGGCAGCTTCAGACGCGTTCGGATCGAGGACGTCCGTGTTCCCGCCAGCGAGTGGGAGCGCCTCAGACTTCGCACGGGAATCGAGGCCGACACGGTCGTCGACGCACTCCAGGCAAACCCGAACGCGCACGTCCGCTTGTACGGGCTGGCTTCGGATCCCTTCAGCGGCTCGCGTCAGGTGTTCGTGTCACTGGATCTCTACGCCCGCGACTTCAAGCCGGTCGAACCCCCGCTGGACTCCTAAGGGCCGTCCGGACCGTCCACCTGCCCACCGACCCTCGCCCCTCATCCCCCTCCCCCGCCGCACCGCACCGCGCCGCACCACGCCGCGCCCCGCCCCGCCCCGCCCCGCCGCGCCGCGATCATGGAGTTGTGGCGGTCACAAAGGTGAGCGAATAAGCACAATTCACGAACCGCAACTCCATGATCGCCGAACGCACGGCACGACCGACGAACGCACGGCACGACCGACGAACGCACGGCACGACCGACGAACGCACGGCACGACCGACGAACGCACGGCACGACCGACGAACGCACGGCACG
>NZ_JBSFSO010000056.1:0-4918 GCF_053589795.1 Micromonospora sp. NPDC003241 | reverse complement strand
ACCGGCGAGCGAGGGGACAGGTGCGTCAGCGACGGGGGCCGAGAGCGGCCTGGACGGCGCGGCCGAGGGCGGCGACCACCAGGCCGACCGAGGGGCGGACCACGGAGCTTTCCAGACCCACCTCGCCGGAGAAGCCCGCACCACTGGCGATCTCCTCCAACCGGCGGCGGGCCTCGGTGGCGTCCTCGCCGGTCACCCCCAGGGCCGATTCCATCCGGAGTACGGCGACCAGCGTCGCCAGGGCGGCGGTCCGCTCGTCGGGCGCTTCGCCGGTCAGCGCGGCGGCGAGCCGTTCGCGGGTCTCCGCCTCCACCGAGGGGTCCAGCACCGGATAGCGGTGCACGTGGATGAAGCCCAACTCCGTCTCGTCGACGTCCCGGACCACCCCGTGCGCGCACAGGTCACCGAGGACCTTGTCGCGCAGGCCGTGCCGCAGCCGCTGCACCCAGGACGACGGGCTGTGCGGCGTGTCCGCCGCGATCCGGGCCAGCACGTCGTCGGTGACCGGCTCGCCCGTCGGTGTCGCGTCGACGACGGTCAGGGCACCCTCGGCGTACGCGATCCGGCCCGCCAGGGCCAACTCGATCAACACTGCGGCGGCCATGCCCAGGTCGAGGCTGATCCGGGGCATGGTCGCCTTGCCGGATTCGTCGTCGTACGCCAGCAGGAGCAGTTCCTCGGCGAGCGGAACACCAGTCATGGCCCGAGACGGTAGCCGCTCGACGCCAGCGCCCGCAGGACAAACCCGCCGCCTGCGGCGACCCGCCCGGACCGCGCTCGACGCGGACAGATCAGAACCGGGGCATGCCGCCGAACTGGCGGTCCCCGGCGTCACCGAGACCCGGCACGATGAACATGCTGTCGTTGAGGCCCTCGTCGATCGACGCGGTGACCAGACGCAGCGGCAGACCGGACCGCTCCAGCCGGGCGATGCCGGCCGGTGCGGCGAGTACGCAGAGCACCGTGATCTCGGTGCAGCCGCGCTCGGCCAGCAGCCGGCAGCAGTGCTCCAACGAGCCACCGGTGGCCAGCATCGGGTCGAGGACCAGCACCGGCAGGCCGTTCAGGTCGCGGGGTAGCGACTCCATGTAGGCGCGCGGTTCGAAGGTCTCCTCGTCCCGGGCCAGCCCGACGAAGCCCATCGACGACTCCGGCAGCAGCCCCAGCGCGGCGTCGGCCATGCCGAGACCGGCGCGCAGCACCGGCACCAGCAGCGGCGGGTTGGCCAGCCGGGTGCCCTCGGTACCGGTGACCGGGGTCTGCACCGGGTACCGCTCGATCGGGAAGGAGCGCGCGGCCTCGTACACCAGCATGGTGGTGAGTTCGTGCAGCGCCGCCCGGAACGAGGCGGAGTCGGTCCGTTCGTCCCGCATGGCGGTCAGCCGGGACTGGGCGAGCGGATGGTCAATGACGAGTACGTCCACGATCGCTCAACCTACCCGCCCCGGACTCGGACGCGCGGGCCCCGGCCCGGAGCAGCGACGTCGCTCACCCGGGACGCCCGCCCGCCGTCATGATCAAGATCGGGTGGCTCCCGCCTGCGTAGACTTCGCCGCATGACGGCGACAACGACGTCGGCCCGGTCGGACCTCTCCGAGCTGGGACGATCCGAGACCGCTCTGCGGACCTTCCTGCACGGCCTACCGGGCGTGGACCAGGTCGGCGCGGAGCAGCGGGCAGCCCAACTCGGCACCCGTTCCATCAAGACCACCGCCAAGGCACAGGCGATCGACCTCGCGATCCGAATGGTCGACCTCACCACGCTGGAAGGCGCGGACACCCCCGGCAAGGTACGCGCGCTCGCCGCCAAGGCGCTGCGCCCCGACCCGGCCGACCCGTCCTGCCCACACGTCGGCGCGGTCTGCGTCTATCCCGCGATGGTCCCCCACGTGGCCGAGGTGTTGCGCGGCTCGAACGTGCACCTGGCCAGCGTGGCGACCTCGTTCCCGTCCGGTCAGGCACCGCTTGCGATCAAGCTCGCCGACACCCGGGCCGCCGTCGAGGCGGGCGCCGACGAGATCGACATGGTGATCAACCGGGGCGCGTTCCTGGCCGGTCGCTACGCCGAGGTGTACGACGAGATCGTGGCGACCAAGGAAGCCTGCGGGGACGCCCACCTCAAGGTGATTCTGGAGACCGGCGAGCTGGCCACCTACGACAACGTACGCCGGGCCTCCTGGCTGGCGATGCTGGCCGGCGGCGACTTCATCAAGACCTCCACCGGCAAGGTCCCGGTCGCGGCCACCCTGCCGGTGACGCTGGTCATGCTGGAGGCGGTGCGCGACTTCCGGGCCGCCACTGGTCGGCAGGTCGGCGTGAAGCCGGCCGGCGGCATCAAGACCACCAAGGACGCCGTCAAGTACCTGGTCATGGTCAACGAGACCGTCGGGCCGGACTGGCTGGACCCGGACTGGTTCCGCTTCGGCGCGTCCAGCCTCCTCAACGACCTGCTCATGCAGCGCACCAAGCTGACGACCGGTGTCTACGCCGGCCCCGACTACTTCACCCTGGACTGAACGCGATGTTCGAATACGCACCCGCCCCCGAGTCGCGCTCGGTGGTGGACATCAAGGGCTCGTACGGCCTGTTCATCGACGGCACCTTCGTCGACCCGGCCGACGGCGGCAGCTTCAAGTCGATCAGCCCCTCCTCGGAGGAGGTGCTCGCCGAGATCGCCGAGGGCGGCAGCCAGGACGTGGACCGCGCGGTCCGGGCCGCCCGGAAGGCGTACGAGAAGGTCTGGGGTCCGATGCCGGGCCGGGACCGGGCCAAGTACCTGTTCCGGATCGCCCGCCTCCTCCAGGAACGCTCGCGTGAGCTGGCCGTGCTGGAGTCGCTGGACAACGGCAAGCCGATCAAGGAGTCGCGCGACGTCGACCTGCCGCTGGTCGCCGCCCACTTCTTCTACTACGCCGGCTGGGCAGACAAGCTGGAGCACGCCGGCTTCGGCGCGAACCCGCGACCGCTCGGCGTGGCGGCGCAGGTCATCCCGTGGAACTTCCCGCTGCTCATGCTGGCCTGGAAGATCGCCCCGGCGCTCGCCGCCGGCAACACGGTGGTGCTCAAGCCCGCCGAGACCACCCCGCTGACCGCCCTGCTCTTCGCCGAGATCTGCCAGCAGGCCGACCTGCCGGCCGGTGTGGTGAACATCGTCACCGGTGCCGGGGAGACCGGCCGGGCCCTGGTCGAACACGACGGCGTCGACAAGGTCGCGTTCACCGGCTCCACCGACGTCGGCCGGGCCATCGCCCGCGCCGTCGCCGGCAGCCGCAAGAAGCTCACCCTGGAACTCGGCGGCAAGGCCGCCAACATCGTCTTCGACGACGCCCCCGTCGACCAGGCGGTCGAGGGCATCGTCAACGGCATCTTCTTCAACCAGGGGCACGTCTGCTGCGCCGGTTCCCGGCTGCTGGTCCAGGAGTCCGTCGCCGAGCAGGTGCTGGAATCGCTCAAGCGCCGGATGGCGCTGCTGCGCGTCGGTGACCCGCTGGACAAGAACACCGACGTCGGCGCCATCAACTCCGCCGCCCAGCTCGCCCGGATCCACGAGCTGACCGAGGCCGGCGCCGCCGAGGGCGCGCAGCGCTGGTCGCCGCCGTGCGAACTGCCGGACCGTGGCTTCTGGTTCGCGCCGACCATCTTCACCGGCGTCACCCAGGCCCACCGGATCGCCCGCGAGGAGATCTTCGGCCCGGTGCTGTCCGTGCTGACCTTCCGCACCCCGGCCGAGGCCGTGGAGAAGGCCAACAACACGCCGTACGGGCTCAGCGCCGGAATCTGGACCGACAAGGGTTCCCGCATCCTGTGGATGGCCGACCGGCTGCGCGCCGGAGTCGTCTGGGCCAACACGTTCAACAAGTTCGACCCCACCTCGCCGTTCGGCGGCTACAAGGAGTCGGGCTACGGTCGCGAGGGCGGCCGGCACGGGCTGGAGGCGTACCTCAATGTCTGAGCGGGTCGCGGTACGCAAGACGTACAAGCTCTTCATCGGCGGGAAGTTCCCGCGTAGCGAGTCGGGACGGTCGTATCTCGTGCAGGACTCGAACGTGTCGTTGGCCTCCCGCAAGGACGCCCGGGACGCCGTGGTCGCCGCCCGCGCCGCCGTGAAGGGCTGGGCCGGAGCGACCGCGTACAACCGGGGTCAGATCCTCTACCGCGTCGCTGAGATGCTGGAGGGCCGCCGCGACCAGTTCATCGGTCTCGGCGTACCCGCCGACGAAGTCGACGCCGCCACCGACCGCTGGGTCTGGTACGCGGGCTGGTCCGACAAGCTGCCGCAGGTGTACGGCGGCGCCAACCCGGTCGCCGGCCCCTACTTCAACCTCTCCGCACCCGAGCCGACCGGAGTGGTCGCCGTGGTGGCTCCCGAGGCGCCGGCGCTGCTGGGCCTGGTCAGCGTGATCGCCCCGGCGATCGTCACCGGTAACACCGTGGTGGTGGCCGCCTCCCCGGAAGCACCACTGGCCGCGATCACCCTCGCCGAGGTGCTCGCCACCTCCGACCTGCCCGGCGGCGTCGTCAACATCCTCACCGGGCGGCTGCCGGAGACCGTACCCACGCTGGCCGCGCACATGGACGTCAACGCCATCGACCTGACCGGGGTCGCCGACGCGGACCTGGCGGTCGACCTGGAGATCAAGGCCGCGGAGAACCTGAAGCGGGTGCTCCGTCCGGTGGGCTCCGGGCACGACTGGTCCGCTGATCCGGGGCTCGGGCGGATGACGGCGTTGCTGGAGACCAAGACTGTGTGGCATCCCAAGGGGGTGTGATTCCTCCTCGCTCTTTGGGTTTCTCGCTGCTCTTTGGGTTTCTCGCTGCTCTTTGGGTCTCTCGCTGTGGGGGTTTCCGGGGGGAGCCCACCCGCTCCGGGCGGTCAGGCTTGATCCCTGCGCGGGTGGGCTCCCCCCGCAAACCTCTC
>NZ_JBSFSO010000055.1:0-41690 GCF_053589795.1 Micromonospora sp. NPDC003241 | reverse complement strand
CGTCCTGAGCCAGGATCAAACTCTCCAACAAAAACCTATTGGAAAAGCAAACCCCAGCAACAAACAAATGTTGCCAAAGGAATCCCCACCAACCCGAAAGTTGGCACGGGGCATCATAAAACAATTTGGCACTGGCTTATCAAGCACCCTGTTGAGTTCTCAAAGAACAACCACACACCACACTGCGGTCCTGCTTTTGCCTGACCGCGTCTGGGGCAACCGCTCCAAACTATCTGAGCCGCTCTCGTAGCGCAACCTGAAGATTCAGGCTTTTACTTCGTAGCTTGCTCGGGTCCGCGCTGACGCACGCCCATCGGGCGGTCGTTTCTGTCGCGGGAAGCGGCAAGACCGGCCGATCACCATTCTCTGGTGACCCGCCCGGCTCCCTGCCGGCTTCGAAACTCTACCCGGTCGGCTTCGCGATCGCAACTCCGTCTCATGGAGCCTTTCGCACCGCCCGGTCTCAGTCCCAGATCGACTCCGTCGATCCGGTCCTGGCGCCCGTTGTCGGCCGGTTTGCCCCGGCCTTCCCCGTGCAGAGAGAAAGTTACGCGGACGTCCCGGAGAAGGCAAATCAGGGTCTGTCGATGGTGACGATCGCTCGCGGGTCTCTCCCGTCGTCCCGCGACCACCTGCGGTGGAACCTGTCCTGTCAGCGACGACCGTGGCAGGCCCGGACGTGCCAGAGTGTCTGGCATGGATGACGTGTCCCGGCCCGCCAGTCCGGTCCTCGCCGAGGACGCGCTGCTCGGGCTCCTCCTGCCGTTCTGGCAGCTGATCATCGGTGCGTTCGTGCTGTTCGCGGTGGTGGCCTCGATCGGGCGCCTGGTGCGGCGCGGCCCATCGCGGATGAGCACCGCGCTCCTGGTGACCGCCGCCGCTATCGCCGGCTTCGCGCTGGTGGGCGTCCTGCTCCAGGGATAGCGACGGTCACATCCGTCGGTTGGCCAGACTCGGCAGCTCGGCGCGGATGCGCGCCAACCGGTCCAGGTCGAGATCGGCCACCGCGAACCCCGGGCCGTCAGGCACCTGGGACAGCACCGAACCCCAGGGGTCGACCACCATGCTCCGGCCGTAACAGGTGCGGGCTGGCTCGTGGTCGCCGGTCTGGCCGGCCGCCGCGACGAAGCACTGGTTCTCGATCGCGCGAGCGCGCAACAACACCTCCCAGTGGTCGCGGCCGGTGTGCATCATGAACGCCGCCGGCACCACCAGCAGGTGTGCACCTCCATCGGAGGCGAGCTGCCGGTACAGCTCCGGGAACCTCAAGTCGTAACAGATCGACAGGCCGACGCGTACGCCCTCGACGTCCACCACCACCGGTCGGTCACCGGGGGCCACCGTGGCCGACTCCCGGTACGAGACGCGACCGGGGATCTCCACGTCGTACAGGTGGATCTTGCGATAGCTGGCGGCAAGCGTGCCGGACCGGTCGAAGACCAGCGTGGTGTTCCAGGTGTGCTCGGGATCCGGGCCGGACTCGTGGAAGGAGCCGGCGATCAACCAGACGCCGCGTCGGCGGGCGACGTCGGCGAAGAACCGACCGACTTCGCCGTCGACCGGCTCCGCTGCGGGCATCCCCGCCGACGGGCCGAGATAGTCGACGTACTCGGGGAGGAGCACCAGGTCGGCGCCGGCATCGGCCGCGCGGTCGATCAGGGCCTCCGCGGCGACCAGGTTTGCCTTCCGGTCGTCCCGGGAGTTCAGCTGGCAGACAGCGACGCGCATGTCTGCCAGCGTACGACCGAACTGCCGTCGACGGCAGCGCGAGAACCTGGCACCGGCCGACTCAGGCCGACTTCTCCTCGCGCTCGCGCCGCGCCCGACGACCGGTGAACTCACGCGGCACGATGGTCGGGTTCACGTTCTCCAGCACCGCCTCGCGGCTGATGAGCACCCGGGCGGCGTCAGGGTTACTGGGCACCTCGTACATCACGGAGAGCAGGACCTCCTCCAGGATCGCCCGCAGGCCACGGGCACCGGTGCCACGCAACATCGCCTGGTCGGCGATCGCCTCCAGCGCCGGGTGCTCGAACTCCAGCTCGACGCCGTCCAGCTCGAAGAGGCGCTGGTATTGGCGCACCAGCGCGTTGCGGGGCTCGGTGAGGATGCGGACCAGCGCGCTGCGGTCGAGGCTGCGCACGCTGGTGATCACCGGAAGCCGGCCGATGAACTCGGGGATCAGCCCGAACTTGAGCATGTCCTCCGGCATGACCTGGCTGAAGATGTCGTCGGTGGACCGCTCGGAGACGGCCCGGAGACGGGCACCGAAGCCGGTGCCACCGTGACCGGTACGCGCCTCGATGATCTGGTCCAGCCCGGCGAAGGCACCACCGCAGATGAACAGCACGTTGGTGGTGTCGATCTGGATGAACTCCTGGTGCGGGTGCTTCCGACCGCCCTGCGGGGGAACGTTGGCAACCGTGCCTTCGAGCATCTTGAGCAGCGCCTGCTGCACACCCTCGCCGGAGACGTCCCGGGTGATCGACGGGTTCTCCGACTTCCGGGCGATCTTGTCGACCTCGTCGATGTAGATGATCCCGGTCTCGGCGCGCTTGATGTCGTAGTCGGCGGCCTGGATCAGCTTGAGGAGGATGTTCTCCACGTCCTCGCCGACGTAACCGGCCTCGGTGAGGGCGGTGGCGTCGGCGATCGCGAACGGGACGTTGAGCATCCGTGCCAGCGTCTGGGCCAGGTGCGTCTTGCCGCACCCGGTCGGGCCGAGCAGCAGGATGTTCGACTTGGCCAGCTCGACGCCGTCGTTACCGGAGCCCGGTGCGCCGGCCGCCTCGGCCTGGATGCGCTTGTAGTGGTTGTAGACCGCCACCGCGAGCGCCTTCTTGGCCTGCTCCTGCCCCACGACGTAGTTGTCGAGGAACTGGCAGATCTCCATCGGCTTGGGAAGCTCTTCCCACTTCACCTCGCCGGACTCGGCCAACTCCTCTTCGATGATCTCGTTACAGAGATCGATGCACTCGTCGCAGATGTAGACCCCAGGGCCCGCGATGAGCTTCTTGACCTGCTTCTGCGATTTACCGCAGAAGGAGCACTTGAGTAGGTCGCCACCGTCACCGATCCGTGCCACCTACGTTCTCCCTGCACTCATCGGCCGGAGCCCCGGCCACGACCTGCGGACGCTTCCGCTCCGCCCGTCTTCTTACCCCGCCGGTCGCCCGGCTAAGTGGTACGGACCCGACGTTACCCGCTGTCGGAGTTTTCTCCGACCCCCAAAACGGGTGTGTCAGAGGCCGGCGGGCGACAGACCCCGCCGGCCTCTGACCCGGTACCGGTCAGCCGGCCGAGTTGGCGGCCAGCAGTCCCTTCTTGCGGCTGGTGAGGATCGTGTCGACCAGCCCGTACTCACGGGACTCCTCGGCCGTCATGATCTTGTCACGGTCGATGTCCTTGCGCACCAGGTCGACCGCGCGGTTGCAGTGCCGGGAGAGCATCTCCTCCAGCTGGGTCCGCATCCGCAGGATCTCCCGGGCCTGGATCTCGATGTCCGAGCCCTGCCCGTAGCCGCCCTCGGTGGCCGGCTGGTGGATGATGATCCGCGAGTTCGGCAGCGCCATCCGCTTGCCCGGGGTGCCCGCCGCCAGCAGCACGGCGGCGGCGGACGCGGCCTGACCCAGGCACACGGTCTGGATGTCCGGCCGGACGTACTGCATGGTGTCGTAGATCGCCGTCATGGCGGTGAACGATCCACCGGGCGAGTTGATGTACATGATGATGTCCCGGTCGGGGTCGGTCCCCTCCAGGGTGAGCAGCTGGGCCATCACGTCGTTGGCCGACGCGTCGTCCACCTGGACGCCGAGGAAGATGATCCGGTCCTCGAAGAGCTTGTTGTACGGGTTGGACTCCTTGACCCCGTACGACGTGCGCTCCACGAACGACGGCAGGACGTAGCGGTTGTGCACGGCCGCGAACTGTGGCGGCAGGCTCAGGTCGGTCATCGTCTGCTCCTCGATCAGCTCAGGGTCCCGGCGCCCTCGGGAACCTGGGCGGCCCCGGTGATCACCTTGTCGATGAAGCCGTAGTCCACGGCCTCCTGGGCGGTGAACCAACGGTCGCGGTCCGAGTCCGCCTCGATCTGCGCCGGGGACTGGCCGGTGTGGGAGGCGACCCGCTCCTGGAACATCCGCTTGGTGTAGAGCATCTGCTCGGCCTGGATCGCGATGTCGGCCGCAGTGCCGCCCATGCCACCGGAGGGCTGGTGCATCATGATCCGGGCGTGCGGGAGGGCGTAGCGCTTGCCCTTGGTGCCCGCGCAGAGCAGCAACTGGCCCATGGACGCCGCCATGCCCATCGCCACGGTCGACACGTCGTTGTCGATGAACTGCATGGTGTCGTAGATCGCCATACCCGAGTAGACGGAGCCACCGGGCGAGTTGATCCAGAGGTTGATGTCGCGGTCCGGGTCCTCCGCGGCGAGCAGCAGCAGCTGCGCGCAGATGCGGTTGGCGACCTGGTCGGTCACCTCGCTGCCCAGGAAGACGATCCGCTCCTTGAGCAACCGGTTGTAGACCGAGTCGTCGAGGTTGCCAATGGTGTCACCGCCACGGGCGTCGATCGCCCGGAGCGGCTTCGCTGGGATGTGCATGTCGGTCATGGCAGCCCTTCGCTCTCCGTACCGTCGTGTCCGACACTAACCGCTGCACCGGGCGGCAGAGTCCCGGTCCGGGCACTGTTCGCTCTCAGCGCAGGACCCCCCGCAAGGCGTACCCGGTAAAGGAATCGGGCCACCACCCACCGCTACCGGCGGACGGTGGCCCACCCCCGCGATCAGTGCTCGTGCGCGTGCTCCTGCTCGCTCGCCTCACGGAGAGCGTCGAGGCTCACCTCGTTGCCGGCCGAGTCCTTGATCTTGACGCGCTCCATGACCGAGGCGAGCGCCTTGCCCCGCCGCACGTCGCCGTAGACCGCGCCGGCCGTGCCGGAGCGGACCAGCTGGTCGTAGTACTGCTGGGGGGCCATGCCGGCGCGCTGGGCGCGGTGCACGATCTCGTGGCCGAACTCGTCGTCGGAGACCTGGGTGTCCTCGGCGTCGGCCAGGGTGTCGAGCAGCAGCTGGACCTTGACGCCCTGGGTGGCGGCCTCGGTCAGCTCGGCGTCGATCTGCTCCTCGGTCTTCTCCTCGGCGGAGAGGTAGTCCTCCATCGAGGCGCCGATGCGCTCGAGCTGGTCGACCATGGCCTGCTTGCGGCTCTCCACCTCGTCGCGGATGACACCCTCCGGCGCCGGCACGTCGGCGACCTCGACGAGCTGCTCCAGGGCCTTGTCCCGGGCGGCGTAGATCTGCTCGACCCGCTTGCCCCGGGTGACCCGCTCACGCAGGTCGTCGCGCAGCTCACCGATGGTGTCGAACTCGCTGGCGAGCTGGGCGAAGTCGTCGTCCAGCTCGGGCAGCTCCTTCTCCTTGACCGTCCGCACGGTCACCGCCACGTCGGCGTCCCGACCGGCGAAGTCGCCGCCGACGAGCTGGGTGGTGAAGGTGGTGTCCTCGCCGGCGGAGAGGCCGACCACGGCCTCGTCCAGGCCCGGCAGGAGCTGCTTGCTGCCCACCTCGTGGGAGATGTTGCTGGCCGAGCCGCCCGGCACCTCCTCGCCGTCGACGGTCGCCCGCAGGTCGATCTGCACGTAGTCGCCCTCGGCGGCCGGCCGCTCCACGGTCTTGAGGGTGGCGAAGCGCTCGCGCAGGCTCTTCACCTGCTCGTCGATCTCGCTGTCGTCGATCTTGAGCTCGTCGACGGTGACCTCGATGCTGGCCAGGTCGGGCAGGGTGATCTCCGGCCGGACGTCGACCTCGGCGGTGAAGTTGAGCGAGTCACCGTCGTTGAACTCGGTGATCTCCACCTCGGGACGACCCAGGGTCTTGAGGTCGTGCTCGCGGACCGCGCTCAGGATGTTCTGCGGGATCGCCTCCTGCACCGCCTCGTTGAGCACGGTGCCCCGGCCCACCCGCTGGTCGATGATCGCGGACGGGACCTTGCCCCGGCGGAAGCCGGGAATCTGGATCTGCTGACCGATCTCCCGGTACGCCTTCTTGAGGCTCGGCTCGAGCTCGACGAACGGCACCTCGATGGCGAGCCGCACGCGCGTCGGGCTCAGAGTCTCGACGGTGCTCTTCACAGGCGTACTCCTTGACGGATCTCGGTTGTCTCTGGGGCGCTCTTACAGCCCATAGAGTGTAGGCGAGCCGGCACGGCGGGCCGGCAGCGCCCGGGAACCGCACGAACGGCAGGACCCGGAACGGTGACCGGCGCCCGGGACGACCCGGCCGCGAGCGGCAGTCGGGGTGGCGGGATTTGAACCCACGGCCCCTCGCTCCCAAAGCGAGTGCGCTACCAAGCTGCGCCACACCCCGTGGCGACGTGCAGTCTATGCCGTCGGTCCGACAAAGGGATGCCGGGGCGTCACCCAACGCGCCGAACGGGATGAACAGGACATCGCGGCCTTTACCCACCATCACCGGCCATCCGTACCGCCGCGCTGACGACCGCGTGGGCGCCGCGCCGGATACGGCCGCGCGGGGCAGACGCGCATTGGGTACGCTGTCGGCGCGCCCTGATCCGTCGGGGTGTACGCGGGCGTAGCTCAATGGCAGAGCTTCAGTCTTCCAAACTGACGGTGCGAGTTCGATTCTCGTCGCCCGCTCCAGCACCACCGGCCCAGGTCAGCGGCGTTCTCGCCCAACCTGGGCCGCTGTCGTTTCAGCCCTCTTTGATCTTGCGTGCCATTGGAGTGCCCGTAGCACCGTCCGTGCCGCCGCCAACAGCGTCACCACCCGATTGCCCGCTTCCGGCCAGCCAGCCCGACCAGGACGCCGACGCTTTCACCCGCTCCGGACGGGTCGCGCCCGGCCACCAACGCGGCAGAGAGCCGTACCGGCCGAACACCCGCAACGCCGCCCGGCGCCGCAACACGGACCATCAAGCGGGCAGACAGACCAACGCCCCGTCCGCGCGGCCGCAACTACTCGCCCCGCTCGCGAGAGGTACGTGGTCACCGAGGCTCGCCCGTCGGCGTGAACAGCCGCGTGGATACGAGGGTCAACGAAGGTCAGGCATCCTCGATGTCGTCGTCACGTAGCAGGCGATCGAGGTCTTCCGGCCTCATCCGCTTGATCTCGGCTTCGAGCTTGCGGCTGTATTGGCGGTCGTTGGGGTCGCTGCCGGTGCCAGCCCTCACACGTCCGTACGCCTTCATGAACGACCCGATTTCACGTCGAATTCGATCGTGACGACGCCGCATGGCTCCACGGTAGGAGACTTCGATCGTCTTCTCACAGCGATTTCGAGTCGACCAGGTGACTCGGGCCAACGCTGGTGCCGTGACGGTCGCAACGGTGGTTGGTCGCCGTCGCGGTCGGGGCGGTGAAGCTACGAGACGTCGAACAGGCGTAGCCCGTCGTACTCGGCGAAGTCGGCGTAGTCCTTGCTGTTGAAGGTCGCCAGCGGCAGGCGGTCGACCAGGCAGCAGGCCGCGATCCAGGAGTCATTCGTCGGGCGGGGGCGCCCGCGATGCTGCGCGCGCGCCTGGAGGTGCCCCCAGGTCGTCGCCACCGACTCATCGAAGGGCAGCACCACCACGCCGGATCGCCACTGTGCGAGGTCGGCCAGCTTGCGCGGCCCCCAGCTCCGCAGCGCGGTCCACTTGGTCAGCTCCCCGAGCGTGACGAACGTGATGCACAGGGTCTTACCCGCTAAGCGGGCACGAAGCCGGTCATGCAGCCGACCCCTCAGGATCGCCGACGCCACGTCGGTGTCCAGGACGACCGGACTCACGCCGCGCTGGCCCGCCGAGAGGCGTACAGGTCGGCCAGGAACTCGTCCAACTCGTCGTCGGACTCGAACAGGTCCGGCCGAGCCAGGTCGTCGACGGAGGCGACCGGCCGAACACCCTGACGACGGGCCAACTCCTCCACCGGCACATGCTCAGCGGTCGGCCACTCGGGCATCCGCTCCGCATTACTCGACATCACGACTCACCTCCTCCACCACACACCGCCACTCATTGTCGCACGATCAGCACCGACACCACCCGCACTCAAACGCGCGGAAGGCCAGCGGCTCGACAAGCCGCCCGTCGGGCCGGGGGCGGCAAGCCGCAAGGAGCTGAGCGCCGACCTGGTCGCCAGTTTCGCCGCCCTGCTGGCCATGCCCGCCGCCGACCTGGCCGCTCTGACCGGCCTCGAAGCCAGCGGAACGACAATCGTCAGCCCAGCCGCAGAAGACGCGGCCGCAGTGATCTGGGACGCCCGACGCCTCACCGCCGGCCAGCTAGAGCAGGTCACGAATGAGGCAAGGTCCACGCTGGCCGAACAGGGGCCTAGTCAGGACACGGCGTAGGTGCTCGATCTCGTGACGGCTGCCCGGCATGACAAGAACCGCGATTGGGATGGGGCCGCCGGACGCCGCCAGGCGGGGCGAACGCGGACCGTCTGCCCGGCAGACAGAACGACGGTGGTCCGCGCTCGGCGGCTTTCCCGATCACGTGCGCCTATGCGACCCGTGCCAAGCCGCCCGCAGACAGCTTCTCGCTCCCGTTCACGGCGTCTCCTGCTCGCTGCTGCCCGTTGGCATCTCCACGTCACGCCAGTGCAGATGGTTGACGACCATGCCCTGCATCTGGACGAGCCGCCACACTCCGATCGCCGCCCACGCCACCAAGCCAGACAGAGGCGCCGCCCACAGTGCACCGGTGAATACCGGCCACAAGACGGCGAGGGCAACGCCGAGGGCGGGCAGCAGGCCGATGCCGGTCGACACGGTGGGGACGGTTTCGGCGCGTTCACGGCGAGCCATCAGCGACCTCTCCTCACAGCGGGTACGGGTTCTAGAACACGATAGGTGGTCGATGCCATCATGCTGATCGGTGATTCAACCACCCGGGCCGTCGGGGATCACCGGTCCACACGACCGGAAAGCAGGTGCGGGATGGCAAGCCGCCAGACAACCACCCCGCCGTGGCGGCCACGTGTCAGTAGCCCGGGTTCCAGGACTGTCGGACGGTGGTGCCAGCCTTCGCCCGTATGGAGCCTCTCGCCGTACGTCGCATCGTGGTCAGCATTCTCTACGGGCACTTCATCCTTCGGGACGCGTGGTGCGATGCCGGTGACGACGGGGAGTCGTACCGGGATTCGGAGGGTCAGGTGGCCGGTGCGTCCACGTACCAGATCGTCGTGCGGGCCCCGGCGGATCCGCTGGCGGTGAGTCTTGAGCTAAGGATCTGGAGCGGCGAGCCCGAGCCTGATCGTGGCTCGTGGGACGGGTCTCGACAGTTCGTGCTGCACTGTCCGACTGGAGAACTGCTCGTCGAGCAGATCACCGCCGGAGCAGCGGCGGAGGTCACGCTTCCGCGAGGGTCCGGGGTGTACGGCGTCCGGGTCCATCGGAGCGGATACGGCGACGCCCAGACGTTCCTCGTCGACCTGTGGCGGCGGACGCCGTTGCCGCCGGACGACGATGACGAGGACTTCTACGGCGATCTTGCGTGACCGGCGTCTGCACCCGGTCCGCCCGCATCGTGGCGCGGTGTCACGGCCGGGCTGTTCATGCCTGACGTCAGCAGGTGTGCGCCACCGCTACCGTGATGCCCGTGACGATCCACGAGGCGGACGCAACAGCCGCGGACCTCCTGCTCGCTACCGCCGCTGTCGCCCTCGTCGGGTGCGCCGCCTGGCTGGCCGTCCACAGCCGACACAGGTCAACGGTGCGGCTGTTCGAACGGACGATGCATCATCCCCGCCTGTGGGCCGCCGGGGCAGCATGCATGGGCTTCTACGCGCTGCTGGGGCTGGGAAACCTGACCGAGGTCACTCCCAGCACATGGCGCACTCCGAGCCAGTGGGTCGGCGCCGTGCTCCTACTCGGCGCGTTGGCCATCATGGTCACCTACTGGGTCCGAGAGCATCGCGCCCGGCGTCAGACTGCTCCTGAGCATCACGTGGGGCTCTGACGAGCGCGGGGCGAGCGATCGTCGATGTCAGGACGCTCGGCCGGTGTCAGCTCCGGTCGGAGCTGGCGTCGTTCTCGGTCTGGCGGTGGGCGGCCATCCAGGTGGTGGCGAAGTCGACGAGCGCCCGTTGGGACATCAGCCGGGCCGTGGCGTTTCCGACCCGACCGATCGTCGCCGCGCCGGTGGCCTCGAAGTCGTCGCCGAGGCGGACGAAGTCGCTCTCGTCGGTGACGATGTCGACCCAGGTCGTCCAGTGGCTGGTGCCGTCCGGTTGGCGGACCGAGGAGCCGGTGGCGGCGCGTGGGGACGAGGGTTGCCGCCACTCGGCCAGGTGCAGCGAGGTGTTGGAGTCGTAGCCGCAGCCGAGCAGGAGGACTTTGCCGTCGCGCCGGTACACCGCGCCGAGCGGTGAGTGGTCGCCCAGGCCGTCGTCCAGGCGGTGTCTGGCCACGATCTCGGCGGCGTCCGCGCCGAGGGCGGCGAAGGAGAACTGCGGGTGAGTGCTGCGCCGGGCGCCCGGCCAGGTACGCACCACCTCGGGAACGGCACCCATCCAGCGGCTGGGCGTACGGGACGGGTCGAAGCCGGGGGTCTGCTCGCGGATCACCGGCCACCACGGCTCGGGTACGGGCGGATGCTGCCAGCCGGCCGGGTCCGTGTTG
Organism: Micromonospora sp. NPDC003241; assembly: GCF_053589795.1. Lineage (NCBI taxonomy): Bacteria > Bacillati > Actinomycetota > Actinomycetes > Micromonosporales > Micromonosporaceae > Micromonospora > Micromonospora sp. NPDC003241. The sequence goes on along the minus strand of NZ_JBSFSO010000055.1, from coordinate 31,071 downwards.
TGGGGTGTGTGCGTGGGTACGACGAGCGTGCCGTGCGGACCGAGCGTCGCCAGCAGGGCGTGCACCAGAGCCTCGATGCCTCCGGCGACGAACCCGAGGCTGCGGTTGGACGAGTGCAGAATCAGGACGTCACCCGCGTCGACCCCGAGCGCACGCAGGTCGGCGCTGATCGACTGGACGGTGTGCGGTCTCGCCTGGTCCATCGGACACAGTTTATGCCCGAACAGCAGTTCAGGCGGGAAGGGAGCGGGCATGTCGGACGAGCCGGAGCCGGGTCTGGTGCCGGAGCACCTGCGGCCGGAGCACGACGACCGGGAGTCGGTGTTGTTGACCGTCGACGGTGAGCAGTTCCGGGTGAGTACGCAGGCCGGTCGGCCGGGGTCGTACGACTTCGACTGGCTCAGCGGGCCGCACGAGTACGGCTTCGGACTGACCAACTCGGGCGGGCTCGCGTTGACCCGGGACGAGGTGGTGCAGGCGATCCGGGAGTTCCTCGCCGAGATCGACCCGGCGACCGGCTACCTGGCGGAGTGACGGGCTCCGCCGAGGCGGCACAGCCGACAGCAGTGCAGGTGCGGTGACGGTGACTCGGTGCGTCACCCGGAAGGCGACGAGTGCCGGAAGGCGAGGCCGGGTAGGCACCGGCCGTGACCTTCTCGATCGTGGCCCGCTGTCGGCGCACCGGTGAGCTGGGCGTCGCCGCGCTCACCGCCAAGCCCGGAGTCGGCAAGCTGGTGACCCATGTCCTCGCCGGTGCCGGGGCCGTGGCCACCCAGGCCGTGACCAACCCGATCCTGGCGTACGACGGCCTGCCGATGCTCGCCGAGGGCCGGTCGCCGCAGGAGGTGGTGGACGAGGTGCTGGCCCGGGACCCGGGTCGCGAGGTGCGGCAGGTCGGCATGGTCGACAATCAGGGCCGCTCCTACGCCTTCACCGGCGAGCGCACGCTGGACTGGTCCGGCCACCGGGTCGGGCCGGGCTACGCGGCGCAGGGCAACCGGCTGGTCGGGCCGGATCCGCTCGACGGGGTCGTGGAGATGTTCCTGGACAATCCCGACCTGGAGCTGGCCGAGCGGTTGCTGCGGGCGATCCAGGTGGGCGAGCAGGCCGGTGGCGACCGGGCGGGTTCGCGGTCGGCGACCGTCACGGTGATCGGCGACCAGCCGTACCCGCTGTGGGACCTGCGGGTCGACGACGCCGACCACCCGGCGAAGGAGCTGCACCGGCTGTTCGAGGTCTTCCACGACGAGATGGTGGAGGCGATCCGGAAGTTGCCCACCCGGGAGGACCCGATGGGCGAGGCCGCCCGCGGGATCCTCGGCCGAAGCATCTGATCAATCCACGTTCGTAGATATCTGGGTACCATCCTGGCTACCGTCGACGCCTCCACCGGAGAACCCGGCCGGGGGCGCAGCCAGGAGGAGGACCCATGCCACTCCCCCGTCCGTTCCGGCGACGTCCGGCCGTCACCCGCGCGTCCCTCGCCGCCCTGCTCACCACCGCCGTCCTGGTCCCGCTGACCGGCACGCCGGCCGCCGGGGCACCGGCCACCGGCGAGATCAGGTACGCCGACGCGGCCACCGCCGTCGCCGGCAGCTACCTCGTCGTGCTCCGCGACGACACCACGACGCGTACCGGAGTCGCGCCGGCAGCCGTCGCCGACCGGCTGGCCGACCGGTACGCCGGACGCGTCGATCGGATCTTCACCGCGGCGCTGCGCGGGTTCGAGGTACGCCTGACCGAGCCGGCCGCCCGTCGACTCGCCGCCGACCCGGCGGTCGCCTACGTCGAGCAGAACCGGATCGTGACGCTGGCCGACCCCGGGGTGCAGCTCAACCCGCCGTCCTGGGGACTGGACCGGATCGACCAGCGGAACCTACCCCTGGACGGCCGGTACGCGTACCCGAACACCGCGCCGGACGTGCGCGCGTACGTGATCGACACCGGGGTGCGCGGCACCCACCGGGACTTCGGCGGACGGGTCGGCACCGGCGTGGACCTGGTCGACGGCCTGCCGGCGGACGACTGCAACGGGCACGGCACCCACCTGGCCGGCACGGTCGGCGGCACGCTGCACGGGGTGGCCAAGCGGGTGCGGCTGCACCCGGTGCGGGTGCTCAACTGTGCGGGCAGCGGCAGCATCGCCCAGGTGATCGGCGGGGTGGACTGGGTGACCGCGAACGCGGTCCGACCGGCGGTGGCGGTGCTGGCGCTGGGCGGGGCCGCGAGCAGCGCGTTGGACGCGGCCGTGACCAGCTCGATCGCGTCGGGCATCAGCTACGCGGTGACCGCCGGCAGCGCCAACGGCAACGCCTGCGCCTACTCGCCCGGCCGGGTGCCGGCCGCGCTGACCGCCGCCGGCACCACGATCACCGACGCCCGGATGCCGTCGGGCAACTACGGCTCGTGCCTCGACCTGTACGCGCCGGGCGCGAACATCACCTCGACCTGGCACACCACGGACACCGCCACCGCCACCATCAGCGGCGGTTCACCGGCGACCGCGCACGTCGCCGGATGCGCCGCCCTCGCCCTACAGGCCAACCCCGGGTGGAGCCCGGCGCAGGTCGCCACCTACCTGACCGGGCGGGCCACGGTCGGCGTGGTCGGCGGGGTGAGCAGCGGCACACCGAACCGCCTGCTCTACTGCGGTCCGTGACCGGCCGATGACCGGTCGCACCGCGCCGGGGCCTGCCGCGCGTGCCCAGCGGGCGGAAAGCACGGACGGGTGCCGCGCACCGGGGATGAACCGCGTCACGCCGGGTAAGCAGGCCGCCGTCCTGGTGGAGTGACGACCTCGGTCGCGGGCTGCGCGACCGCTTCCGGGCGGGTCGGCCGTACGGTCGGCCCGCCCGGTGTCCGCACGGTGTCCCGTCGCGGCGTCGGGCTCAGCTGAACAGCCAGTTCCAGGCGTCCACGATCCACTGGGTCTGCTGCAGGTAGGCGATGCCCAGACCGGTCAGGAAGATCGCCGTGACCAGGTGCGCGCCACGGGCGCTGCGGCGTACCCGACCGAGCTGCCGTTCCAGCACCAACCGGCCGATCAGCCGGGTGAGCGCGAACAGACCCGCCCCGACCAGCAGGCTCAGGATGAAGATCAGGAACGGGCCGACCAGGTCACCGCCGCCCGAGATCGCCCAGATCCCCCAGCACACGAACGCGACCAGCGCGCCGGCCGCACTCCACTCCCCGCCCCGCTTGAGCTGGGCCACGTGCCAGCTCAGCGGCCGGCGCGGCGCGGGCTCGCCCGGCCAGCCGGTGCCGGTCGGCTCGTGGTCCACCACCGGGAACGGCTCGGTGCGCGGCGCTCGGGCACCGACCGAGGCCACACCCCGCCGGTACGGGTCACGCTGGGCCGGAATGCCCGCATCGGACTGCGGCGGCACCTCGACGGTGCGCTCCGCCCACGGCTGCGTCTGGTCGGCCATGTCGTCGTTCCCTCCCCCTGGACCGGCGGCGGCCACCGGCCACCGCTGGAGACTTCGAGAGTAACGAGCGCGCAAATCGGTCGCCCGACCCGCGTCGATCAGCTAGACACGAGCGGTGAACACCTTTGCTCCCACCATCAGCACCGGCCGCCCCGAGGACTACGACGACATCGGCCGTTTCCTCGGCGTGCTGTTCCACCACGCGGTCGACCCCGAATCCCACGAGACCGAACGGGCGATCTTCGAACCGGAACGCGCCCTGCTGGTCCGCGACGGGTCGGAGCTGGTGGCCAGCGCCGCCGCGTACACCCGGGAACTGGGTGTGCCCGGCGGCGAGATGCCGGCCGCGCACGTCACGCTGGTCGGGGTCGCGCCCACCCACCGGCGGCAGGGCCTGCTCAGCGCGATGATGCGCCGGCAGCTCCGGGAGATCCACGACGCCGGGCGGGAGCCGGTCGCGGTGCTCTGGGCCAGCGAGGGGCGGATCTATCCCCGCTTCGGGTACGGCCTGGCCGCCCAACGGTTGATGATCAACGGGGAGAACACCGAGCTTCGTCTGCCGGCGCCGACGCCGGACGAGGGCCGGCTCCGCCTGGACCGGCCCGCCGACCGGCAGGCCGACCTCGCGACGGTCTACGACCGGGTCCGGGGCGACCGGCCCGGCTGGTCGTCGCGGGACGAACGCTGGTGGCGGTACGTGCTGATGGACCCGGAATCGCAGCGCAGCGGCGCCACCGAGCTGCGGGTGGTGCTGCACGAGGGGCTGGACGGGGTCGACGGCTACGGACTGTTCCGCACCAAGAGCGAGTGGAACAACGCCGGTCCGAAGGGCGTGACCACGGTCGAGGAGGTGGTGGCGGCCACCCCGGCGGCGTACCGGTCGATCTGGCGGATGCTGCTCTCGATCGACCTGACGCGACAGGTCGTGGTGCGGCGGGCGGCGGTGGACGAGCCGCTGCTGCGGATGGTGAACGAACCGCGCATGCTCGTCGCCCAGATGAGCGACGCACTCTGGGTACGGGTGGTGGACGTGCCGGCCGCGCTCGCCGCCCGGCGCTACGCCACCGACGTCGACGTGGTCATCGAGGTGGACGACGACCTGCTGCCCGAGAACACCGGCCGGTGGCGGCTGCGCGGTGGGCCGGACAAGGCGGAGTGCACCCGTACCGACGACCCGGCCGATCTCGCCTGCGACGTACGCTGCCTCGGCGAGCTGTTCCTCGGCGGCGTCGGCCTGGCCGCGCTGGCCGACGCCGGTCGGGTACGCGAGCTGCGCCCGGGGGCGCTGGCCGCCGCCGACCCCGCCTTCGGCTGGCACCGCGCCGCGTCCGCCCTGGAGGTGTTCTGACGGCGGGTACGGTCAAGGGATGGCGGACGCGGAGCGACGACGGCGACGGCACCGGCATCACGGCGGGCCGGACGCGCCCACCGACGGCGGCCCCACGGCGACCACCGCGAACGTCCACGACGGCGGTGAGCCACCGCCGCGCGGACGGCGCGGCGGCGGCCCGGCCGAAGACGGCGAGCGGGGGCTGCGCGGACTGGTCGGCTCCGGCTCGTCGCAGGTGAACGTGACCGCGGCGATGCGGGCCCGGGACGCCGCCCGGCCCACGGACGAGGACCTGGCCGAGGCAGCCGCCCGGATGGTCATCGTCCGCCGGAACTGGACCCCCCGCGACGAGCTGCCCCGCCGCTGAGGGCACGCGGCGGCACTTCCAGGCCGACCGTTCTGCGGCATGTGCGAGTACGACCGGCCGACCCGACGGGCCGCTAGTGCGGTGTCCAGGAACGTTGGCGGTGTCGCGGCGAGGTCCAGGCGGCGGTCCGGCAAGGCGGAGTCGGGCCTGGATACCGGTGTTGTATCCACGCCCGACTCCAACGCCGCCGGTCGTCGTCTGGACCCGGCGCGGCCCGGTGAACGTTTCTGGACACCGCACTGGTGAGGAGGAAGCCTCGTGTCGAGTTCGCCGCCGGACGGCTCAGCCGAGGACCTGGAAGCCGAGGGCTCGCGCCATCGTGACGGCCTGCACCGCGTCGACGATCGCGCCGGAGCGCTGCACGGCGGTCGGATCCAGGCCGGAGAGGTCGCTGCCGCGCAGGTCCGCACCGGACAGCCGGGCCCCACGCCACTGCACGTCGGACAGGTCGCCACCGCTCACGGTCGCGCCGGTCAGGTCGGCACCGGACAGGTCGACCTCCCGCATGCGTACGCCGGTGAGGCGCGCGCCGCGCAGGTCGGCACCGGCGAGCGTGACGAACGACCAGTCGCCGCCGTCGACGGTCAGCGGACGCAGGTCGCACCGGTCGAAGCTGCTGCCGACCAGCTTGCAGCCGGTGAACTCCGCCTCGAACAGGTTGCAGCGGGTGAACACGCACCGGGTGAAGGCCGAATCGACGTGCCGGGAGACGTTGAACAGCACGTCACCGAAGGTGCAGCCGTCGAAGACCGCACCCCGGCTGGTGGCCTCGGTCAGGTCGACCCGGTGGAAGGCGCACCCGACGAAGTGCCGGTCGGTCAACTCCTCCGCGTACCAGTCCTCGTCGTGGAAGGTGACGCCCTCGATCGGCTCCGGCATGAGGGGGAGACTAGCCAGTGACACCGACAACCTTCCGCTTCCCGGCCCCCGTACCGGCCGGTAGGTTCGGTCGGATGAGCATGGTACGCAGCATCGAGCCGGCCGAGGTCGGTCTCGACCCGACGCGGCTGGCCCGGATCGACGCGCACTTCGGCCGGTACGTCGACGACGGTCGGCTCGCCGGTTTCCAGGTCCTGGTCACCCGGCACGGCGAGATCGCGCACAGCGCGACGTACGGGTTGCGGGACCGTGAGGCGGGTACGCCGGTGGAGGCGGACACGCTCTGGCGGATCTACTCCATGAGCAAGCCGATCACCTCGGTCGCGGCGATGCTGCTCTGGGAGGAGGGCCACTTCGAGCTGACCGACGAGATCGGCCGCTGGCTGCCCGAGTTCGCCGACATGCGGGTCTACTCGAAGGGCTCGACGCTCAAGCCGTACACGGTGCCGGCGATCGAGCCGATCCGGATCTGGCACCTGCTCAGCCACACCTCCGGGCTGACGTACGGCTTCATGCAGACCTCGGTGGTCGACGGCCTGTACCGGGCCGCCGGGTACGACCTGTACCCGCCGTCGGACGTGGATCTGGCCGGGGCCTGCCAGGTCTTCGGTGAGCTGCCGCTGCTGTTCCAGCCGGGCACCGCGTGGGGTTACTCGGTCGCCACCGACGTGCTCGGTCGGCTGGTCGAGGTGGTCTCCGGGCAGAGCCTGGACACGTTCCTGCGGGACCGGATCCTGGATCCGCTGGGCATGACCGACACCCGCTGGCACGTGGCGGGGGCCGACGCCGAGCGGCTGGCCGCGCTGTACGTGCCGGACCCGGCCACCGGTCGGGCGGTCCGCCACGACCGGCTCGGCGACCTGGCGTACGCGAAGCCGACGCTGCTCTCCGGCGGCGGTGGCCTGATCTCGTCGGCCGGCGACTACCACCGGTTCACCCAGATGCTGCTGCGCGGCGGCGAACTCGACGGGGTACGCCTGCTCGGCCCGCGTACGGTGCGCCTGATGACCCGCAACCACCTGCCCGGCGGCGCAGACCTGGGCACGCTGTCCGTGGGCGGGTTCGCCGAGTCGACGCTGGACGGCATCGGGTTCGGCCTCGGCTTCGCGGTGGTCGACGACCCGGTGCCGAGCCGACTGCCGAGCAGCGTCGGCGAGTACTACTGGGGCGGGGTGGCCAGCACCGCGTTCTGGGTCGACCCGTCCGAGCAGCTCACCGCGCTGCTGTTCACCCAGCTCATGCCGTCGAGCACCTGGCCGCTGCGGTCGCAGCTCCGGCAACTCGTCTATTCGGCGCTGGTCGGCTGAAGGATCGCCGTTCCGCCGACGTACGCCGGGCCCGGTCCATAGCCTGGGCTGGTGAGCAACATCGTCGTGTTCGGGGCGGGCGGCACCGCGGGTTCCCGCATCGTCGTCGAGGCGTTCGACCGGGGACACCGGGTGGTGGCGGCGGTACGCCGACCGGAGGCCGTCTCGTACCTGCCGCCGGGCGTACGGGTGGTCAGCGGGGACGCCACCAGCGAGCGCAGCGTACGCGAGGTGGCGCCGGACGCCGACGCGCTGGTGGTGGCGATCGGCGGCGGCGACCGTACGCTCTGGCCCGACGCGGCCCGGACGCTGCTCCAGGTGCTGAGCGGGATGCCGGCCGCGCCCCGCGTGATCCACGTCGGCGGCGGGTCCACCCTGCTCAGCCCCGCCGGGAGCCGGTTGCTCGACGAGCCGGACTTCCCCGCCGAGTACCGGGAGGCCGCGCTGGGCCAGGCCGACGCGCTGGACGTCTACCGGTCCGCTGCCGACGGGGTCACCTGGACCTACCTCTCCCCGCCGCCGCTGGAGTTCCATCCCGGCGAGCGCACCGGACGGTACCGCACCGGCACCGACCAGCCAGTGACCGACGACGATGGCCGCAGCGCGCTCAGCTACGAGGATCTGGCGGTCGCGGTGGTCGACGAAATCGAAAGCCCACGTTTCCGGAATATGCGTTTCACTGCCGCGTACTGATTCCTCGATCTTGAGAACGAGCAGCTAGCGGGTTAGATTCGAGCCGCAGTGACTCGGGATGTTCACCCCTGACTCCCGGGTCCGTACCTCGAATCAGGAGGCTTGCTCTTGTCATCCCTCGACGACACCGTGACACCCTCACACGAATCGTCCCGCTCCACTGTGTTCAACCGTCGACGCATGCTGACCGTCGCGCTCGGCGGGGCGGCCACCGTGGCGCTCCCGGCGCCGGCCTGGGCCGCCGACGACAAGCGACCGGGCGCGCACCGCCCGCCCAAGCTCACCCCGCAGGACCGCAAGGTCATCGCCCAGCTCTCCCCCCGCCGGGCGCTGGAGCACCTGAAGGTGCTCTCCGAGGACATCGGACCGCGCATCGGCGGCACCGAGTCCGAGCGGCGGGCCGCGAACTACCTGGCGGGCCAGTTCGACAAGCTGCGCTACGACACCACGCTGCAGCCGTTCCCGGTGGCCGACAAGTTCCTCGCCCAGCTCAGCTCCCCCGCCGGCCTGCCCACCGACTTGAACTGGCAGGTCGGGGCCAGCGCCCACGCCGCGTTGGACACCTCGGTCACCGCCGCGGTTGTCGACGTGCGGGCTGGTACGGCGGCCGACTTCAGCGCCGACGTCGCCGGCAAGATCGTGCTGGTGGACTACGTCGCCGCCCAGCGGGAAGCACTGGCGGCCCGGGCGGTGGCCGCCGGTGCGGCCGGTGTGGTCTTCCTCCCGGCCGACCTGGTCGAGCCGCGCCGCGCGTCGGCGTTCTCGCCCACCCTGCCCGGCTCCGCCTCCGCGCCGCTGGGCATCCCGGTGGTCGGCGTCGCCCAGGCGCAGAAGCACCGGCTGCGGGCGCTGCTCGCGTCGGGACCGCTCACCCTGACCGTCGCCACCACCGCGCACCGTGGCCTGACCTCGTACAACGTGCTGGCCGAGCGGCGTGGGCGGTCCGGCGCGAACGGTCCGGTGGTCATGGTGAGCGCGCACTACGACTCGGTGATCGGCGCGCCGGGCGCCAACGACGACGGCTCCGGCACCGTGCTCTGCCTGGAGCTGGCCCGGGTGCTCAAGGCGATCCCGATCAACGCCACCGTCCGGTTCGGCCTCTGGGGCTCGGAGGAGCAGGGTCTGATCGGCTCGCGCTACTACGTGCGGGAGCTGCCGCAGGTGGAGCGGGACCGGATCCTCGCCGTCTACCAGAACGACATGGTCGCCACGAGCTGGGACCCGGCGACGCGGTACTGGCTGCTCTCCTTCACCGGCCAGGCCAACCGGGCCACCGACGAGGTCTCCGCCGCGGCGCTGCGACTCGGCTACCAGCCGCAGATCTCCCCGGTGACCCAGCGCGGCGCCAGCGACCACCAGTCGTTCCAGGAGGTCGGCATCGCCAGCGCGAACTTCTCCTGGCGGGGTGAGGAGTCTCCGGCGCTGTTGGAGCCGCCGTACCACAGCCCGGAGGACACCATCGCCAAGAACATCAGCCTGGAGCGGTTGCAGGTGTCAATGGAGCTGATCGGCTGCGCGACGTACGCGACGGCCGGACACTGACACCAGCACCGGGGCGGGCGGGGCACGGCGAGAGCCGGGTCCCGCCCGTCGTCAGTCGGCCAGTCGGGCCGGGAAGCCACCGGTGGCGATCGGCCCCCACGAGGTGACGGTCACCCGGATCAGCGACTTGCCCTGCCGCACCATCGCCTCCCGGTACTCGTCCCAGTCCGGGTGCTCGCCGGAGATGCTGCGGAAGTACTCCACCAGCGGCTCCAGGGCGTCCGGCAGGTCGAGGACCTCGGCGGTGCCGTCGAGCTGCACCCAGGGCCCGTTCCAGTCGTCGGAGAGCACGCACGCCGACACCCGGGGGTCCCGGCGGATGTTGGCGACCTTGGCGCGTTCCGGGTAGGTGGAGATCACCAGTCGGCCGTCGGCGTCCACCCCGGCGCTGACCGGCGAGGACTGCGGGCGGCCGTCCGGGCGGGTGGTCATCAGCACCACCCGGTGCCGGGGACGGACGAAGGCGAGCAGGTCGTCGCGGTCGACGCGGGCGTTGTGAGCGATCGTGCGTGGCATCGTTCGTTTCTACCAGCCGTCAGACGATCCGGCCTGCGGACGGCTGGCGAGGCACCCGGGAACGCGCCGAGGGACGCCAGGCGCGGCCGTTGGCGTAGATCACCCGGAAGCCCAGGTACGAGGCGAGCGGCGCCCAGTGCGCCGAGCCCATCCGCAACTCGGCGGCGTTGTGCCGCCGGCCGTTGGCCAGCACGTCGAGCAGGACGGTCTCGAACGCCGCCGACTCGACCCAGTCCACCTCGCGGGTGAACCCGCAGATCAACGCCGCGCCGGTCACCTCGAGGAACTCCCGCAGCACCGACTCGGGGGCGCGCAGCACCGAGCAGCTACCGAAGTAGAGCCGGCGGCCCTCGCAGCGCCCGGCCATCAACTCCGCCACCTCGGTCAACTCGACCGACTGCCAGTCGGTCAGACACAGCCGGTTCGGCTCGCCGTGCATCGCGAAGAAGCCCAGCCGGTGGTCGGCGTACTGCTTGAGCAGCCAGCGGTCGACGAAGTAGAACAGCTCGTCGCGGGTGGCCGCGTCCTTGTGGATGAAACGGACCCGGCCCAGCCGTTCGAGCAGTTCGAGGGTGGGCAGCACCGAGCCCCGCTCGTTGAGGTCCCGGTGCCACTGGCCCTCGACGCAGAAGATGCCTCCGCGCGCCACGCCCGCCTCCCCGTCGTCGCCCGGCGCTGAGGTTACCGGGCCGGCGCGGCCCGGCGACATCACCCGTCCTGCGGTCACCTGCGACTTTCGGTCCCACGACGGCGGCTTTGCGCCTCGGCCGGAGTGAATGCCCGATTCCAAAGAATCAGGAGGAATTACGGGTCAACCGGCCAGTAACCATCATCCCGAGAGTAATTCGCGTTAACCGTCACCAACCGGCAGTTGAGGTGCGAGTGTGGATTCACGGGACGGTGGTGCACGTCCCGGAATGCCACCCCATTCGCTCTCCCAGCAGGAGGACTCTCTGTGCGCGCACATCTGATGAAGCGGGCTGTCCTCGCCCTCGCCCTGGCCGTGCCAGGTGCCGCGATCGCCTCGGCGGTCGCCGCGCCGCCGGCCCACGCCGACGGCTGCTACACCTGGAACCGCACGCTGTCCCGGGGCAGCTCGGGCAGCGACGTCCGCGAACTGCAACTGCGGATCGCCGGGTGGGCGGGCAACAACAGCGTGGTGGAACTCGACGGCCACTACGGCTCGAAGACCGCCGCCGCGGTACGCCGTTTCCAGTCCGCGTACGGCCTACGGTCCGACGGGGTCGCCGGGCCGCAGACATTCCGGAAGCTGTACCAGATCCAGGACGACGACTGCACCCCGCGGCACTTCACCTGGAACGAGATGGACGACGGCTGTGGCCGGGGTGGCTGGACCGGTGGTCCGCTGACCGCCGCGCAGACCCGGCAGAACGCGCTGCGCACGATGTGGAAGCTGGAGGCGCTGCGCAAGAGCCTCGGCGACAAGCCGCTGACCGTGACCAGCGGCTTCCGCAGCAGCACCTGCAACACCCAGGTGGGTGGGGCGGCGGACAGCCAGCACCTCTACGGCAACGCGGCCGACCTCGTCTCCGACGGCAGCACGCTGTGCCAGATCGCCCGCGCGGCCCGCAACCACGGTTTCAGCGGGATCATCGGCCCCGGGGTGTCGGGCCACAACACGCACGTGCACGTGGACTCGCGCCGCGAGAACAACCAGGACGACAGCGAGAACAACACGTACTGGGCGGCACCCGAGTGCGGGATCGCACCCGGCTACCGCTGAGTCGCGACGCCGGCCCGGGCGTGGGCGGGGGGATGCCCGTACGCCCCGGGCCGGCGTCGTACCGGCGGACGAGCCCGCTCAGCTCGCCCGCGGCCAGCGCGGCGCGGTGGCGGGGGGTGCCACCGGCCGGCCGGGGGTCCGGACACCGGCCCGAGCGGCCGGAGCGGCCACCCTCGGCACCGGGCCCCGCGCCGGGTAACCGGCGGGGTTCGTCCGTGGCGGGTATCCGGCCGCGCCCGCACGCATCGGGTGACCGCCGGACCGCTCGGCACCCGCCGGACGGGCGACCGGGGTACGGCCCGGTTGCGGCCCGTTCACCAGGAACGGGAAAGGGACGTGGACGAACGGGTTGCCGTGCCGGATGAGGGCATCGAGCTGTCGTTCGTTGAGCCCGTGGTCGAGCAGTACCTTCCGACCCCAGCGATGCAGCCGGCAGGGGAATCTCGCGCCGTCGTTGCGGCAGAGGGCTCCGGTGGGCCATTCCTCCGCCGCGTGCACTACTACCGCCCGTACCGCTACGCGGACATCCTCGGGGGTCAACGGTGTCGGGACCGGCAACTCGCCCAGAATCTGATCGATGGGATCCGTCGACTGACCATCAACTCGCACGGCAGGCCTCCCGCAGTTCGGTGGCGATGCGCCTGAGCACCGCACCTCGCTCATTGATACGGCCTGGCGAGCGGGAAAGTTCAAACCAGATCGGCTTCCGGTTAACCGAGAGTGGCGGCCGACGCCGCCGGCCTCACAGTCAGACCAGCCCGGCGTCGTGCACGAGGAGCGCGACCTGCACCCGGTTGTTGAGACCGAGCCGGGTCAACAGCCGCGAGACGTACGCCTTGACGGTGGCGACGCTCATGAACAGCTCGGTGGCGATCTCGGCGTTGGTACACCCCTGGCCGATGGCCATCGCCACCGCGCGTTCCCGCTCGGTGAGACCGTCGAGCAGCCGGCTGGCCCGCTCCTGGCGCGGATCGCTGGCGGTGCCGACCGTGACGTGCGTGATGAGGGTCCGGGTGACCGTCGGTGACAGGGTCGCCTCCCCGGCCGCCACCCGGCGCACCGCCTGCACGATCTCGGCGGGCGGGGTGTCCTTCAGCAGGAATCCGCCGGCACCGGCCCGCAGCGCCCGCAGGACGTGCTCGTCGGCGTCGAAGGTGGTCAGCACGAGCACCTCCGGCGGTCGGGGCAGCGCCCGCAGTGCCTCGGTGGCGGCCAGCCCGTCCACCCTCGGCATCCGGATGTCCATCAGCACCACGTCCGGCCGGCAGGTGGCGACCGCCTGGACCACCTCGCCGCCGTCGGCCGCCTCCCCGACCACCTCCAGGTCGGGCGTACCGCCGAGGATCATCGACAGCCCGGCGCGCACCAGCGCGTCGTCGTCCACGATGAGGACCCGGATCGGACGTGGACCCGTCACCGGCGGCACCTGCTCCGGGGCGGTCACGACGCCGGCCAGGGCAGCCAGGCGGCGAGCCGGAAGTCGCCGCTGTCGTCGCGGCCGTGTTCCAGCCGCCCGCCCGCGAGGGTGACCCGCTCGGCGACACCGACCAGCCCGGTGCCGGTACCCGGGATCGCCGGCACGACCTCGCCCACCGGCCACCGATTGCGGATCTCCACGGCCAGCCCGTCGCCGGGACCACCGCTGAGCCCGACCGTGACGGCCGCGCCCGCGGCGTGCTTGCGGGCGTTGGTCAGCCCCTCCTGCACGATCCGGTAGACGCTGCGCCCCAGCCCGGCGGGGAGCTGCTCCGGGTCGCTGACCCGGTCCCGCAGGTCCACCCGGGTCCCGGCGGCCCGGGACTCGGCGACCAGCGCGGGCAGGTCGTCGAGGGTGGGTTGAGGGCGCTCCGGCTCGGCGGTCAGCGAGGTGTCGGCCCGCAGGACGCCGATCACCTCACGCAGGTCCTGGAGGGCGGCGTGCGCGCTGCCCCGGATCACCCCGGCGGCCCGGGAGACCTCCTCGGCGGTGGCGTCGGGCCGGAACTCCAGCGCACCGGCGTGCAGGCTGAGCAGGGAGATCCGGTGGGCCAGCACGTCGTGCATCTCACGGGCGATCCGGGTGCGCTCCAACTGCTGGGCCTGGGCCACCCGGAGCTGCTGCTCGGCCTCCGCCCGCTCGGCGCGTTCCCGCAGCGACAGCACCAGTTGCCGGCGTGCCCGCACGAACATCGCCCAGGCCATCACCAGCAGGGTGATCACCATGCCCCAGATGGTGGCGGCCCAGTAGGTGCTCTGCGGGTCGGGACGGAACAGGGCGAAGAACATGTTGCAGACCAGCCCGGCCGCAGTGACCGCCAGCGCCACCGCGGTCCGCAGATGCACCACCACGGTGAAATAGATGATCAACAGCGCGGCGATCGAGGTGACCGAGACCATGGTCAGCGGCAACGTCACCAGCACCAGCCCGAGCGGCCAGCGGCGGCGCCACCAGAGCGCCACCGTGCAGGCCAGCCCGAGGACCGCGTCCGCGACGATCATCCAGCCGTACGGCAGCCGCTCGGCGAAGGTCGGGGCCGGCGTGAGGGCGTCGAACGTGGCCAGCACCACCCAGCCGAGCGAGATCAGGAAGCAGGTGCTGTCGATCAGCCAGTCCCGCATGGTGCGCCGGGGGCGACGGTCGGTCGCGCCGAGCGCCCCGGGCAGCAGCCACGGGTGTTCGGGGACGGCGGGGCTGGTCACAGGCGTAATGGTAGGCAGCCGCAGAGGGCTCGGGCCAGCTACCAAAGTCGGCCCTTCGGCGTCGACCTTGGTCTAGCCGGTGTCGACCGCCGGCCGCTGCGGACGGCCGGGTGGCCTCGGCAGCCTGACGGACATGATTGTCGTAGACCAGCTCACCAAACGGTACGGACGGCACACCGCCGTCGAGGACGTGTCGTTCCGCTGCGAACCGGGCACGGTCACCGGCTTCCTCGGGCCCAACGGGGCGGGCAAGTCGACCACGATGCGGATGCTCTGCGGGCTGACCCCACCGACGTCCGGCACCGCCACCGTCGCCGGACACCCCTACCGCCGACTGCCCAACCCGGGTCGCGTCGTGGGCGTCCTGCTGGACGCCTCCGCCCAGCACGCCGGGCGCAGCGGCCGGGAGGCGCTGGCGGTGGCGGCGGCCACGATGGGCGTGGACCGGCGCGCGGTGGGAGAGGTGCTCGACCGGGTGGGCCTGAACGCGGTCGCGGCCCGGCGACGGGTACGCGCGTACTCGCTGGGGATGCGCCAGCGGCTCGGCCTGGCGCACGCGCTGCTGGGCGACCCCCGGGTGCTGGTGCTTGACGAACCGGCGAACGGCCTCGACCCGGAGGGGATCTTCTGGATGCGCGGCCTGCTGCGCGACTTCGCCGACCGGGGCGGCACCGTGCTGCTCTCCTCCCACCTGTTGCGCGAGGTCGAGGCCGTCGCGGACCGGCTGGTGGTGATCGGGGGCGGCCGGATCGTGGCGCAGGGCGACAAGGAGGAGTTGCTGGCCGACGGCGGCACGCTGGTGCGCTCCCGCGACCGGACGGCGCTGCGGGGCGCGCTGGAACGGGCCGGCCTGCCGGTCAGCGAGGGCACCGATGGACTTCTGGTCCGCGCCGACACCGACGCGGTCGGCGAGGCCGCGCTGGCGGCCGGCGTCGCCCTGACCGAGCTGCGGCCGGCCGGGAGCGGCGGCCTCGAGCAGCTCTTCCTCACCCTCACCGCGACCGGCGCACCGCAGTCCGCCGAGACCAGCACCACCGAGCCGACCAGGGAGCCCGTCCGATGACCACCACCGTCGCCCCCGAGGACACCCGGCCGGTCAGCCCGGCGGCCGAGCAGGCGCCGTCGCTGACCCGGCTGACCCTGGTGGAGCTGCGCAAGCTCGTCGACACCCGGGCCGGACGCTGGCTGTTGATCACCATCGCGCTGATCGCCGCCCTGATCGCCACCATCCAACTGGTGTACGCCGAGGACGCCGAGCAGACCTTCGTCGACTTCTTCATCCCGTCACTGCTGCCGATCGGGCTGCTGCTGCCGGTGCTGGGCATCCTGTCGATCACCAGCGAGTGGTCGCAGCGGACCGCGTTGACCACCTTCGCCCTGGTACCCCGCCGAGGTCGGGTGATCACCGCCAAACTCGTCGCGGTGGTGCTGGCCGCCCTGGCGTCGGTGGTGGTCAGTCTCGCCGTGGCGGCCGTGGCGAACCTGATCGCCGACGCCACCGGCGGTGCCGGGACCTGGCGGATCGAGGGGGCGTTGGTCCTGCACGCCGTCGTGTTCCAGGTGTCCTGTGTGCTGATGGGCGCCGCGTTCGGCCTGCTGTTCCTGCACACGCCGCTGGCCATCGTCTCCTATCTGGTGCTGCCGAACGTCTGGATGATCCTCGGCGAGCTGATCCGGCCGCTGAACCGCAGCGCCGAGTGGTTGGACACCGGGCGCACCATGGGGCCGCTGTTCACCCCGGAGGTGACCGCCGGGCAGTGGGCACGGCTCGCGGTCTCCCTGCTGGTGTGGCTGGTCCTACCCCTGGTCGTCGGGTTGGTGCGGACGACGCGTCGGGAGGTGGCGTGACGGCGTACGGCACACCGACCGTGGTCAGCGGGGGTCGGCTGGAGACGCTGCTGCTCTGGGTCGGGTTCCCGCTGGCCGGCGGTGCCGCAGGGGCGGGGCTGGCGGCCGGGGCGGGCTGGATCGCCGGCCTGTCCTGGGCCCCCGCGCAGGGGCTGTTCCGCCTGCTCGACCGCATGCCCGACCAGCAGGCGCTGGCGGCCGGGGCGGCAGTCGGCGTCCTGGCCGGGCTGGTGTTCGGTGCCATCGGGACCGCTGAACGGGTCACCGTCACCGTGACGACGGAGCGGGTACGCGTACGGCGCGGCAGCAAGGAGCGGGAGTTCGCGCGGCGGGACGTCCGGGTGGGCCACCTGGACGGCAAGGAACTGGTGCTGCTCGGCCCGGACGACGAGGAACTCGTCCGGCAGCGCTCCGACCTTCCGGGCGCCGACCTGGCCGGGGCGTTCCGGGCACACGGCTGGCCCTGGGCGGACGAGGACCCGCATCGGACCGCGTACCGGCTCTGGGTGCCCGAGTTGCCCGGGTTGCCGCCGGGCGCGGACGCGCTGCTGAAAGCCCGGCAGAGGGCGTTGGACGACGACCGGGGCGACGAGGCCGGTGAGTTGCGGACCGAGTTGGCGCGGTACGGCGTGGTGGTCCGGGACGAGGGCAAACGGCAGCACTGGCGGCTGTCCCGGTCGGCGTCGCCGCCGCAGTGAGCCGGTGCGGGCCGGGCCCCACGGGGGAGCCCGGCCCGGTCGGCGTCACCGCCAGGAGTGCCCGTGCGGGTGACCGTGCTTGGGGCCGTGCCCCTTGCCCTTGCCCTTCCCCTTGCCGGGCGCCTTGCCCGGTACGCCGTTCACGGCCGAGGTGTCGTACGCGAACGTGATCACCGAGGCGGCGATCGCGTCGGAGTTGACGTCCAGCGCGTGCACGTTGACGTTGCCCCGGAGCTTGTACTTCTTGTTCAGGGCCCGGTACAACGCCGGGTCGGCACCGTCGGCGACCGGCGTCAGGCTGTCACACGCCTGGTGGTAGCAGGGGTCGTACGCTTCCCCCGCCAGCCCGCCGAAGAGGGCGGCCTCCTCGGCCGTCTTGATGCCCTCCGCGCCGGTGAACAGGCCACCGGCCGGGATGTCGACGGCGATGAACGCCCCGTAGTCCGAGCGACCGGTGAAGTCGGACGGCACGGTCGGCAGCTTGCGGGAGGCGAAGAACCTCTCGAAGACCTGCTCGATCTGGGCCGACCCCTCCGGTCCCGGTCCGGCGCCCTGCTGCGCCGAGTCGTCACCGTCGTAGACCCCGAAGACGTAGTTCGGCGAGCCGATCATGTCGAAGTTGAGGTAGAGGGCGATGTCGCCGACCTGTTGCTCGGTCAGGCTGTCCACGTAGTACTGCGAGCCGACCAGGCCCGCCTCCTCCGCGCCCCACCAGGCGAATCGCACCGCGTTGGCCGGCTTGACCTTCGCCATCTGGAGGGCCACCTCCAGCAGCGCGGCGCTGCCGGTGCCGTTGTCGTTGTAGCCCGGTCCGGCCGGGTCCGAGTCGAGGTGCGCGCCGGCCATGACGACGTTGTCGGTGCGGCCGTGCCGGGTCTGCGCGAAGACGTTCTCGGTGGTGCGGACCTCCGAGGTGGTGTCGGCCTCGATGCGCAGGACGAGACCGTCCGTCGCCGCGAACTGCGCCCCGGTGTCGTACGAGACGGAGACGGCCGGAATGCCGACCGGTGCGCCGAGGGTGCCGGCGAACAGGTCCCAGCGGTCCGGGTTGGCCTCCGGCGTACCGTTGCCCTGGTTCATCACGATCGCGCCGACCGCTCCGGCGGCCTCGGCGTTGGCCACCTTGTCGCCGAACCCGCAGGTGCCGCGCTGCATCAGGGCGATCTTGCCGACCACGTCGACGGCGGCGAAGTCACTGGCCTCACAGCCGGACGTGGAGGCGCGCGGCGGCGTCAGGCTGAGGTCCACCGGGACGACCTGCCCCTGGCCCACCCCGTCGCCGGAGTAGTCCATCAGCTCGTAGTCGACGCCCTCGGCGTAGTCGGTCGCGTTCGGCGCCACCTGCGCGAACGAGGAGCCGTACTCCTCATAGAAGAAGAAGTCGAACTGCTGGCGGGTGACCTGGTAGCCGGCCTTCTTGAGCAGCTTCACCACGTAGTCGGCGCTCGCGTCGTAACCCGGCGTACCGGAGGCGCGGGTGCCGTCGTTGGCGTCGGCGATGGCCTGGAACCGGTCGAGGTGCGTGAGGACGCCCTTGACCGTCACCGCCTTGGTCAGCTTCTTCACCGAGTTGTTGTTCGGGCTCGCCGACACCGGTCCTACCAGTGCCACCGTGCCCACCAGGGTGCCCGCCGCGATGGCGGCGATCACCCTCCTGCCGGAGAAAGGCACCACGATGTGCCACGTCCTTCCTCTTCGGGTATCCGACTCCCCGACCCCCGTGTGCCGGATGTTGCGGCCATCCTGATACACATCGATGACGAGGGCAACGGGACTGTTCGGCCACCTCAGGCCGCCGTCAGGCCCGGTCGGGCCAGCCGATCACGCCGTGCCGCGCCGGCCGTGGCCGGCTCACCGCCGCCGAGCTGCGCATCGACCGCCGGCCATGCTCAGCCGAGCACGACGATCACCGCCACCGCCGCCGCGACCAGCGACGCGATCGTCACCACGAGCCGCCGCCACGGCACGGCGGCCCGGTTCGTCGGCAGCCCACGCCAGCGGTACGCGACCAACGCCGCCCCGGCGGCACTCAGTGCCGGGCCGACCGCCCAGAGCCAGCCGGGCACCGCCGACCAGTCACCGAGCGCACGCCCCAGCGCGGGGTAGGCCACCGCCCAGGCCCCGGCGGAGAGCACGGTCAACCGGTCCAGCGCCGGGCGGTACGCGACACCGAGCAGCGACAGCCCGCCGATGACGGTGAACAGCAGGGCGACACCGGCGCCGGCCCAGACCGGCAGCGCCGGCGTGGGACTGCCGGCCTGATCCGGCGGTACGCCGAGCAGCCGCAGCCCGATCGGCTCCACCCGCTTGTCGGTGTTGCCCAGCACCACCACGCCTCGCCCGGTGGCCCGGTCGAACCCGACGTACGAGGAGAAGCCGCCGGTGGCACCGTTGTGCCAGGTGATCTCCTGGTCGCCGTAGCGGGTGGTGAACCATCCGTACCCGATGCGGGTGCGCTCGTCGTCGTCGAAGCGCGAGTCGCGCGCGTCGGCCCCGGGCGCGGTGCCGGCGGCGGTGGCGGCGACCAGCCGGGCCAGGTCCTCGGCGGTGGACCAGTAGCCGATGCCGGCGGGGGCGTACCCGGTGCCGGTCCACGGGTCCGCGACGCGTCCGTTGCCGCGGGCACCCTGCGCGTGCCCGGCCGGCAGGGCATCGGGATCGGCGGCGTGGACGGTCGCCGTCAGGCCCAGCGGGGTGAGCAGGTCCCGGTCGACCAGCTCGGGGAAGTCGAGTCCGGCCTCGGCGGCGAGGGCCTGCCCGAGCACCGCGGAACCGAGATTGGAGTAGCCGACGCTCCCCCGGCCGTCGCCAGGCGCGTGCGCGTCGGCGGCGGCCCGGACCCGGTCGGTGTCCAGTCCGGCGTACGGGTTGCCGGCGGCGACGTTGGCCCGGAGCACCCGGACCCATCCGCCCACCGAGCCGAGGTCGAGCCGGGGCAGGCCGGACCGGTGGCTGGCCAGCTCGGCGAGGGTGACCTCGCGGGCCGGACCCTCGACCGCCGGCCAGACGGCGCCGAGGGTGTCCTCGGGCCGCACCGCGCCGGCCTCGGCCCGCCGGGACAGCAGCATCCCGGTGAACACCTTCGACACCGAGCCGATCTCGAACGGGGTACCGGGTTCGACCGGCGCGCCGTCCCGGTCACGGTCGCCGAGGCCGGCGGTGCGGACCCGGCCGTCGTCGATCAGCGCGACGGCGAGACCGCGGTATCCGTCCCGGTCGGCCACTGCGGCGCGGGCCGAGGCGGCGAGGTCGGCGTCACCGGTGGTCGACGCGGTCAGCCGGGGTTCCCGGGGTTGCGCGGCGAGGCCGGCGAGACCCGCGAGGATCCCGGCGACCAGCGCGACGGCGGTCGGCTTACGCATGGGGGTGGTCCTTCCGTGCGGGGTGGTCGGCGGGGTACCCACCGGCCGGGGTGGTCAGCGGTCCGGGTGTGGTCAGCGGTGGGCGGCGCTGAGGACGGCCAGCAGCGGCACCACCCGTTCGGCGGGGACGGCGTACCGGCCGCGCGCGGTGCTGCGCAGCCAGCCCGCCGCAGTGAGCTGGCGCAGGTGGTGGTGTAGTTGGCCGGTGGTGCCGAGCTCCTCGATGTCGGCCAGCTCGGCGGTGCTCTGCCGGCCGGTGAGGATCTCCCGCAGCAGGCGCAGCCGCACCGGGTGGCCCAGGGCGGCGAGGATGCCGGGCAGCTCGGCCCAGTCACCGGCGAGCAGGTCGTCCACCTCCCGGCCGTACTGCCAGTCGTAGGACCGCCCGGCGACCCGGACGGTGCCGGTGTAGAGCACGGCACCCGCGCTGCCGGCGGGCAGCCGCTGCCTGAGTCCGTCGAGGGCCCAGAAGGCGCCCGCCGCCGGGGTGGTCGGCTCAGGCGGCACACCGGGTCGCTCGACAAGCGCCGCGACCTGCGCCTCCAGCGCCGCCAGCCGCTCCTCCACATCCGCCATGACTCGATAATACGAACATACGTAGTTACGTGCTACACGGAAAAGTCGCGCGGATGATCGAATTCACCCAGGGTGGCCGACTACCGTTCCCAGGTCTGGGGAGGTACGTCGATGTACGTGGTGTCCGTAATCAACTACAAGGGTGGGGTCGGCAAGACCACGGTGACCGCCAACCTCGGGGCCGAACTGGCCAACCGAGGGCTGAAGGTGCTGCTCATCGACCTCGACCCGCAAGCCAGCCTGACCTTTGGCTTCTACGACCCGGACGACTGGCGGGAGCGGTTACGCGACTCCCGGACCATCAAGCGGTGGTACGACGGCCTGCGTGATGGCGACACCACGATCACGCTCGGTGACCTGGTGGTCTCCCCCGGGCCGGCGAACAGTCGGCTCTCCGGAGCCGGCCGACTCGACCTGATCGCCTCGCATCTGCAACTGGTCGACATCGACCTGGCACTGGCCCGCAGCGTCGCCGGTGGCGAGGAGTACGACGCCGAGCTGTTCCGG
This sequence comes from Micromonospora sp. NPDC003241, assembly GCF_053589795.1. Lineage (NCBI taxonomy): Bacteria > Bacillati > Actinomycetota > Actinomycetes > Micromonosporales > Micromonosporaceae > Micromonospora > Micromonospora sp. NPDC003241. The sequence goes on along the minus strand of NZ_JBSFSO010000055.1, from coordinate 9,595 downwards.
GTACGCGGCTCGCTCGCCGAGGGGCTGCTCGCCGACGGGCTGGAGCCGTACGACATGGTGCTGATCGACTGTCCGCCGAACTTCAACGTGGTCACGCAGTCCGCCATCATCGCCAGCGACCATCTGGTGATCCCGGCCAAGGCCGACTACCTGTCCACCCTCGGCATCGACTATCTGCACGGCAACGTGCGGGAGCTGGTCGAGCAGTACAACGCCGACGCCCGACGGTTCGCCACCGTACGCCGACACCAGAAGGTCGCCCCCGGCGTGGCCGGCGTGGTCTTCACGATGATCCAGTTGCTCGCGCAGCGGCCGATCGCCACCCACCAGGGCTACATGGACCAGGTTCGCAACCTGGGGCTGCCGGTCTTCCCGACGGCGCTGCGGGAGAACGTCACCCTCTACGCCACGAACACCCCGCGCGGGGTGCCGGTGGTGCTGCGCGACCGGGTCACCGTGCCCGCCGTCCGCGCCGAGCTGCGCCAGCTCGCCACCGAGTTCCTCGACCACCTGCAACCCGCGTGAGGGCGACGGAGGCCGCCGACCCGGCGCGGGTGGCCGCCCGGCTGGCGGCCATGACCAGCCGGGCCGACGGCACGGCGTACCTGTCGGAGCGGTCGACACGCGAGCTGCGGGAGCTGGCCGCGCAGGTCGGCCTGCGCGGTCTCGGCGGACTGCGCAAGGCGGAACTGGTCGAGCGGATCGTGGACGCCACCATCGGCTACCGCCTGGACTCCACCGCCCTGCGCCGCCTCTGACGGCAGACCTGGGCGTGAGAAGAGGCCGGTCAGCGGGTATGTCGACCCCATGACAAGCACGATTCCGGACATTTCCCTCAACGACGGCAACTCGATCCCGCAGATCGGGTTCGGGGTGTTCCAGATCGACCCGAAGGACACCGCCGACGCGGTACGCACCGCGCTGGACGTCGGCTACCGGCACGTCGACACCGCCGAGATGTACGGCAACGAGGCCGAGGTCGGCCAGGGCGTACGCACCGCCGGGGTGGCCCGGGAGGACGTCTTCGTCACCAGCAAGCTGAGCAACGCCTGCCACCGGCCCGACGACGCGCGCACGGCGTTCCAGGCGACGCTGGACGCGCTGCGGACCGACTACATCGACCTCTTCCTCATCCACTGGCCGCTGCCGACCCGCTATGACGGCGACTTCGTCTCCACCTGGAAGGTGCTGGAGGAGTTCCGCGCCGACGGCCGGGCGAAGTCGATCGGCGTGTCCAACTTCCAGGTGCCGCACCTGGAACGGCTGGCCGCCGAGACCGAGGTGGTGCCGGCGGTCAACCAGATCGAGGCGCACCCGTACTTCCCGAACGACGAGGTACGCGAGTACGGCGCGAAGAACGGCATCGTCACCCAGGCCTGGTCGCCGATCGCCCAGGGCGCGGTGCTCGGTGACCCGACCATCGCCGACATCGCCGAGCAGGTCGGTCGGACGCCGGCCCAGGTGGTGCTGCGCTGGCACGTCCAGCGGGGCGACGTGATCTTCCCCAAGTCGACCACGCCGACGCGGATCGAGGAGAACGCCGGCATCTTCGACTTCGCGCTGGACGACGCCACCATGGAACGGATCACGCTGCTGGGCCGGGGCGATGCCGGTCGGCAGGGTGCCCACCCGGACACCTTCGACTACATTCCGGCCTGACCGTCGGGTGGCCCCGCCACCCCGGGCGAACCGGCGCACCACAGCCGCCGCTAGATCGGATCTAGCGGCGGCTGTCCGTGATCTCGCGCCTGTAGCACGACGACGTCGTTGTAGCAGGCGGACGGCGACGGGGACGAACGGAAGGAAACACCGAGATCATGAATAGACGCACCACCGGCCTCGCCATCGAGGCCGAGGGCCTGACCCGGTCGTTCGGTGAGACGCGGGCGCTCGCCGGACTCGACCTCCAGGTGCCCGCAGGTGCCGTGTACGGGGTACTCGGGCCGAACGGCGCCGGGAAGACCACCGCGGTCCGGATCCTGGCGACGTTGCTGCGTCCGGACGGCGGGCGGGCCCGGATCTTCGGGCACGACGTGGTCACCGAGGCCGACGCGGTCCGCGCCCGGGTCAGCCTGACCGGCCAGTACGCCTCGGTGGACGAGGACCTGACCGGCACCGAGAACCTGGTCCTGCTGGGCCGGCTGCTCGGCCTCCGTAAGCCGGCCGCACGGGAGCGGGCCGCGCAGTTGCTGGCCGCGTTCGGGCTGACCGAGGCGGCCGGGCGACAGGTCAAGAAGTACTCAGGCGGCATGCGCCGACGCATCGACATCGCGGCCAGCATCCTCAGTACCCCGGACCTGCTCTTCCTCGACGAGCCCACGACCGGGCTCGACCCGCGCAGCCGCAACCAGGTGTGGGAGATCGTCCGGGCGGTGGTGGCACACGGCACGACGGTGCTGCTGACCACGCAGTACCTGGACGAGGCCGACCAGTTGGCCGGACGGATCGCGGTGGTCGACCACGGCCGGGTGATCGCGGAGGGCACCCCGGGCGAACTCAAGTCCTCGGTCGGATCCGGCACCGTGCACCTGCGGCTGCGGGACGCGGACCAGCGCCCCGAGGCGCAGCGGCTGCTGGAGACCGTGCTCGGTGTGGCGGTGCAACTGGACGCCGACCCGGTGGCGATCACCGCGCGGGTCGGCGAGGCCGGCAGCGACCTCGACGCCAGCGCGCAGGCCGCCCAGGCACTGGGCGAGCTGACCCGCGCCGGGATCGTGGTGGACGACTTCTCGCTCGGCCAGCCGAGCCTGGACGAGGTCTTCCTGGCCCTGACCGACCGTCCCGCCGAGCCGACCGCCGAGCGCGACGACGAGCTGGAGGCAGCCCGATGAGCAGCGACACCGCCACCTCCACCGGCCCGGCACCGTCGGTCTACGTACCCTCCTCGGAGGCGTTGGCGACGGTGCTCGCACCGGCGGCGCGCCCGCCCCGCCCGAGCCCGCTCGCGGCGTCGCTGACCTTCAGCTGGCGCGCCATGCTGAAGATCAAGCACGTGCCGGAGCAGCTCTTCGACGTCACCATGTTCCCGATCATCATGGTGCTGATGTTCACGTACCTGTTCGGCGGCGCGCTCGCCGGCGATCCGCGTGACTACCTGCAGTTCTTCCTGCCGGGCATCATGGTGACCAGCGTCGTGATGATCACCATGTACACCGCCGTCGGGCTGAACACCGACATCGAGAAGGGCATCTTCGACCGGTTCCGGACGCTGCCGGTGTGGCGGCCCGCCGCCCTGGTCGGCATGATCTTCGGGGACGTGCTGCGCTACGTCCTCGCCGCCACGGTGATCCTCACCCTGGGACTGGTGCTCGGCTTCCGTCCCGAGGGCGGGCTGCTCGGGGTGCTCGCCGGGATCGGCCTGCTGGTGGTCTTCTCGTTCGCGTTCTCCTGGGTCTGGACGCTGTTCGGGCTGATCATGCGCAACGAGAAGTCGGTGATGGGCGTCAGCATGATGGTGCTGTTCCCGCTGACCTTCCTGAGCAACGTCTTCGTCGACCCGTCCACCATGCCCGGCTGGCTCCAGGCGTTCGTCAAGGCGAACCCGATCACGCACCTGGTGTCCTCGGTCCGCGCCGCGATGGGCGGCACGTCGGACACGTCGAGCATGATGTGGACCTTCGGCTGGAGCGTGTTGTTCGTGGTGGTCTTCGGCAGCCTCACGATGTATCGCTACAACCGCCGCTGACCCTCGACCGCCGGACCGGCTCCGGGCAGCGCCCCCGCCCAGGAGGGTGCTCCCGGAGCCGGCCGGTCACAGCCGCCAGGGCACCGGCACGCCGGGAAGATAGCGGCAGGCGGCACCGGTGGAGACGGTCTCGCGCAGGTGTCCGGCCAGCGGCGGATGTCGTTCGTCGAGGCGGCGCAGAGTGTCCCTGATCCGGGCGGTGACCGTCTTGCGGGCCCGCTCCGCCTCGTCACCCAGTCGGCGGGTCCGCCCGGCCAGCCCGGCGGCCGACCGCAACTGCGCGATCAACGCACCGCGTTCGGCGTCCAGCACGGCCACCTTCGACTCGTCGCCACGGCTCGCCGCCCGGTCGATCTCGTCGTCGAGGCGGGTCAGGTGACGTCGGTAGCGGTTCTTCGCCTCCTCGTCGAGCATCTCGTCGCCGCCCATCCGCCGGGCCGCCACCAGCTCCGGACCGGCGGCCGGGTCGAGCAGCTCGACGGCGGGCACGTCGACACCGGGCCGACCGAGCAGCAGCCGCAGGTCGTGCAGCCCCTTGGCATCCGGCAGGTGCACGGTGGCGCCCTGATAGGTGAGTCGCCAGACCGCCCCGTCGCGGCGGAACTCGTACGTCGGGGCCGGTGGCACGGGTTCCGGGCCGGTCGGCGTACCCGTCGGGGCCGGGGCCGAGCGACCGCGCGGAGTGTCGTCGGCGAGTCGGGCGAGCACCTGCGGCAGATCGAGGTCGCGGGCCTCGTCCCGGGCGGTCGTCCGGATCGCGGCGGCGGTGGCGGCGTCCCCCGGATCGCCCCGGGCGACGAGGGCGTCGGCGAGCGCCACCCGGGCGAACAGGGCCCACGGTCGGGCGCCCATCCGGTCGGCGGCGTCGCGAGCTGCGGTGAACCGGGTGACCGCGTCGTCCCACCGCCGGTCGGCGGCGTCGACCACGCCCAGCCAGTGGTCCACCGGGCCACTCAGGTCGCAGCCGAACAACGAGACCAGCCACTGCCCCTGGTACGGCAGCAGCGCCTGTCGCGCCTCGGCGCACCGCTCCGGCTCGGCGACCGTGGCCTGGGCGCGCAGTCGCAACCAGAGCGGGGCGACCGGACCGGTGTACGTGGCTCCGGCGGCGTCGAGTCCGGCGGTGATCCGGGTGGCGGTGCGGTGGTCGCCGCGTTCGGCGGCGGTGATGCCCCGCAGCAGCGCACGGTGCGGATGCTCGCCGTCGTTCAGCCCGTCGACCAGCTCGTCCGCCGTGTCGAACTCGCCCCGCAGCATCAGGTATGACCAGCGCAGGTGGTGGCCGAGGAAGCTGTGGTCGGCGTGCTCCCACTCGTCGAGGTCACCCAACTCGAAGAAGCAGGTGTCGGCCTCGGTGAAGTCGCCTCGGAAGGCGCTGGTGATGCCGCCGTCGATGGCCGCCGCCATCTGGTGGCGCGGTCTGCCGGTCTGTCGGGCGGTCGTCACGAACGCGGTCAGCTCGTCCTGGTAGCGGGGATCGCCGAGTTCGAGCAACGCCACCCAGCGCAGCGAGGTGGCCCACAACTCGGTCTCCTGGTCGCCGCCCCGCCGGGCCACCTCGCGGATCTCGGCGGTCAGCGCGACCCGGTCGGCTGCGGTGCCCGGCCCCCAGGTGGCGTCGTGTCGTGCCCAGAGGCTGAAGGCGAGGGCGTCGTCGTCGTGCACCCGCCGGGCGAGGGCTTCGGTGGCGGTGATCAGGTCGGCCTCCAACCGGCCGACCGGGGCCACCTCGGCGGGCTCGCCGACGAGCCGGCGGTACGCCTCACGGACCAGGCCCTCGGCGTCGACGGCGATCCGGGGATTGGTCTGGCGGTGCCGGTGCACGTTGAGGGCGAACCGGGCCAGCAGGGCCGGCTCGTCGGTGGTCAGCGCCAGGGCGGCGGTGTCCGCGAGGATCTGGTCGGCCTCGTCCCGGCCGCCGGTGTGGAAGAGGCGGTCGGCCAACTCGATCATGATCTTGATCCGTTGGGACGGGTCCGTCGCCACCGTCGCCGCCCGACGCAGGTGCACGGCCGACTCCTCCAACGCCAACCGGCAGGCGGCGTCCCGCGCGGCGGCGAGCAGCAACTCCGCGCGCCGGTACGCCTCCAGGTGCGCGTCGGCGAGCCAGGCGTGCCGGGCCAGGTCGGCCGGGATCAGCCACTCGCCGAGCGCGGCGTGCTCATCGACGGCGCGGACGACGGCGGCGTGCCGCACCCGGCGCTCACCGTCGACGAGACCGTCGTACAGCGTCTCGCGGACCAGGTCGTGCGCGAAGGTGTACCGGCCGTCGCCGCCGGAGAGCACGAGCCGTGCGGCCACCGCCACGTCCAGCAGGGCGTCGAGCCGGGCCGGTGGCCGACCGGCACTCGCCGCCAGGACGGCCGCGTGGAACTCCCGCCCGAGCACCGCGGCGACGGTCAGCACGTCGACCACCTCGGCGGGCAACCGGTCGAGCCGCCGCCGCACCACCTCGCGTACGCCGGGCGGGATGCCGGCCAGTTGCCCGTCGGAGTGCCACAGCCGGGCGGTCTGCTCCACGAAGAACGGGTTGCCGCCGGTACGCCGGTACACGTCGTCGACGCAGTGCGGATCCGGTTCCCGGCCGGCGGTGCGGGTCATCAACGCGCCGACCTCGTCCCGGGACAGGCCGGTGAGGGTGATCGGGGTGGCCTTGGCCACCAGCGACATCAGCAGCGGCCGCAGCGGATGGTCCTCCGCCTCCACCTCCGCGTCCCGGTACGTCCCGACCAGCAGCAACCGCTCGAACCAGGTGTGCTGGGCGGCGAACCGCAGCAGCCGCACCGACGCCGCGTCGGACCAGTGCAGGTCGTCCAGGACCACCAGCACCGGCCGGCGCTGGGAGACCGCGACCAGGGCGGCGGTGACCGAGTCGTAGAGCGCGAACGCCTCCCGCTCGGCCGTGTCACCGTCACCGTGCCCGACCGTCGGCGGCAGCAGCCCGTCCGCGCTCGTGGTGACCGGCGTCATCAGCGCCGAGCCATGCGACCTCGGCGTGGGATCCACCTCGCCGAGCAGCAGCCGCAACGCCGGCTCGGCCGACTCGCGGGCCACCGCCCAGTCCTCCGGCGATCGGCGCAGACCGCGCAGCACCTGCACCCAGGGCCAGTAGCCGGGCGCGCTGGCCGAGTCCCAGCAGGCCGCCCCGAGCACCAGCGCACCCTGCCGACGGGCCTCGTCGGCGGCCGACGTGACCAGGGTCGTCTTGCCGATCCCCGGCTCGCCGGTGACCAAGACCAGCCCACCGTGACTGGCGGCAGCCCGGTCGACCTCGGCGCGCAGCAGACCGGCGGGATGGTCCCGTCCGATCATCACGCCGCTGGGCCGCGCCCTCATGGCACCCGACGGTATCCGACACCACCGACAGACCCGTACCGATCGGCCACGGCACCGCGCTGGTCGGCCTCTCCCCGCCGACCGACGGCGGCCTTGCCCACGACGGCCTGCCCCACGGCGGCCTTGCCCACGGCGGCCTTGCCCACGGCGGCCCGACCGACGACGGGCTGACCCACGACGGGCCGACCCACAGCGGGCTGGCTCACGGCGGCCTGGCTCACGACGGGCTGACCTACGGCGGGCTGGCCCACGGCGGGCTGGCTCACGGCGGCCTGACCTATGACGGCCTGGCTCACGGCGGGCTGACCTACGGCGGGCTGACCGATGGCGCCTGGCTCACGGCGGGCTGCCCGACGACGGCCTGACCGGCGGTGGTGCCGGGCGGGGCCGGCTGCCGGGTTGGGGCGCCCGAGGTCACGCGTCGGGGCCGACCGGGCCGAGCGCCGCCAGGTGGGCGAGGACGGCCTGGTTGGCCTCCCAGCCGTCGGGGAACTTCACCGGCACGTCCAGTTGCGGCGCCTCGGTCGACGGGTGAGCGTCCAGCAGCTCGCCGATGCCCGCGCGGGCCACCACCACGCAGGCCTGCCGGTGCCGGGAGGCGAGCACGCAGAGTCGCCCCGACTCCAGGTGGAAGGCGGTCGCGTCGCGGCGGCCGGAGAGCGGGTGCAGCACGATCGTCATGTCGTACTCGCGGCCCTGGAGCCGGTTGGCGGTGTCCACGGTGATGCCCGCTCCCGCCTCGCCCAGCAGCGACCGGATCACCGCGACCTGGTCGCGGTGCGCGGCACCGACGGCGATCCGGTCCGCCGTCACCGGGGCGCCGCCGGGCGACTGCTCGCAGATCGCGACCGCACCGCGCCGCAGCACCCGCAGGGCGAGCGCGGCACACGCGGCGGCGGCCTCGGCGTCGGTACGCAGGGTGTGCCGGGCCGGCAGCTCATAGAGCGCCCAACCGTCGGCGGCGGCCAACTCCACCGCCCGGTCGAGGGCATCGCCCGACCCCGCCTCGGTGAAGTGCAGCGCCCGCTGGGTGGCGACCGTGCCGGCACGGAACTCGGTGAAAGGGTAGAACGCCCGCGACACGACCGGGGCGGCCGAGGACGGCAGCCGCCACGACACGGGCAGCCGGTGCACCGGCAACTCCGGGTTGTGCCGCAGCAGTACGGCCACCGCCGACTGCATCGGATCCCAGGTCAGCCCCGCCCACCGGCCGGTCTCGACGGTGGAGAACGGATCGAGCTGCCCGGGATCACCCACGAACAGCGCCCGTTCGAACCTGCCGGCCACGCGCAGCAACGCGTCCGAGCGCATCTGGTACGCCTCGTCCACGATCGCCCACGGCCACGAGCCCTCGGCGACCGTGGCCCACTTTGCGGCCGTACCGATGACCACGGCCGAGGCGGCGAGGTCGGTGACCTTCGCGGCGATCCGGACCTGGTCGTGTGCGCTCACCCGCTCCGACGGCCGGTAGTCCCCGGCGGAAAGCCGCCCGATCCGCAGCTCGGGTGCCTTCCGGGCAAGCCGGTCGATCAGGTCGTCGACCTGCTCGTTGGTCTGCGCGATGATCATCAGCGGCTCGCCGGTGCCGGCCAGTTCGACGGCAGCCCGCACCACCAGCGTGGACTTGCCCGCCCCGGGTGGCGAGTCGACCACCACACCCCGGTGCTCGCCGGACCGCAGGTCGGCCAGCACGGTCGTGATCACCCGCTCCGCCTCGATCCCCGGCGGCACCGCCAACTGCGGCAGCATCGTCCCCACCCCCATTCGGCGTCCCGCGACCCTACCGCCGTACGCACCACCGCCTGACACGCCGCACCCAACCGCCCTACCCGGCTGCGGCACGGACCCACACTCGTCGCGCCGCACCCGACCGTCGTATGCACCGGCCTCACCGTGCCGCACCCGACCGCCGCCTGGCAGCACGCCGCACCCGACCGCCGCACGGACCAGCCGGTGCCCGGTGATGATGACCTGCTGTCGGCCTCACCGTGCCGCACCTGACCGCCCCGCCCGACTGTCGTGCGCACCGACACTCGACGCGCTGCACCCCACCGCCGTTTGGCGCGCCGCACCCGACTGCCGTTTGGCGCGCCGGACCCGACTGCCGTGCGCACCGGCCCCGTCGTGCCGATCCGCCGCCCACCGGCGAGGCCGGACAGGTCGGGCGCGTCGCAAGGGCGGCCCGACCTACCGCAACCGATGGGTTGACCACCCAAGACCGTGCTCGATCCAGGATCGAGTGGCTTCACGAACACGACGAGACCACTCGATCCTGGATCGAGCGCGATCTTGCGCGGCACGCGGCATGCCAGTGCGGCGCACGGCACTCGGCATGCAAGTGCGGCGCACGGTGCGTGACATACGGCCCATGGCACGCGGGCACGACGCGGGATGCGGGCGCACAGGTGCGGCGCGGGCGCGCGACGCGGGGTGCCGACGCGACGTGGGGTGCGGGCGCGACGCGAGGTGCGGGCGCACAGGCACGGCGCGGGCGCGCGACGCTGGGTGCCGACGCGGCGCGGCGCTGGGCGCGGCGCGGCGCTGGGCGCGGCGCGGCGCTGGGCGCGGCGCGGC
>NZ_JBSFSO010000054.1:0-42473 GCF_053589795.1 Micromonospora sp. NPDC003241 | reverse complement strand
GGACATCGACGCGTTCCTCGACGAGTCGATCCGCCGGGGTGACCACCTCGTCAACCCGGCGCTCTTCCCGATGACCGTGCACAACTCCGCCGCCGAGCCCCACCCGCATCGACCCTCCGATTTCCAGTACAGCCCTCACCACACACATCGCCAGGACGGTGCAGATGGACGACCACATCCTCGAGATGCGTCACATCACCAAGACGTTCCCCGGGGTGGCGGCGCTCCAGGACGTCTCCCTCGCCGTACGCCGGGGGGAGATCCACGCCATCTGCGGCGAGAACGGCGCCGGCAAGTCCACCCTGATGAAGGTGCTGTCGGGCGTCTATCCGTCCGGCAGCTACGACGGCGAGATCCTCTTCGACGGCGCACCGGCGAACTTTCGCGGCATCCGGGACAGCGAGGACCGGGGCATCGTCATCATCCACCAGGAACTCGCCCTGGTGCCGTACCTGTCGATCGCCGAGAACATCTTCCTCGGCAACGAGCGTCGGGGCCGTAGCGGCCTGATCGACTGGAACCGCACCAACGCCGAGGCCGCGGAGTTGCTCGCCTCGGTCGGGCTGCCGGAGAACCCGGTGACCCCGGTGGTGCAGCTCGGCGTCGGCAAGCAGCAGCTGGTCGAGATCGCCAAGGCGATCTCGAAGAAGGTCCGGCTGCTCATCCTGGACGAGCCGACCGCCGCGCTCAACGACATCGACTCGGCGCACCTGCTCGACCTGATGCGACGGCTGCGCGACCAGGGCATCACCTGCATCATGATCTCGCACAAGCTCAACGAGATCACGGCCATCGCCGACTCGACCACCGTGCTGCGCGACGGCCGGACCGTGGAACGGCTGGAGATGGCCTCCGGCGAGGTGACCCAGGAGCGGATCATCCGTGGCATGGTCGGCCGCGACCTGGACAGCTTCTATCCCGACCGGGTCTCGTCGCCGGGCGCGGAGGTGCTGCGGATCGAGGACTGGTCGGTGCGGCACCCGACGCAGGACCGGCTGGTCGTCCAGAACGCCGCCCTGAACGTGCGCGCCGGCGAGGTGGTCGGCATCGCCGGGCTGATGGGCGCCGGGCGGACCGAACTGGCGATGAGCGTCTTCGGCCGGTCGTACGGCCGGGACATCTCCGGCCGACTGGTCATGCACGGCCGCGAGGTCCGGGCACGGTCCGTCGCGGAGGCGATCCGCAACGGCATCGCGTACGCCACCGAGGACCGCAAACGGTACGGCCTGAACCTCATCGACGACATCCGGCACAACGTCTCGGCGGCGGGGTTGCGTAAGCTCGCCCACCTCGGCTGGGTGCACGACAACGAGGAGACCAAGGTCGCCGAGGCCAGCCGGCGCGACATGCACATCAAGGCGCCGAGCGTGATGTCGGTGGTGGGCAAGCTCTCCGGTGGCAACCAGCAGAAGGTCGTGCTGTCGAAGTGGCTCTTCACCGACCCGGACGTGCTGATCCTGGACGAGCCGACGCGGGGCATCGACGTCGGCGCGAAGTTCGAGATCTACACGATCGTCAACCAGTTGGTCGCCGCCGGTAAAGCGGTGATCATCATCAGCTCGGAGCTGCCCGAGCTGCTCGGCATGTGCGACCGCATCTACACGATGTCGGCAGGGCGGATCACCGGCATGGTGCCGGTCGGCGAGGCCACCCAGGAGAAGCTCATGGAACTCATGGCGAAGGACAAGGAAACCGTCGGATGACCAGCACCAAGCCCTCCTCGGTGTCGAAGGGCCCGTCGAACGAGAGTGCTCCCGCCGCCGCGCTGCACGTGGGCAGCAGCGACCCTCGTACGCTCATCATGAACAACCTGCGGCAGAGCGGCATCTTCGTCGCCCTCGTCGTCATCGTCGCGCTCTTCGCGTTCCTCACCGACGGACTCTCGCTGAGCCCGGGCAACATCACCAACATCGTCCTGCAGTATTCGTACATCCTGGTGCTCGCGATCGGCATGGTCATCGTGATCATCGGCGGGCACATCGACCTGTCGGTCGGCTCGGTGGTCGCGTTGACCGGCGCGGTCTCCGCCGTGGTGGTGATCCGGCAGGGTCAACCCTGGTGGATGGGCGTGGTGGCCGCGCTGCTGGTCGGACTGGCGGTCGGCGCGTGGCACGGCTTCTGGGTCGCGTACGTCGGCATTCCCGCCTTCATCGTGACCCTGGCCGGCATGCTGCTGTTCCGTGGTCTGACCCTGCGGGTGCTGGACAACATCTCGCTGTCGCCGTTCCCGGCCGAGTACAACAGGATCGCCGCGGGCTTCCTCAACGGACTCATCGGTGGTGACGGGTACGACGCCTTCACACTGCTCATCGGCGCCATCGCGGTGGCCGGTTACGTGGTGAGCTGCTTCCGGACCCGGGTGGCGCGCATCCGCTACCAGCAGCCGGTGGAGTCCTTCGCGCTGTTCGTCGCGCGGATGGCGCTGGTCGGCGCGGTGGTCATGTACTTCGCCTGGCAGCTCGCGCACGCCCGGGGCCTGCCCATCGTGCTGATCATCCTCGCCGCGCTGGTGCTGGTCTACGGCATGCTCACCCGGCGGACGGTCTTCGGCCGGCAGGTGTACGCCATCGGCGGCAACCTGCCCGCGGCGATGCTGTCCGGCGTCAAGGTGAAGACCGTCAACTTCTGGATCTTCGTCAACATGGGCTTCCTGTCGGCCGTGGCCGGCATCATCTTCTCCTCGCGCTCCAACGGCGCACAGCCCGCCGCCGGCAACATGTTCGAACTCGACGCGATCGCAGCGGCCTTCATCGGCGGCGCCGCCGTCACCGGTGGCGTCGGCACGGTCGTCGGCGCGATGGTCGGTGGCCTGATCATGGCGGTGATGAGCAACGGCATGCAGTTGATGGGCGTGGACCAGTCGATGCAGTCGGTGGTGAAGGGCCTGGTGCTGCTCGTCGCCGTCGCCTTCGACGTCTACAACAAGCGGCGTGCCGGCGCGAGCCGTTAGGCCGTGCGTCGACGTCCTCGGCGCGTCCGAGGACGTCGACCCCGGGCTCCGGCGCGGGTCGACCGGTCCACGGTCGACCCGCGCTTGACGTCGTCCCACTGCTTGGACACACTCCCTCCCGTCGGCCGTACGCACCGTCGCTGAAGCCGGAGGTCGGGTTGGTCCAGGAGGAGATCCGTCGGCGCAACGCCGGCACGCTGCTGCGGCACGTGCACCTCGACGGCCCGACGTCGCGCGCCGGGCTGGCCGAGCGGATGGGCGTCAACCGCAGCACCATCATGGCGTTGACCACCGAGCTGAGCCGGGCGGGCCTGGTCCACGAGGAGCTGCCGACCGACACCGGCCGCGCCGGTCGCCCCTCGCTGATGGTCCGGCCCTCGGCCGACCGGTTCTATGTGTTGGCCTTCGACGTGGCGGTGGACCGGCTGGTGGCCGCTCGGGTCGGCCTGGGCGGGGCGATCCTGGACCGCCGCGAGGCGGTTCGCCCGCGCGCCGGGCCGGACCTGCACCGCGTGGTGGCGGTGCTGGCCCGCTTCGGTCGCCAGCTGCACCGTGCCGCGCCGCCGCAGGCGCGATGCGTGGGCATCGGCGCCTCGTACTGCGGGATGATCCGGCCCGGTGACGGGATGGTCCGGTTCGGACCGGACCTGGGCTGGGTGGACCAGGACTTCGGCGCGGAACTCGGCCGCCGCCTCGGGCTGGGCCTGCCGGTCGCGGTCGGCAACGAGGCCCATCTCGGGGCCCAGGCCGAGCAGCGGCGCGGTGCGGGTGTCGGCTTCGACAACCTCGTCTACCTGCACGGTGACGTCGGCGTCGGTGGCGGCATCATCGTCGGCGGGCGGCTGCTCGGTGGCCACGGCGGCTACGGCTGCGAGCTGGGGCACATGGTGGTGAACCCGTACGACGGGCGGCCGTGCGGCTGCGGCTCGTCCGGCTGCCTGGAGGCGGAGGTGGGCGAGCGGGCCCTGCTCGACGTCGCCGGTCGTCCCGCCGAGATGTTCGGCCGGTCGGCCATCCGGTCGGTCGCCGACGACGCCGACCGTGGTGACCCGGCCGCGCGCGAGGCGTTCCGGCGGATCGGGGACTGGCTCGGCATCGGCGTGGCCAACCTGATCAACCTGTTCAACCCCGGCATGGTCGTCTTCGGCGGGATGCTGTGCGACGTGTACCCGGGCGCGGCGGCCCAGGTGCGCAGCCGGATAGCCCGCAACGTGCTGCCGGTCGCCCGGGAGAGCGTGCGCCTGCGTACCGCCGCGCTCGGTGACGACGCGACCCTGGTCGGCGCCGCCGAACTCGGGTTCGCCCCGCTGCTCGACGACCCGTTGGGCATGTGCGCGCCGGTGCCGCACGACACCACCACCGCCGGTCGGTGTACCACGCCGACGACGGCCCGCCGTGAGCCGCCCGCCCGCTGCGGCTGAGCGCCGGGTGGCGGCAACCCGACGCAGCGCCTCGCCTGTCGGGACGTACCCGCTGAGGGGGTCGACGCCGGGCGCGGCGGACCGGGCGGGTGTCGGAGCACCCGCCCGGCCCGTCACCCGGTCGCGCCGGGCGACGGGTCCGCGCCGATGGTCCGGGTCAGGCCCGGCTCCACCGTTGGTTGGCGGCGGTGTGGCAGTTCCAGACCAGGACCGTGGTGCCGTTCGCGGTCCCGTTGTTGTTCACGTCCAGGCAGAGGTTCGGGAACCGGACGCTGCTGACGGTGCCGTTGCCGTTGAAGGTCCACTGCTGGTTGGTGCCCCCGTTGCAGTCCCAGATCTGCACCGGGCTGCCGGCGGTGGCGGTGGTGGAGATGTCCAGGCACTTGCCGAGCACCTGGAGGCTCTGGCCGTTCTGGGTGAAGCTCTGGTTGCTGTTGCTGTGGCAGTCCCAGATCAGCGTGGCGGTGCCGTTGGCGGTGCCGCCGTTGTTGACGTCGAGGCACCGGCCGGAGGACTCGCTGCGTAGCCGGAAGGTGGTCGGCGGGTTGGTCACCCCGCCGCCGCTGACCCGGAAGACCGCCGTGCCGTGCGCCGGCACGCTGGCGGAGATCGCGCCGGTGCTGGTCGAGGTGCCGTTGGTCCAGGCGTCGCGGAGCGTGAACGAGCTGCCGGACTTGCCGATCGCCGCCGCCGTGGTGGACACGGTGGTGGTGGACGATCCCTGGTTGAGCAGGGCCACCGCGACGTCGCCGTTGGCCAGCCGTTTGGCCAGCACCCGGCGGGTGCCGTCGTTGGACACCTGCACGGCCTGCAGGCCGAGCGGGTCCTGGTTGATGGCGATCAGCTGCTGGTTGCGCAGGATGGTCAGGGTCGCCGCGCTGGCGCTGCGGATGTCGTTGCCGGCGATCAGCGGCGACGCCATGATCGACCAGAGCGCGAAGTGGCTGCGCATCTCGGTGTCGTTCATGCCCCCGTTGCCGACCACCATCATGTCCTGGTCGTTGAAGGCGCCCGGTGCGGCGTACGGCGCGAGGGGCACCGTGACGTTGATGATGTTCTGCACGCCCATCGGGTAGCCGTTGGTCTGCCCGGTGTTCCACGAGTTGGTGATGTCCTCGGTGGTCCGCCACATGTTGGCGATGTCGCCCCAGTTGCGCTGCGGGCCGGTCTTCTCGTGGATGCTGTTCGGGTTGATGCTGTAGACGATCGGTCGGCCGGTGGCGGCCAGCGCGTCACGCATCAGGGAGAAGCCCGCGACCTGGTCGTTGATGGTGCCCCACGGGGAGCACCAGTCGTACTTGAGGAAGTCCACGCCCCAGGCGGCGAACTGGCGGGCGTCCTGGTATTCGTGTCCCAGGCTGCCGGTGGAGCCCGGCCACGCGCCGAAGTACTGGGCGCAGGTCTTCTCCCGAGGCACCTGATAGATCCCGAAGAGCAGACCCCGGGCGTGCAGGTAGTCGCCGAGCGCCTTCATGCCGCTGGGGAACCGGCCGGCGTGGGCCCGCAGGTTGCCCTGGGCGTCGCGGTTCGGGTCGAACCAGCAGTCGTCGACGACGACGTACTTGTAGCCGAGGTCGCGCATCCCGGTGGAGACGATCGCGTCGGCCATCTGATGGATCAGGGCCTCGTTGATGTTGCACCCGAAGGTGTTCCAGGTGTTCCAGCCCATCGGTGGCGTACGCGCCACCCCGTTGTTGAGTGCCTGGGCGGGTTTCGGCGAGTGGAGCCCGTCGACGACGACGGCCGTGAGCGTCAACATCAGGACGCTCAGGACGGCCAACCATCGTGGTCGTGCGCGCATGCGGACCTCCTTCAAGGTCATGGGAGCCAACAGGTGTCGTTCGTCGATGACCGACCACGACGTGCCCGTGCGGCGGTGGCGGTACGGGTGCGTGGTGCGTCGCCCGTGGGCGCACCGGTGGTGGCAGGGCACCGGCCGGGCGAGGGTGCGCCGGTGACCGGCGGCAGCGGGCCTGGTCGCCGTCGGCCGTGGCCGCACGGAGTCCTCAGCCGGCCACGCTCAGCATCGATGTCGCGAATGTTATCGCTGACATTCAGTTCTGTAAATCACTTGGGGTGGGGGTCGGAGTGGCTGCGGGAGGTCCGCTGTGCATGCCGTCGACCGCCGTCGGGGTGATCGCGCACGTCAATGGGGAGTTGCGTCTCGCGATCGGGCGGCGTGCACGTGGCCGGGGAGCGCTGACGCCGCCTCGTCTTGATCGTCTGATGAATCCGCGATGTTAACGCTCATTTCGGGGTCCACCGAACGGGTCGGTTTCCGGGACCGGACGGTCCTGCGCCGACTGTCGGGCGGTGGAGTGGGCCGCTCTCCACGTGCCGTCCTGGCGTACGGATGTGCGCAGCTCGTACGCGGCTGCCGGGTGCGCCCGGCGGGGTGTGTCAAGGGCCGGCGTGCGGCGGCCGGTCGCGCCCTCGTCCCGCCCTCCGGTACGGCCCAACCCCGCAGGGCGCGTCGGTGTGGTCCGCGTCCGCTCGCACGCGGGCCCGTGCGCCGATCCACCGGATGCGGCGTGACCTGGGACGGGGGCACCGCCGCGCGCCACCCTTCGGTAACCTGTTGACGGTGGTCTATCCCTCGGTGTACTCCGTTACGGAGCTGTTGCCGGCAGGTGTCTTGACGGCGCAGGATGTGAGCGTTAACACTGAGGTCCGTCATCGGCCGGAGGTGAAGATGAGCGGAGTGGACGAAGCAGGCGACCGGTACGTCGTCGGCGTCGACTACGGCACGCTGTCGGGACGGGCCCTGGTGGTCCGGGTCCGCGACGGTGCCGAGTTGGGGACTGCGGTGCACGAATACCGCAGAGCGGTCATCAGCACCGCCCTACCGGACGGCGGCACCCCGCTGCCGCCCGACTGGGCGTTGCAGGACCCCGAGGACTACCGCGACGTGCTGCGCCACGCCGTTCCGGCGGCGGTGGCCGCTGCCGGGGTCGACCCGGCCGACGTCGTCGGCATCGGCATCGACTTCACCGCCTGCACGGTGCTGCCGACGCTCGCCGACGGCACCCCGCTGTGCGAGGTGCCGGAGCTGCGTCAGCGCCCGCACGCCTGGGTCAAGCTCTGGAAGCACCACGCCGCGCAGCCGCACGCCGACCGGATCAACGCGCTGGCCCACGAGCGGGGGGAACCCTGGATCGGCCGTTACGGCGGCAAGATCTCCGCCGAGTGGCAGTTCGCCAAGGGCCTGCAGATCCTGGAGGAGGACCCGGAGGTCTACCGCCGGGCGGAGCGCTTCGTCGAGGCCGCCGACTGGATCGTGTGGCAACTGTGCGGCGTCGAGACCCGCAACGTCTGCACCGCCGGCTACAAGGGCATCCTCCAGGACGGCAACTACCCGTCGGTGGACTACCTGACCGCGCTCAACCCCGACTTCGGCGACTTCGTGGCCAAACTGGACGGTCCGCTGATGCCGCTGGGCGCGAAGGCGGGCGGGCTCACCGCCACCGCCGCGGCCTGGACCGGGCTGCCGGAGGGCGTCGCGGTCGCCGTCGGCAACGTCGACGCGCACGTGACCGCGGCCTCCGCCCAGGCGATCGAGCCGGGCCGGCTGGTGGCCATCATGGGCACCTCGACCTGCCACGTGGTCAACGGCACCACCCCGGCCGAGGTGGCCGGCATGTGCGGTGTCGTCGATGGTGGCATCAGCGACGGCGCGTGGGGCTACGAGGCCGGGCAGAGCGGGGTCGGCGACATCTTCGGATGGTTCGTCAACCACGCCGCCCCGGCCGGGCTCGACTCGCACGAGCGGCTCACCGAGCTGGCCGCCGCCCAGCCGGTCGGCGCCCACGGCCTGGTCGCGCTGGACTGGTGGAACGGCAACCGGTCGCTGCTGGTCAACCACGACCTGAGCGGGATGATCGTCGGCCTGACCCTGGCCACCCGGCCGGAGGACGTCTACCGCGCGCTGCTCGAAGCGACCGCGTACGGCACCAGGATGATCGTGGAGGCGTTCGTCGGCGCGGGGGTACCCGTCGACGACCTGGTGATCGCCGGTGGGCTCACCTCGAACAAGCTGCTCATGCAGATCTACGCCGACGTCACCAACCGGCCGCTGGGCATCATCGGTTCCGCCCAGGGCCCGGCGCTCGGCTCAGCGATCCACGCCGCCGTCGCCGCCGGGGCGTACGCCTCGGTCCGGGAGGCGGCGCAGACGATGGGCCGCGTGCACGAGGCCGTCTACCAGCCGGACCCGGAGCGGGTACGCGCCTACGACGCCCTCTACGCCGAGTACCGCGCGCTGCACGACCACTTCGGCCGTGGTGCCAACGACGTGATGCTGCGCCTGCGGGCGATCCGCAACGCGGCGGTCGAGTCGACCGGGACGCCGCAGGAGACCGTGGAGGTGCCGGCATGAGCGACGACCTGACCGCCCTGGTGACCGAGTTGCGCGCCAGCGTCGCCCGGCTGCACGGCGAGCTGACCCGCTACGGGTTGGTCGCCTGGACGGCCGGCAACGTCTCCGCCCGCGTGCCGGGCCACGATCTCATGGTCATCAAGCCCAGCGGCGTCGACTACGACGACCTCTCGGCCGAGAACATGGTGCTCTGCGACCTCGACGGCGTACCGGTCGAGGGAGAGTTGTCACCGTCCAGCGACACCGCGGCGCACGCGTACGTCTACCGCGCCATGCCCGAGGTGGGCGGCGTCGTGCACACCCACAGCACGTACGCCACCGCCTGGGCGGCACGCGGCGAGTCGATCCCCTGCCACCTGACCGCGCAGGCCGACGAGTTCGGCGGGGAGATCCCGGTGGGCCCGTTCGCGCTGATCGGCGGCGACGACATCGGCAAGGGCATCGTCAGCACGCTCACCGGGCACCGATCGCCCGCAGTGCTGATGCAGAATCACGGCGTCTTCACCATCGGGCGCAACGCCCGCTCCGCGGTCAAGGCCGCGGTGATGTGCGAGGACGTCGCCCGGACCGCGCACCTGGCGCGCGCGCTCGGGCAACCGGTGCCGATGGCGCAGGCCGACATCGACGCGCTCTACGACCGCTACCAGAACGTCTACGGACAACGCCCCTCGCCTCCGGCGAACTCCTGACCGGTCGCGGGTCCCGGTGACCCGCGATCTGATTCGCACCACCCGCACAGGATCCGCACCACCGACTCAGGCCGCCCGTGCAGCACGGCGGGCGGCGTGGACAACCGCACCCACTCGAGGAGATCCGATGAGGAACATGCGAATGCCGATGGCGCGTCGTCGCGCCATCGCGGTCGCCGCCGCCGTGCTGCTCGCCGGCAGCGTGGCGGCCTGCGGTAACAGCGACACCGGTAGCGACGCCGGTGGCGACGACGGCAAGCTCGTCCTGGGCTTCTCCCAGGTCGGCGCGGAGAGCGGCTGGCGGACCGCCAACACCAACTCCATCAAGGAGTCGGCGGCGGAGGCGGGCATCGAGCTGAAGTTCGACGACGCCCAGCAGAAGCAGGAAAACCAGATCAAGGCGATCCGCAACTACATCCAGCAGAAGGTCGACGTGATCGCCTTCTCGCCGGTGGTGGAGTCCGGTTGGGACACGGTGCTCAAGGAGGCCAAGGACGCCGGCATCCCGGTCATCCTGACCGACCGCGCGGTGGACTCGGCGGACAAGTCGCTGTACAAGACCTTCCTCGGCTCGGACTTCGTCAAGGAGGGTCGTCTCTCCGGTGAGTGGCTGGTCGAGGAGAAGAAGGCCGCGACCGGCGACGTGAACATCGTCGAGCTCCAGGGCACCACCGGCTCGGCGCCGGCCAACGACCGCAAGAAGGGCTTCGCCGAGGCGATCGCCGCCGACCCCAAGCTCAAGGTCATCGCCTCCCAGTCGGGTGACTTCACCCGGGCCGGCGGCAAGCAGGTCATGGAGCAGTTCCTCAAGGCCCACCCGAAGATCGACGTGCTCTTCGCGCACAACGACGACATGGGTCTGGGCGCCCTCGAGGCGATCACCGCGGCCGGCAAGGTGCCCGGCCAGGACATCACCATCATCACCATCGACGCGGTCAAGGACGGCATGCAGGCCCTGGCCGACGGCAAGTTCAACTTCATCGCGGAGTGCAGCCCGCTGCTCGGCCCACAGCTGATGGACCTGGCCAAGAAGGTCAAGGCGGGTGAAGAGGTGCCGCCGCGGATCGAGACCGAGGAGACCACCTTCACCCAGGAGCAGGCCAAGGAGGCCCTGCCCAACCGCAAGTACTGATCGACGCCCGGGGTCGCCGCTGAGGTGGCGACCCCGCAGCGTCGCCCATTTCCCCACGGACTGGGCGCCTGGCCCGACACCCCCGTGCCACGTCCGCCCGGTCGGCCCCACGGCTGACCGGGCGGACGCCACGGGGGCTCCGTGGCCCTTCCGTACCGCGAGAACCCAGAAGAGGATCTGATGGGATGACGGATAGCCGTCCGGTCCTGACGATGACCGGGATCAGCAAGTCCTTTCCCGGGGTGCGCGCACTCCACAACGTCGACTTCCGGCTCTTCCCCGGCGAGGTGCACGCCCTGATGGGCGAGAACGGCGCCGGCAAGTCGACCCTGATCAAAGTGTTGACCGGCGTCTACGGCATCGACGAGGGCACCATCACCCTGGGCGACGAGCAGGTCGCCTTCAGCGGGCCGATGCAGGCCGCCTCGGCCGGCGTCAGCACCGTCTACCAGGAGGTCAACCTCTGCCCCAACCTCTCGGTGGCGGAGAACATCTTCATCGGCCGGGAGCCGCGCCGCTTCGGCGCCGTCCACTGGGGCGAGGTCCGGCGACGGGCCCGGGAATTGCTGACCCGCCTGGATCTCGACATCGACGTCACCGCGCCGGTCGCGAGCTTCTCGCTGGCCGTGCAGCAGATGGTGGCGATCGCCCGGGCGATCGACGTGCAGGCCCGGGTGCTCATCCTCGACGAGCCCACGTCCAGCCTGGACGCCGGTGAGGTGGCACAGCTCTTCCGGATCATGCGGCAGTTGCGCGACGAGGGCATCGCCATCCTCTTCGTCACCCACTTCCTCGACCAGGTCTACGGCATCGCCGACCGGATCACCGTGCTGCGCAACGGCACGCTGGTGGGGGAGTACCCGACCGCCGAGCTGCCGCAGCTCGCGCTGGTGGAGAAGATGATCGGCAAGGAACTCGACGTCCTCGAACGCATCGAGGAGCACCCCCGGCGGGAGCTGGCGGTCCTGGAGGGCGGCACGCCCTTCGTCGAGGTGTCCGACCTCGGGCGCAAGGGCGCGGTGGCCCCGTTCAGCCTGACCATCCACGCCGGCGAGGTGGTCGGCCTGGCCGGCCTGCTCGGCTCCGGCCGTACCGAGGTGGCCCGGCTGTTGTTCGGCGCGGACCGCGCCGACCGGGGCCAGGTGGCGGTCAGCGGCGACGCGACCGGCCTGCGTAACCCGGTGCAGGCCATCGACCACGGCATCGGGTTCTGCTCGGAGAACCGCCGCGCGGAGGGGATCATCGGCGACCTGTCGGTCCGGGAGAACATGATCCTGGCCATGCAGGCGGCCCGTGGCTGGCTGCGGCCCATCCCGCGGCGCCGACAGGACGAACTGGTCGACAAGTACATCAAGGCGTTGAGCATCCGCCCGCCCAACCCCGAGGTGCCGGTGCGCAACCTCTCCGGCGGTAACCAGCAGAAGGTGCTGCTGGCCCGGTGGCTGATCACCGAGCCCCGGCTGCTCATCCTGGACGAGCCGACCCGTGGCATCGACATCGGCGCCAAGGCGGAGATCCAGAAGTTGGTCGTCCAGCTCTCCGACGGCGGAATGGCGGTGCTGTTCATCTCCGCCGAGCTGGAGGAGGTGCTGCGACTCAGCCACAAGATCGCGGTCATGCGGGACCGGGAGATGGTCGCGCACCTGACCAACGACGACACGGTGGACGCCGACCGGGTCATGCAGACCATCGCCAGCGGTACCCAGCGGGATGAGGTGTCGTCATGAGCGAGCGGAGCGAGCGAATCGTCGGGCTCAGTGCGGTGGTGCCTCATGGCGGCACGGAGCGGAGCGGAGTGTCGTCATGAGCGAGCGGATCAAGCCCCTTCTCGGGCACCGGCTGTTCTGGCCGATCGCCGTCCTGGTGGTGATGCTGGCGGCGAACACGATCTATCGCCCCGGCTTCCTGTCGATCGAGATGAACAACGGCCACCTGTACGGCACCCCGATCGACATCCTCCGGTTGAGCGCGCCGCTGATCCTGGTCGCGCTCGGCATGACGCTGGTCATCTCCACCGGCGGCATCGACCTCTCGGTCGGGTCGATCTGCGCCATCAGCGGTGCCATCGCCTGCCTGCACATCAGTCAGGCGCCGGACCAGAACAGCTTCGTCACGGTGGCGACCGCGCTGGCGATGGCGCTCGGGGTGGCGCTGGTCCTCGGTGCCTGGAACGGCGTACTGGTCTCGGTGATCGGTATCCAGCCGATCATCGCCACGCTGATCCTGATGGTGGCCGGTCGCGGACTGGCGCAGCTCATCACCGAGGGCCAGATCATCACGATCAACTCCGGGCCGTACCGGGCGATCGGCCTGGGCCACTTCCTCACCCTGCCGTTGGCGATCTTCATCGCGTTGGGCGCGGCGCTGCTGGTCGCGGCCTTCACCCGCCGTACCGCGCTCGGCATGATCATCGAGTCGGTGGGCGGCAACCGGGAGGCCAGCCGGTTGGCCGGCATCCGGTCGGGCCGGATCGTCTTCCTGGTCTACGTGGTCAGCGCGGCCTGCGCGGCGGTCGCCGGCTTCATGATGACGGCCAACGTGTCCAGTGCCGACGGCAACGCCGCCGGCCTCTGGGTGGAGCTGGACGCCATCCTCGCGGTCGTCATCGGGGGCACCGCGCTGGCCGGCGGGCGGTTCTATCTCAGCGGCACCATTCTCGGGGCGCTGATCATCCAGACGCTCACCACCACGGTGTACGCCATGAACATCTCGCCGCAGACGGCCCTGCTGTTCAAGGCGGTCGTCGTGATCGCGGTCTGCCTCATCCAGGCTCCGGCGTTCCGCGCCAAGTTCAACCGCCGCAAGCGCGGCACCCCACCCCCGCCGGCCCCGACGCCGCAGCGCCAGAAGGAGGAGGCTTCGGCATGAGCAGTACGTCGTTGACCACCGGGCCGAGCTGGGCACGGCTGCCCCGGCGGCACGTGCCGGTGCTGGCCACGCTGGCCCTGCTGCTGGTCATGTACGCCATCGGCGTGTCCCAGTACCGGGCTTTCTCCAACGTCCAGGTCATCTTCAACGTCTTCATCGACAACGGTTTCCTCCTCGTCGTCGCGGTGGGGATGACCTTCGTGATCCTCACCGGCGGCATCGACCTCTCCGTGGGGTCGGTGGTCGCGATGACGGCGATGGTCTCGGCGTGGCTGCTCCAGTCCGGCCTGCCCGCGTTGTTGGTGCTGGTCATCGCGTTGCTCATCGGGCCGGCGCTCGGGTTCCTGATGGGCTGTGCGATCCACTTCTTCGACATCCAGCCGTTCATCGTGACACTCGCCGGGATGTTCTTCGCCCGGGGCATGTGTACGTTCATCAGTGACTCGTCGATCCGTATCACCGACGGTTTCTGGACCACGATGGCGCAGTACCGGATCGGCAATCCGGGCGGCAACTTCGTCTCGGTGAGTGTGCTGGTCGCGTTTGCGGTGGTGCTCATCGGCGCGTACGTGCTGGCGTACACCCGGTTGGGTCGCAACGTGTACGCCATCGGCGGCAACCCGCAGTCGGCGTTGCTGATGGGGCTGCCGGTGGGGCGGACCCGGATCGCGGTCTACACGATCAGTGGCCTGTGTTCGGCGATCGGCGGGATCCTGCTCTCGTTCTACACGCTCTCCGGGGCACCGTTGATCGGGATCGGGATGGAGCTCGACGTGATCGCTGCCGTGGTGATCGGTGGCACGGTGCTCACCGGCGGATCGGGGTACGTCTTCGGCACGGTACTCGGTGTGCTGGTGCTCGGCGTGATCCAGACGCTGATCACTTTCGACGGTAGCCTCAACTCCTGGTGGACCAAGATCGTTATTGGCGGTCTGCTCTTCGCGTTCATCCTGCTCCAGCGCCTCATCGGCATCCGCTACAAGTGACCGCCCCTCTCGCGGAAGGCAACTCCCATGGCAACGCATCCTGAACCCGAGGTCTGGTTCCTCACCGGAAGCCAGGCGATGTACGGCGAGGACACCCTCCGGCAGGTGGCCGAGCAGTCCCGTCAGATCGCCGCACTGCTCGACGACTCGCCGCACATCCCGGCCCGGGTGGTCTGGAAGCCGGTGCTGACCACCAGCGCGGACATCCTGGAGGTCTGTCGGGACGCCGCGGTGCAGGGTGCGGTCGGGGTCATCGCGTGGATGCACACCTTCTCGCCTGCGAAGATGTGGATCTCGGGTCTGGACGCGCTGCGCACACCGTTGCTGCACCTGCACACCCAGGCCAACGTCCGGCTGCCCTGGGACGAGATCGACATGGACTTCATGAACCTGAACCAGGCCGCCCACGGCGACCGGGAGTTCGGCTTCATCCAGACCCGGCTCGGGGTGGCCCGCAAGACCGTCGCCGGTCACGTCAGCGACCCGCGTGTGGTCACCCGCGTCGGCTCGTGGACCCGGGCGGCGATCGGCTGGTCGGCGATGCGTTCGCTGCGCCTGGCGCGGTTCGGCGACAACATGCGCGACGTCGCGGTGACCGAGGGGGACAAGGTCGAGGCGGAGTTGCGCTTCGGCGTCTCGGTGAACACCTACGGGGTCAACGACCTGGTGCGGGTGGTCGACGAGGTCGCCGACGCGCAGATCGACGACCTGGTCAAGGAGTACGACGACACCTTCCGGGTCGCCGCCGAGCTGCGTCCCGGCGGTGAGCGGCACGACTCGCTGCGGTACGCCGCACGGCTGGAACTGGGGATGCGGACCTTCCTGGACGCGGGCGGGTTCCGGGCCTTCACCACGAACTTCGAGGACCTCGGCGGACTGCGTCAACTGCCCGGCATCGCGGTGCAGCGGCTGATGGCCGACGGCTACGGCTTCGGCGGCGAGGGCGACTGGAAGACCTCGGTGCTGGTCCACACGCTCAAGGCGATGTCGGCCGGCGCGCAGGGCGGCACCTCGTTCATGGAGGACTACACCTACGACCTCACGCCGGGCGAGGAGCTGATTCTCGGCGCGCACATGCTGGAGGTGTGCCCGACGATCGCTGCGGACAAGCCGAACGTGGAGATCCACCCGCTCAGCATCGGCGGTCGCGAGGATCCGGTCCGGTTGGTCTTCGACGCCGAGCCGGGACCGGCGGTGGTGCTCGGCCTGGCGGACATGGGGGAGCGGTTCCGCCTGGTCGCCAACGAGGTGGACGTGGTGCCCCCGCCGCACCCGCTGCGGCGGTTGCCGGTGGCCCGGGCGGTCTGGCGGCCCCGCCCGCACCTGGCCGGGTCGGCCGAGGCGTGGATCACCGCCGGCGCCCCGCACCACACCGTGCTCTCGCACGCGGTGGGCGTGGAGGAGCTGCACGACCTCGCCGAGATGAGCCGCACCGAGCTGGTCGTCATCGACGCGAACACCGAGTCTCGCCGGTTCGCCGACGAGTTGCGCTGGAACCAGGCGTACTACCGCCTCGCCCGGGGCTTCTGACCGCGGCATCCGCGGTGCGTCGGTGCCGCCCGTCCGGTGGGCGGCACCGACGCACGCGCCCGGGTCCCCGCATCCCCCGTGGTGCGGGTCGGGTCTAGGTGCGTGCCATCGTGTCCGCCGCCTCGGACAGGACGCGCCGCATGGTCTCGCTGCCGGTGTGCCCCGCGTCCCCGACGACGTGCAGGCGTGCCTCGGGCCACGCCTGCGCGATCTCCCACGGTGTGATCGCCGGTCCGCTCACGTCGTTACGACCGTGCACCAGCACACCCGGGATGCCGGCCAGCTTCGGGACGTTGCGCAGGATCTCGCCGTCGGCGAGGAACGCGCCGTTGCCGAAGTAGTGCGCGCAGATCCGGGTCATGGTGAGCCGCTGTCGTAGCTCCCCGGCGGAGTACTGGCCGGGTCTGCCGTTGTTCTCCTCGGAGATGAGCGCGTCCTCCCACGCGCACCATTCCTCGGCCGCCCGTTCGCGTACCGCCGGGTCCGGGTCGGCGAGGAGTTGGCCGTAGCGCAGCAGGACCGGTTCGATCGGTGGTTGGCTGTCGGTCGGCAGCGCGTAGCCCGGCAGGCCCGCGTGGGCGACGAATCGTTGCCACGCCTCGGGGAAGAACCGCCCGCCTCCCCGGTACAGCCAGTCCACCTCGGACCGTCGGGTCATGGTCACCGCGACGAGCACCATGCCGCGTACCCGATCGGGATGGTGCGTCGCGTACGCCAGCGCGAGCGTCGCGCCCCACGACCCGCCGTACACCACCCAGCGGGCGATGCCGAGGTGCTCGCGCAACCGCTCGATGTCGGCGACGAGATGGGCGGTGGTGTTGGCGCGCAGATCGGTGCTCGGGTCGGCCGCCGACGGTGTGCTGCGCCCGCAGTTGCGCTGGTCGAAGAGCACGACGCGGAACCGCTCCGGGTCGAGCGCCCGGCGGTGCCGGGTCGTGCTGCCGCTGCCGGGACCGCCGTGCAGGACGACGGCGGGGACGCCCTCGGGGTTGCCACTGACCTCCCAGTAGACCTGGTTGCCGTCGCCGACGTCGAGCATCCCGGTGTCGTACGGCTCGATCATGGTGCGCTCCTCACGATCTGACAGCGCTGTTACAGTACCCGCCATGGCAACCCCCGATCCCGGGCCCGGCGTCCTCGGCACGAGACTCGCGACGCTCATGGAGCTGCTCGACGGCGGCATCGGCCAGGTGTACGCCGAGATCGGCCTTCCCGGTCTGCGCGCGCGGTTCGCGCCGGTGCTCCTGGTGGTGGCCGACGACGGGCCGTGCTCGATCCGGGCCGTCGCGACGGCGATCGACGTGACCCATTCGGCGGCCAGCCAGACGGTCGCCGCGATGGCGCGTGCCGGGCTCGTGGAGACGGTCCCCGGCCGCGACGCGCGCACCAGGATGGTCACGCTCACCGACGAGGGGCGGCGGGTCCTGCCGGCGTTGCGGGCCGAGGTCGCCGCCACCACCATGGCGACCCGCGAGCTGGAGACCGAGCTGTCGATGCCGTTGCACGTGCTCGTGGACGAGGCGCTGGCCGCGCTCGCCCGACGCCCGATGCGTGACCGGATCATCGCCGCCGACCCTGGCCTGCTCGGTGTTCGGGGCGGGGGCGCCGGGACGGGCGGTCGCCGCCCGGACGGCCCGCCGGACCCGCCGCCTCGACGGTGATCGGCGCGATCCCTGCCGCCACACCGCCCGGCGTGGACGACACCTCCGCGCCACCCCGTCGGGCGGCGTCCTCGTCGTGTCCGGGTGCGTGATCCGGCCCCGCGCAAGTCGTCGGTGTTACGTCTTGACTAAGGATCTGTTATCGCTCACAGTCGATAGTGAAGACGGACGATATCTGCGGCCGACCGGGCCAGGCGCGTTCCGCTTCGTAGCAAACGATCACGACGCCGCACGTGGGCACGGCGGCGGTTGTTAGCGATCACACCACGCGGGACGCATCTACCCCGCGACCGTCCCCTGTGGTCGCTCCACTCTCTTCTCCCAAGGAGGATCATGGGTACCTTCGAGGTCCCCCGCGTCGTTCCGCGTCGGCGTGGGTGGTTGTCCCGGGCCGTCGCGGCGGTGGCGGCGGTCGTGGTGGGCGGCACGCTGGTGGCGGTGGCACCCTCGCCGGCAGCGGCGGCGACGGTCGACACCAACGCGTGGTACGTGCTGGTCAACCGCAACAGCGGCAAGGCCCTGGACGTCTACAACCTGGCCACGAACGACGGAGCGCGGATCACCCAGTGGACGCGCAACAACGGCAACCAACAGCAGTGGCAGTTCGTCGACTCCGGTGGCGGCTACTACCGGCTGAAGTCCCGGCACTCGGGCAAGGTGCTCGACGTCTACAACTTCTCCACCGCCAACGGCGCGTCCATCGTGCAGTGGAGCGACGGCAACGGCACCAACCAGCAGTTCCGGCTGGCCGACTCCGACGGCGGGTACGTCCGGCTGATCAACCGCAACAGCAACAAGGCGATGGAGGTGCAGAGCGCGTCCACCGCCGACGGCGGCAACATCGTCCAGTACGACGACTGGGGCGGCACCAACCAGCAGTGGCAACTGGTGCGCGTCGGTGACACCGGCAACCCGGGCACCCCCGGCGGCAACTTCACCAACCCGGTGGTCTGGCAGGACTTCGCCGACGTCGACATCATCCGCGTCGGCGACGTCTACTACATGTCCGCCTCGACCATGCACTACTCGCCCGGCGCGCCGGTGCTGCGCTCGTACGACCTGGTGAACTGGGAGTTCGCCGGACACTCCGTGCCCCGGCTGGACTTCGGCACCAAGTACGACATGGCCAGCGGCCAGCACGCGTACGTCGACGGGATCTGGGCCTCGACGCTGAACTACCGACCCAGCAACCGGACGTACTACTGGGCCGGCTGCATCGACTTCGCCCAGACCCACATCTACACCGCCTCCGCCGTGGACGGCACCTGGAGCCGGCACACCACCATCCCCAACTGCTACTACGACGCCGGCATGCTGATCGACGACAACGACACCATGTACGTCGCGTACGGCAACGGCACCATCAGCGTGGCGCAGCTCTCCGCCGACGGGCGTACCCAGGTGCGGGCCCAGCAGGTCTACCAGACGCCGTCGAGCATCGGCACGCTGGAGGGCGCCCGCTTCTACAAGCGCAACGGCGCCTACTACATCTGGCTGACCCGTCCGGCCAACGGCCAGTACGTGCTCAAGTCGACCAACGGTCCGTTCGGCCCGTACGAGCAGCGACAGGTGCTGCTCAACATGCAGGGGCCCATCTCCGGCGGTGGCGTGCCGCACCAGGGCGGACTGGTGCAGACCCAGACCGGTGCCTGGTACTACATGGCGTTCACCGACGCGTACCCGGGCGGCCGGATGCCGACGCTGGCGCCGATCACCTGGACCGCCGACGGCTGGCCGCAGGTGCAGACGGTCAACGGCGCCTGGGGCGTGAACTACCCCAACCCGCTGCCGCTGCGACCGCTCAAGCCGCTCACCGGGGTGGACACGTTCGCCGGTACCCAACTCGGCGTGCAGTGGGAGTGGAACCACAACCCCGATACCAGCCGGTTCTCGGTGAACAACGGACTGCGCCTGCAGACCGCCACCGTCACCAACGACCTCTATCGGGCCCGCAACACCGTCACGCACCGTATCCAGGGGCCCACCTCGACCGCGACGGTCGAGCTGGACTACTCGGCGATGCGCGACGGGGACCGCACCGGCCTGGCCATGCTGCGGGACAACTCGGCCTGGATCGGGGTACGCCGCGACAACGGCGCGACCCGGGTGGTGATGACCAACGGCCTGACCATGGGCAGCAACAACTGGAACACCACGAGCACCGGCACCGAGATCGCCAGTGCCGCGGTCTCCGGCGGCCGGATCTGGCTACGGGCCAACGCGGACATCAGACCCGGCTCCGGGCGGCAGGCGCGCTTCTCGTACAGCACCGACGGGGTCACCTTCGTCTCGCTGGGCAACGCCCTGACGCTCAACAACAACTGGACGTTCTTCATGGGGTACCGGTTCGGCATCTTCAACTTCGCCACCAGCGCTCTGGGTGGTGCGGTGACGGTGCGACGCTTCGAGTTGGCCACGCCCTGACCTCGATGTCAGGTCGCCCTCGGGGCGGGTGCGGCGCGTACCTCCGACCGCGCCGCCCGCCGGTACGGACGGTCACCGCGCTCCGGTGACCGAGGGGGTGGTGCCCGGCGACCGGCCG
This sequence comes from Micromonospora sp. NPDC003241, assembly GCF_053589795.1. Classification (NCBI taxonomy): domain Bacteria; kingdom Bacillati; phylum Actinomycetota; class Actinomycetes; order Micromonosporales; family Micromonosporaceae; genus Micromonospora; species Micromonospora sp. NPDC003241. The sequence goes on along the minus strand of NZ_JBSFSO010000054.1, from coordinate 22,319 downwards.
GGCACCACCCGCGTCCCGGCACAGCACGTCGTACGGGATCCCCGGTGTACGCCGTCGACCGGGTCGGATGCCGAAGCCCTCGGCGCGACGCGGACTCGGCCCACGGCCTGGCACCGATCGGGATCGGCGCTGACGTAGACTGTGCGTGATCGAGCGCTCTCCACTCGGACGGCACGGGCCGGTGTGGGTACCGCGAGAGGGGATCTTTGTACCCTAGCCGTTCCAGTCAGCGTCGACCGGTCTCGGCGCCGACCGACATGCGGGGAGTCTGAGATGGCCGTACGCGATCCTGCGATGACGGACGTGGCTCGCCTCGCTGGTGTCTCGCACCAGACGGTGTCACGAGTGCTCAACGGCCACCCGAACGTCCGCGAACAGACCCGACTGCGGGTCCAGGCGGCCATCGCCGAGCTCGGTTACCGCCCCAACCGGGCGGCGCGCGCGTTGGTCACCGGTCGTTCGCAGGTGATCGGGGTGGTCGCCCAGAACACCACCCTCTACGGTCCGGCATCGCTGCTCACCGCGCTGGAACAGGTCGCCGCCGAGTCCGGCTTCGCGGTCAGCGTGGGCAGCGTGCGGGACCTCGACCACCGGTCCATCTCGGCGGCGGTGGAGCGACACCTGGCCCACCGGGTCGCCGGCATCGTGGTGATCGCGCCGGTGGAGTCGGCCGGCGAGGCGTTGGAGCGCCTGCCGAAGGACGTTCCGCTGGTCACCGTCGACGGTGACCCGCGCCGACCGATGCCGCTGGTGACGGTGGACCAGGCCGCCGGTGCCCGGGCCGCCACCCAGCACCTGCTCGAAGCCGGGCACCGTACGGTGTGGCACGTCTCCGGCCCGTCCGACTGGTTCGACAGCGCGGGCCGGATCGAGGGCTGGCGGGAGGCCCTGCTCGCGGCCGGGGCGGAGATCCCGCCGCTGGTGCCGGCGGACTGGTCCGCCGCCGCCGGTTACCGGTGCGGGCAGATGTTGGCCCGGATGCCCGACGTCACCGCGGTCTTCACCGCCAACGACCACCTCGCGCTCGGCGTGCTGCGGGCGTTGCACGAGCACGGCCGCCGGGTGCCGGACGACATCAGCGTGGTCGGTTTCGACGACGTGCCGGAGGCCGCGTACTTCATCCCGCCGCTGACCACCGTGCGACCGGACTTCGACGCGGTGGCCCGGGCCAGCCTGGAGATGCTGCTCACCCAGATCGAGTCGGCCAGTGGGGGCGCGTTGCGGGAGACCGTCGCGCCGACCCTGGTCTCCCGGCAGAGCGTCGGTAAGCCGCCGGCCCGCTGAGGCGGTCCGGCGCGTACCCATCGGACAGACAGGGTCCGGCCCGGCGATGCCGGACCGGACCCGCTGCCGGTGGGTGGTCAGCTCGCCGTGCAGGTGGGGGTGCCGGACGGGCCCGTTCCGGTGCCCTGGAAGCCGAACTCGGTGCTGCCACCGGCGCCGACCTGACCGTTGTAGCTGACGTTGGCGAAGTTCACCGTGCCGCTGCTGCCGCTGGCCTGGGCGTTCCAGGTGCCGGTGACCGCGGTCCCGCCGGGCAGCGCGACCCGCACCGACCAGCCACGGATCGCGGAGTTGCCGGCGGTGACCTTGACGGTGGCCACGAAGCCGCCGTTCCACGAGTTCAGCGACACCGAGGCGGCGCATCCGCCGCCGGTGGGCGGGGTGGTGGTCGGTGGGGTGGTGGTCGGCGGCGGGGTGGTCGGGTTCGGGGTGACGCTGTTCAGCGCGTTGAGCACCGACTGGTACGCCGGCTTCTTGTTCCCGTTGGCGTCGAACAGCAACGGGTTCTCGTTGCGCCGCCACGAGTCGTTGTCCCGTACGCCCCACACCGTGATGCCGTTGCAGCGGGCCACCGCCAGGCAGGCGCGGGTGACTCGCTCGTAGATGCTCGCCTGGTTGGACCCCTGGGCCACGTCCAACTCGGTGATCTGCACGTCGACGCCCAGGTCGGCGAAGCGTTGCAGGTTGGCCTGGTAGTCGCTGGCCAGACCGGTGCCCAGGTGGGACTGGAAGCCCACGCAGTCGATCGGCACGCCACGGGCCTTGAAGTCGCGCACCATGTTGTAGATGCCGGTCGACTTCGCGTTGACCCCGTCGGTGTTGTAGTCGTTGTAGCAGAGCTTGGCGCCCGGGTCGGCGGCCCGTGCGGTCCGGAACGCGACCTCGATCCAGTCGTTGCCGGTGCGCTGGAGGTTGGAGTCACGCCGGCCGCCGCCACCGCCGTCGGCGAACGCCTCGTTCACCACGTCCCAGGAGTGGATCTGGCCCCGGAAGTGGCCGGCGACCCGGGTGATGTGGTTGGTCATGGCGTTGCGCAGTGCGGTGCCGGAGAGGTTCTGCGCCCAGCCCGGCTGCTGGGCGTGCCAGACCAGGGCGTGTCCGCGTACCGACATGCCGTTGGCGCGGGCGTGCGCGACGAGCCGGTCGGCACCGGTGTAGTTGAAGACGTTCTGCTGCGGTTCGGTGGCGTCCCACTTCATCTCGTTCTCGGCCACGATGGAGTTGAACTCGCGGTTGAGGATCGTGGTGTGCTGGCTGTTCGAGAACATGAACGAGCTGGTGGCGGCGCCGAAGTAGCGACCGCTCTGGGCCGCTGCCGCGCCGAGTGTGCTGGCGGCGGCGTTGGCCGCCGGGGCGACCAGCACGGTGGGAGCGACCAGCGCGGCGCCCGCCGCGAGGGCCAGCAGCAGGGTACGCGGTCGGATCACCGGGCCCCTGTCGTCGGTGGATCTGCGATTCATGACAGACCTCTCTGGTGGTGGTCGGAACGCCTCTCGGTCCGTGTGACGAACGAGCGGCGACCACACCCGGGGGGCGGCCATGGCACGACCCGTCGGGTGCTGGTGTGATCGGTGGTGTTCGCACGCGCGCGGGTGACCCGGCCGTCATGAGCGGGATCGGTGCTGCCTGCGCGGTCCAGGCGGCCCGGTCCACATCAGGTGGCCGGCGCGCGACGCCGTGGCGGCGGACCCGGACAGGTCACCGGCGGATGCTGAGATCGGCTGGCGTGCCCTGCCGGCCGGGTCGGTGACCTCGAAGGAGCGTGCCCTGCACCCCTCGACCGGAAGTTAGCATGTTATCGATAACACGCTCAAGTGACAGTGGTAAATACGCGACGGTCGCCTGTTCGGGCGGCGTCCGCTCGGGCACTGGGCGTGATGCGGGTGAGCACGAGCACAACGAGCGGGCCCGGTGCCGCGGGCGCGGATGGCGCGCCTGCGGCACCGGGCCGCGTACTCGGTGACGGCCGGGTCGCCGTCGGGTGTCGATCAGATCCGGGTGCCACCACCGGTCGACGTCGCCGCGCCCGTGTCGTGGCGTGAGCGGGGCCGCCGACCGACGTCGCTCACTGGCAGCCGAGCCCGTTGAGGGTGAAGCCGGTGGGTGGGTTGTTGGTGCCGCTGTGGGTGGCCTGGAAACCGAAGCTGACGCTCTGGTTGCCGGGGATCGTGGCGTTCCAGGCGACGTTGCGCGCGGTCGCCTGGCTGCCGCTCTGGGTCACCGTGGCGTTCCACGCGCTGGTGACCTGCTGGCCGTTCGGCCAGGTCCACTGCAACGTCCAGCCGTTGACCGGGTTGGGGGTGTTGTTGGTGACGGTCAGCGTGGCGACGAGACCGTTGTTCCACGAGTCGGCCGAGTACTGCACGCGGCAGGTCGTGGCACCCGGCGGCGGGGTGGTCGGCGGCGGAGTGGTGGGTGGCGGGGTCGTGGGCGGTGGAGTGGTGGGCGGCGGCGTGGTCGGGGGCGGCGTGGTGGGCGGGGGGGTGGAGCTCAGGCCGAAGAAGTCGATGGCGACCCGGGCCATGCCCGTCGACGGCAGGGTGTGCCCGGCGCCCTGGATGCTGTACGCCTCGACCTGGACGGTGCCGGAGGAGTTGGCGAACCGGCGTCGGTTCCAGTTGGCCTGCGGGGTGTCCGAGGACGTCGGCGTCTGGCTCAACCCGAAGACGTTGGTCCACTGCTCGACCGCCTCCTGTAGGAGCTGGAACGGGATGAGCGTGTCGTTGGTCCCGTGCCAGAGCTGGATGCGGGGACGCGGACCGCTGTAGCCGGGGTACGCCTGCCGCACCGCGTCGCCCCACTGCTGCGGGGTGCGGTCCATCCGGCCGTTGACGCACTGGCTGTTGGTCGGCGGGAAGTCGGCGGCGTTGGCGAAGCAGTTGAACGGCACGCCCATGAAGGCCGCGCCGGCCTTGAACACGTCCGGGTAGAGGGCGAGCAGGGCCTGGGTGGCCATGCCGCCGGAGGAACTGCCGGTGGCGTAGACCCGCTGCGGGTCGCCGCCGTACTGGCGCTGGGCGTAGCCGACCATCGACATGATGGAGACCGGGTCGCTGCCGCCGTCGCGGCGCTTCGAGGCGGCCGACCACACGTCGAAGCAGTTGCCGAAGCCGGCCTGCTGGGTCGCGGTGGGATAGATGACCAGGAAGCCGTACTGGTCGGCGAGCCGGGCGAACTCGCTGCTGGAATAGAAGCCGGTGCCGGAGCCGCCGCAGCCGTGCATGGCGACCACGATCGGCGGATTGGCCGGCCGGTTGTCCGGCGCGTAGATGTGCATCCGCATGTTGCCCGGGTTGTTGCCGAAGCTGGTCACCTCGACCAGCGACGCGGCGACGGCCGGTGACGGGGACAGGGCCACGCCCGCCACGGCGAGGAGTAACGCGGTGGCCAGGGATGCCAGCAGCCCGGCTCTCGTTCGGGTCATGTTCACCTCCGGTGATAGGGGTCGACGCCGGAACCCGGGCACGGTGGACGTCGGGTCAGCCGACATCGACCGGGGGACGGGGACCGGGCGTCGCGATGCGGGAGGTGCTGCCCTGCGGAGGGGATCCGCTCACCTCGCCGTGACGATGACACTTTCGTGCCGATTCGCGGCTCGCGCGCAAGCCAAAGTATGGAGTCGCGCCGAGAGCGCCAGCAACACGATGAGATTGATCGATATTTTCGGCCGGCTGCTGGTCGTGCCGGGGAGACCCGTCGCCGGGTGGGCGGGCGCGAAACACGCTAGCAACATCAGGGTCATCGATGTTAGCGTTCGCAGGCGGTGGCGATGTGCCGGTGTGGCCATGGTCGATCACCGCCATGTGATCGCCAACATCGCATTGGTCGGATGTCACGGGGTCCGCCGGTTCGTCGGCCGGAGCGGACCGTCGTCACCGACCCGTCATTGATATGACGAATCACCGTCCATGCTGCCCCGTTGCTGGACGAAATCCCGGCAGAAAGCGGATATTGAGGCGTTGACGGTGTGTGCCGACAACGCCTAACGTCTGATGTCTAAGGTGCGTTAGCGCCACCACCCCACACCGTCCGTGTTTTGGAGGGGTCTCCATGTCCCGTCCCCCGATCACCCGTCGTTCGCTGTTGGCCGCCGTCGGCGCGGGTGGGGCTGCCGCCGCTCTCGGCGGCGTCGTTCGCCCACTGCCGTCCCTCGCCGCGATCCCCGGCCCGTCCAACTACTCCGAGACCTGGGCGTCGGTGGGGCAGCATCCCGCCGCGGCTGAGTGGTTCCAGGACGCCAAGTTCGGCATCTACTACCACTGGGGGGCGTTCAGCGTCCCCGCGTACGCCAACGAGTGGTACCCGCGCAACATGTACAACCCCGGCTCGAACGAGAACAACCACCACCGCACGACGTACGGCGATCCGTCGGTCTGGCCGTACCACAACTTCATCAACGGGGCGAACGACCGATCCGGCCGCTTCGTGCAGTTCGCGCCCCGGTTGCGGTCGGCCGGTGGCAACTTCGACCCCGCCGAGTGGGCCCAGTTGTTCGTCGACGCCGGGGCGCGCTTCGCCGGCCCGGTGGCGGAACACCACGACGGCTTCTCGATGTGGAACAGCCAGGTCAACGAGTGGAACTCGGTGGCGCGCGGACCACGCCTGGACCTGCTGCGGCTACACACCGAGGCGATCCGGGCCCGGGGACTCAAGGTCATGGTCGCGATGCACCACGCCTTCAACTTCACCGGCTTCTACCAGTGGGCGCCGCAGCAGTCCGACCCCAGCCTGCGCAAGCTGTACGGGCAGTTGGGCACCGCCGCGCAGGAGCAGCTCTGGTACGACAAGCTCCGCGAGGTGATCGACCAGGCCCGGCCGGACATCATCTGGCAGGACTTCGACCTGCGCCGGATCAGCGACGCGCAGCGACTGCGTTTCCTGGCGTACTACTACAACCGCGCGGTGGCCTGGGACAAGGAGGTCGTCGCCACCTACAAGGACGGCCTGGAACTCGGCGGCGCGGTCTACGACTACGAGCGCGGCGGACCCGCCGAGCTGCGCGAACCCTACTGGCTGACCGACGACAGCATCAGCAGCTCCAGTTGGTGCTACACGGTGGGGATCGGCTACTACTCGCTCAACCAGATGCTGCACTCGCTGATCGACCGGGTCAGCAAGAACGGCAACATGGTGCTCAACATCGCGCCGATGGCGGACGGCACCATCCCCTCCGGCCAGCGCACCATCCTGCTCGGCATCGGCGACTACCTTCGTCGTTTCGGCGAGTCCGTCTACGCCACCCGGGCCTGGACCACCTTCGGTGAGGGACCGACCCGGATGGGCGGCGGCTACTTCGTCGCGCCGGTGGTCGGCACGGCCCAGGACATCCGGTTCACCCGCAGCAAGGACAACCGGGTGCTGTACGCGACCATCCTCGGCTGGCCGGGCAGCTCGGTCACCATCACCACGCTCGCCTCGGGTCGCATCAACCTCAGCTCGCTGGTCGGCGTCCAACTCCTCGGCTCGACCGCCGGCAGCTACGTCAACCTGCCCACGCGTACCCAGGACGCCACCGGACTGCGGATCACCATGCCGTCGGCCGGCGCGCCGTTCAGCGCGTCCGCGTACGTGGTGAAGCTGACCTTCAGTGGGCCGATCCCGACCCTCGGCGGCGGCCCCAGCGTCTCACCCCCGGTCAGCGTCTACGCGCACACCGGCTACGAGGGCGGCGTCAGCCTCTCGGTGGGCAGCTACACGGCGGCCCAGCTCCAGGCGGCCGGCATCGGTCTGCGCACCATCTCGTCGGTCCGGGTCACCGCGGGCCATCAGCTCGTGGGCTACGCCAACGACAACTTCTCGGGCACCAGCTGGACGTTCAGCAGCGACAACAGCGACCTGCGCACCACCGGCAACAACGACGCCATCGCGTCGCTACGGGTGACCTTCAACCCGACCACCTACCAGCGGATCACGAACGTGACCAACGGTCTGGCACTGGACAGCGGCGGCAGCGTCGGTTCCGGCTCACCGCTGAAGCAGTGGAGCTGGGACGGCAGCACCAACCTGCAGTGGCAGCTCGTCGACCTGGGCACCGGCTACCACCGGATCGTCAACCGCACCAACGGCATGGTCATCGACGGTTTCGGCCAGACCGCCAACGGCGCCGCCGCCCAGCAGGCGCCGTGGAACGGCGGCACCAACCAACAGTGGCAGCTCACCGACCAGGGCAACCGGCGGTACCGGATCACCAACCGGACGACCGGGCTGGTGCTCGACGGCGGTGGTCAGGTCGCCTCCGGCTCGACGGTCAAGCAGTGGAGCTGGGACGGCAGCACGAACCTGCTGTGGACCGTGAGCGCGGTCTGATCACACCTTTCCCCGTCGGACGTCTGTCGCCGTGACCCGAGTGGTTGCGGCGACAGACGTCCGACGACACCCCTGACACGGAGGAACCCGCATGACACGGAGAGCACTGCTGAGCGTGGGACTGACCATGCTGCTCGGTGCCTCGGCCACCTTCGCGGCCGGGTGCGGCGACAACGGCGACGGCACCGGCTCGGGAGGCTCGGCGCAGCTCGTCGGCGTCGACTACCCGCGTTCGGACACCGACTTCTGGAACTCCTACATCAAGTACGTGCCGCAGTTCGCCGACGAACTGGGCGTCGAGATCAAGACCACCAACTCGCAGAACGACATCGCCAACCTGATCTCCAACACCCAGGCCTTCATGAGCCAGGGGGTCAAGGGTGTGGTGATGGCACCGCAGGACACCGCCGCCATCGCGCCCACCCTGACGCAGTTGGAGAGTCGGGACATCCCGGTGGTCACCATCGACACCCGACCGGACACCGGCAAGGTGTTCATGGTCGTCCGCGCCGACAACCGCGCGTACGGCATCAAGGCCTGCCAGTTCCTCGGCACCAAGCTCGGCGGCACGGGCAAGGTCGTGATGCTCCAGGGCGGCCTGGACTCGATCAACGGCCGGGACCGCACCGAGGCGTTCAACGAGTGCATGCAGAAGGACTTCCCCGGCATCACCGTCTTCGGCGAGGCCACCGACTGGAAGGCCGACGTGGCGGCGTCGAAGCTGCAGACCCGCTTCGCCTCGGACCCGGACGTCAAGGGCATCTACATGCAGTCCTCGTTCGCGCTGTCCGGCACGTTGCAGATCCTCAAGCAGCGCGGTCTCCAGGTGCCGCCGAGCGACCCGAAGCACGTCTTCGTGGTCTCCAACGACGGCATCCCGGAGGAGCTCAAGAACATCGGCGAGGGCCTGATCGACGCCACCGTCAGCCAGCCCGCCGACCTGTACGCCAAGTACGGGCTGGAGTACGTGAAGGCGGCGATGGACGGCAAGACGTTCCAGCCCGGCCCGACCGACCACGGCAGCACCATCATCCAGGTACGCGACGGCCTGCTGGAGGACCAGCTCCCGGCGCCGCTGGTGACGCTGGACGGTGCGCCGATCGCCGGTGAGCCGACGCTCAAGTTCGACGACGCCTCCCTGTGGGGCAACAACGCATGAGTACCGCCCCGCACCGCGCGGCCGACGGGCCGGCCGGCGACGCCCGGCCCGTCGTCGAGGCGGTGAACATCACCAAGCGGTTCGGATCGACGGTGGCCCTGCTCGACGCGGGCATCGTGGTCCGGCCCGGCGAGACGCACGCTCTGGTCGGACGCAACGGCGCCGGCAAGTCGACGCTGGTCGGCATCCTCACCGGACTACAGGGCGCCGACGGCGGCGCGGTGGCGTTCGACGGTCGGCCCGCCCCGCCGTTGGGTGACCGCGACGCGTGGCGTAAGCGGGTGGCCTGCGTCTACCAGAAGTCCACCATCATCCCCACCCTCACCGTGGCGGAGAACCTGTTCCTCCACCGACACGCCCGGGGCGCGGCCGGTCTGATCCAGTGGTCGAGGCTGCGCCGGCAGGCCGAGGAACTGCTCGCGAACTGGTCGGTCGAGGTCGACGTACGTCAGCCCGCCGCGTCGCTCTCGGTCGAGCAGCGGCAGTTCGTGGAGATCGCCCGGGCGCTCTCCTTCGGTGCCCGGTTCATCATCCTCGACGAACCGACCGCCCAGCTCGACGGCGCGGGCATCAACCGCCTGTTCGCCCGGATCCGGGACCTGCGGGCCCAGGGCGTGACGTTCCTGTTCATCAGCCACCACCTGCAGGAGATCTACGAGATCTGCGACCAGGTGACGGTCTTCCGCGACGCGCGGCACATCCTGACGGCCCCGGTGGCGCAGCTCAGTCGGCCGGAGCTGGTCGCCGCGATGACCGGTGAGGACGTGACGATGCCCGAGGCGGACCACCGCCCGCTCGCGGCCGACGCGCCGGTGCTGCTGTCGGTGCGTGATCTGACCACCGCCTCCGGTGCGCGACTGTCGCTCGATGCCCGGGCGGGTGAGGTGGTCGGCATCGCGGGCGGCGGCGGCAGTGGGAAGGTCGAGGTCGCCGAGGCGATCGTCGGCCTGGCCCGCGCGGCCGGGGGAACCGTCGTGGTGGACGGTCGCACGCTGCGCCCGGGCAGCGTGCCGGACGCCCTCGACGCCGGGGTCGGGCTGGTGCCGCAGGACCGGCACCGGGAGGGGTTGGTGCCGCTGCTGTCCATCGCGGAGAACGTCACGATGACCGTGCCGGACCGGGTCGCGCGACGCGGCCTCATCTCGCCGGCCAGGCGTGACGCGCTGGCTCGCGACACCATCGCCGAACTGGCGATCAAGGCGTCCGGGCCGCAGGTGCCGGTCTCCGATCTGTCCGGCGGCAACCAGCAGAAGGTGGTGATGGGCCGGGCGTTGGCCAGCGCGCCGAAGTTGCTGGTGCTCATCACCCCGACCGCCGGTGTCGACGTCCGGTCCAAGCAGACGCTGCTCGGTGTCGTCGACGAGGTCCGCCGACGCGGGACCACCGTGCTGGTGGTCTCGGACGAACTCGACGACCTGCGGATCTGCGACCGGGTGCTGGTGATGTTCCAGGGCCGGGTGGTCGGCGAGATGGCGTACGGCTGGCGCGACAACGATCTGGTAGCCGCCATGGAAGGGGTGGATCTCCACCATGTCTGAGACGCTCACTCCCACCACACCACCGGCGGCCGCACCACCACCGTCCCGGTCCGCGTCGCGGAGTCTGGCTGTCGCCCGGCTGCGCGACCTGGCGCTGGTGCCGGCGATCATCGCGGTCGCCATCGTCGGGTCGATCGTCAACCCGGTCTTCCTCAGCAGCGACAACATCATCAACGTGCTGCAGAGCATGTCGGAGATCGCCATCGTGGTGCTCGCCCAGACCATCGTGCTGATCACCGGCAAGATGGACCTGTCGCTGGAGTCCACCTTCGGCCTGGCGCCCGGCATCGCCGCGTGGCTGGTCATCGACCCCGCCCTCACCCGGGGTCTCGGGCTCGACGTGGTGCCGGACGCCTGGGCGGTGCCGGTGGTCCTGCTCGTCGGCGCGCTCGTCGGGGCCTTCAACGGTCTGCTCATCGTCCGCTTCGGTCTCAACGGCTTCATCGTCACGCTGGGCATGCTGATCGTCCTGCGCGGTCTGCTCACCGGCATCTCGGGCGGCCAGACCTTCTTCGCGCTGCCGGAGTCGATGACCTATCTGGGTTCCGCGACGTGGGTCGGCGTGCCGGCCTCGATCTGGGTGTCGCTGCTGCTGGTCGCCGTCGGCATCGTGGTCCTCGGCTACACCCGAGCCGGCCGGGCGCTCTACGCCATCGGCGGCAACGCCGACGCCGCCCGGGCGGCGGGCATCCGCACCGACCGGGTGCTGTGGGTCGCCCTCATCGTGGCCAGCGTCCTCGCCGCGCTCGCCGGTCTGCTGATCAGCGGCCGGCTGGCGGCGGTGCCGGCGGCGCAGGGCAGCGGTGCGATCTTCCAGGTCTTCGCGGCGGCGGTGATCGGCGGCGTCAGTCTCAACGGCGGCAAGGGCAGCGTCTTCGGCGCCTTCACCGGCGTCCTGCTGCTGTTCATGATCATCAACGTGCTGACCCTGGCCGGGGTGCCCGCACAGTGGACGAACTTCCTCAACGGCACCGTCATCCTGGTGGCCCTGGTGGTCTCCCGCATCACCGGAGGCAAAGCGCAGACATGAGGCCGGCGGTCCGCCGCACCACAGACCCCGAAGCCGGGCCCGACCCGGCCAGCCGTTCGACCCTCAGGAGTTTCGGTGAGTGAGCGCTTCTCGTCCGTAGAGACCATCGACGTACGGTTCCCCACGTCCCGGCACCGCGACGGGTCGGACGCCATGAACCCCTTCCCGGACTACTCCGCCGCGTACCTGATCCTGCGGACATCGACCGGCGCGGAGGGGCACGGGCTGGTCTTCACCGTGGGGCGGGGCACCGAGATCCAGGTGGCGGCTGTGCAGTCGCTCGCCTCGATGGTGGTCGGTCAGCCGGTCGACGAGGTGCTCGCGGACCCCGGCGCGCTGGCCCGTCGGCTCGTCGGCGACAGCCAGATCCGGTGGCTCGGCCCGGAGAAGGGGGTGGTGCACATGGCGGCCGGCGGACTGGTCAACGCGGTGTGGGATCTCGCCGCCCGCCGAGCGGGCAAGCCGTTGTGGAAGCTGCTCGCCGACCTCGCCCCGGAGCAGCTCGTCGCGCAGGTCGACTTCCGCTACCTGCGCGACGCGCTGACCGAGGACGAGGCGCTGGACCTGCTGCGGGCCGCCGAGGGTGGGCGGGCCTCGCGGGAGCAGCGTCTGCTGGCCGAGGGCTACCCCGCCTACACCACCACCCCGGGCTGGCTGGGCTACGACGACGAGAAGCTCGCCCGGCTCTGCCGGGAGGCGGTCGACGACGGGTACCGGCTGATCAAGCTCAAGGTCGGCGGGAACCTGGCCGACGACGTACGCCGGATGGGCATCGCCCGCCGCGCGGTCGGACCGGACGTCCGCATCGCGGTCGACGCCAACCAGATCTGGGGGGTGCCCGAGGCCATCGGGTGGATGCGGGAGCTGGCGCCGTTCGACCCGTACTGGATCGAGGAGCCGACCTCCCCGGACGACGTGCTCGGGCACGCCGCCGTGCGCAAGGCCCTCGCCCCGGTCAAGGTGGCCACCGGTGAGCACGTGCACAACGCGGTGATGTTCAAGCAACTCCTCCAGGCCGATGCCGTCGACGTGGTGCAGATCGACGCCTGCCGGGTCGCCGGGGTCAACGAGAACCTGGCGATCCTGCTGCTCGCCGCGAAGTTCGGGGTGCCGGTCTGCCCGCACGCCGGTGGCGTGGGGCTGTGCGAACTGGTCCAACACCTGGCCATGTTCGACTTCGTGGCGCTCAGCGGCACCACCGACGACCGGGCGATCGAGTACGTCGACCACCTGCACGAGCACTTCGCCGACCCGGTACGCGTGCATCGCGGACGCTATCTCGCGCCGCGCGTACCGGGCATGAGCGCCGAGATCGTCCCGGCCGCGCTGACCGACTACCGGTTCCCCGACGGCCCGGAGTGGACCACCGCGCCGGTCGTGGCGGGAGCCCCGGCCGCATGATCATCGACGCGCACCACCACCTGTGGCAGCCGGACCACGGCTACCACTGGCTGGACGACCCCGCGCTGGCCGCCATCCGTCGCCCGTTCACCCCGACGGACCTCACCCGCGAGTTGACCGCGACCGGCGTGGACGGCACCGTGCTGGTGGAGGGCGGTCGATGCCACCCCGACGAGGCGGCCGAGTTCCTCGGCCACGCCGCCGACACGCCGCCGATCCTCGGGGTGGTGGCCTGGCTCGACGTCGCGACCGGCGACGTGCCCGCCGCCATCGCGCGTTACCGCCGGCTGCGCGGCGGTGAGCTGCTCGTCGGGGTACGCCCGCAGGTGCAGGGGGAGGCCGACCCCGACTACCTCGACCGGCCCGAGGTGCGGCGGGGTCTCGCCGAGGTGGCCGATGCCGGGCTCGCGTTCGACCTGGTGATCCGGGCCGACCAGTTGCCGGCGGCGGTCCGGGCGGCACGGGCGGTGCCGCAGCTCCGGTTCGTCCTCGACCACCTCGGCAAGCCACGGATCGACGCGGGAGAGGCGGGTCTGCGGGCCTGGCGTGATCCGTTCGCCGCGCTGGCCGCCAACCCGAACGTCACCGCCAAGCTGTCCGGCCTGGTCACCGAGGCCCGACCGGACTGGTCACCGGCCGACCTGAGCCCGTTCGTGGCGGTGGCGATAGCCGAGTTCGGTGCGGATCGTCTGATGTTTGGTTCGGACTGGCCGGTGTGTCTGCTCAGGTCGGACTACCCGGGGGTTCGCCGGGCGTTGGAGGCCGCGTTGCCGCCGCTGTCGGCGCGGGACCGGCAGGAGGTCTTCGCCGGCACCGCCGTGCGGACCTACGGACTGATCCGGCGGTCCGAACCCGCCGGCACGGCCGGGTGACCCGGTCGTGCCGGGATCACGCGTCCGCCGCCTTGGCGGCGAGCACCGTCCGCAGCCACGCCTCGGAGGTGTTCACGTGCATCAGGGCGCTGGCCTGCGCGAGCAGTTGGTCGCGCGACCGCAGCGCGAGATAGATCGCGTGGTGCTCGTCGATCGTCTTGTGGGCGGCGTTGCCCTCTATCAACCCGCGCCACACCCGCGCCCGCAGCGTCCGACTGGAGAGCCCGGCCAGCAGCGACGTGAGGGTCTCGTTCCCGGTGGTCGCGATGACGGTGTGGTGGAAGGCGGTGTCGAACTGGATCAGCTTCTCGGCGTCGTCGGCGGCGGCCCGCATGTCCTCCAGGATCCGGGCGAGCTCGTCGAGGTCGGTGTCGGTCATCCGCAGTGCCGCCAGGCCGGTCGCCACCGGCTCCAGCATCCGGCGGACCTCCATCACCTCCAGCAACGTGTCGTCGCGCAGCAGTTCCACCGCGACGCCGAGGCCCTCCAGCAGCAGGCGCGGGGCGAGGCTGGTGACGTACGTGCCGTCGCCGCGACGCACGTCGAGCACCCGGGCCGACTCGAGCACCTTCACCGCCTCCCGGACCCCGCTGCGCGACAGCCCCATCTGCGCGGCCAACTGCGGCTCCGGTGGCAGCCGTGCGCCCGGCGGCAGCTCACCACTCTGGATCATGCTGCGGATCCTGGCGATCGCGTCGTCGGTCAGTGCCATCCACGCCCCCTTCGGACCGGCCCGCCATGCGGCGTCGACATGGGCCCACCACCGCCTGCGGCAGGCACCGGCAGCCCTCACCACTATAGAGACGTCGGACGTTTGGTGCCCTCGCGGCACCCTCGGCGGCCCAGCGGGGAACCGCTGGCACCGGTGCTCGGTCGGTCCGGCCGAGCGGCCGGCGGGAGTACGACAGCCCACCGGAAAGACCTTCAGGAGGCGGCGTGAACCGCAGTGCGCAGTACGTCGGCGAGCAGACCTTCGTCGTCGAGGAGACCGCCGTGGTGCCGCCCGGCCCCGGCCAGGTACGCCTCGACGTCGCGTACACCGGGATCTGCGGCACGGACCTGCACATCGCGCACGGTGCGATGGACCAGCGGGTGCGCGTACCGGCGGTGATCGGGCACGAGATGTCGGGCCGGGTGGCCGAGGTCGGCGCGGGCGTCGAGGGATTCCGGGTGGGGGACCCGGTCACCGTGATGCCGCTGGACTGGTGCGGTGAGTGTCCGGCCTGCCGTGCCGGGCACATGCACGTCTGCCACCGGCTCGACTTCGTCGGCATCGACTCGCCCGGCGCGATGCAGCGCTCGTGGACCGTACCCGCGCGGCTCCTGGTGCCGCTGCCGGCGGACCTGTCGCTGGTCCACGCCGCGCTCGTCGAACCGACCGCGGTGGCGGTGCACGACGTGCGCCGTTCCCGGCTGGTCGCCGGCGAACACGCGGTGGTCGTCGGCGCCGGGCCGGTCGGACTGCTCATCGCCACGGTCGCCCGGGCCACGGGTGCCGCGGTGACCGTGCTCGAACTCGACCCGCGCCGCCGGGAACTCGCCACCGACCTCGGTCTCACCGCCGTCGACCCGGCGACGGTCGACGTCGCGCGGTACGTCCAGGAGGCGACCGCCGGGGCCGGTGTCGACGTCGTGTTCGAGGTCTCCGGCTCGGCCGCCGGCGTCCGCACCGCGACCGACCTGCTCGCGGTCCGGGGACGGCTCGTCGTGGTCGCCATCCATCCCACCCCCCGCGAGGTGGACCTGCACCGGATCTTCTGGCGCGAGCTGGAGGTGATCGGGGTACGGGTCTACGACCGCACGGACTACGCCGAGGCGGTCCGCCTGGTACACACCGGTCAGGTGCCCGCCGACCGGCTCGTCTCCCGGATCGTGCCGCTGGCCGACGTGGCGCGGGCCTTCGAGGCGCTCGCCGCCGGTGGTGACGTGAAGGTGCTCGTGGACTGTGGAGGAGACGCGTGAACCTGTTCGACCTGAGCGGCCGGTTGGCCGTGGTGACCGGCTGCCGACGCGGCATCGGGCTGGCGATGGCGGAGGCCCTGGCGGCGGCCGGCGCCGATGTGATCGGGGTGAGCGCGTCGCTGGAGGAGACCGGCAGCGAGGTGGCCGACCGGGTGGCGGCGCACGGGCGCGGGTTCGTGCCGTACCGGGCGGACCTGTCCGACCGGGCCGCCGTCCGGGCGCTCGGCGACTGGCTCGTCTCGTACGGCCGGCCCGTCGACATCCTGGTCAACAATGCCGGCACGATCCGTCGTGCGCCGGCCGCCGAGCATTCCGACGCCGACTGGGACCACGTGCTGGAGGTCGACCTGTCGGCACCCTTCGTCCTCGCCCGCGAGGTGGGCCGGGACATGATCCGGCGCGGCAGTGGCAAGATCATATTCACCGCGTCGATGCTCAGTTTCCAGGGCGGCGTGACCGTGCCCGGCTACGCCGCCGCGAAGTCGGCCATCGCCGGACTGACCCGCGCGCTGGCCAACGAGTGGGCATCGCACGGGGTCAACGTCAACGCGATCGCACCGGGCTACATCGGCACGGACAACACCCGGGCGCTGCGGGACCAGCCGGAACGCAACCGGGCGATCCTGGAGCGGATCCCGGCCGGGCGATGGGGGCGCCCCGACGACCTCGCCGGAGCCACCGTCTTCCTGGCCTCCGACGCGGCCGCGTACGTGCACGGCGCCGTCATCCCGGTCGACGGCGGCTGGCTCGCCCGCTGAGTCGGGAGGTCGCCGCACCGGCAACGCATTTACATCTTGCTATGTTATCGCTAACACGTTACTTTTGCCGCAGGAGTGCAGGCTTCGGCCCACTCTCGGCACGCGCACCCGGGTATCGGCGTCCACCGTCCCCACCGGCCGAGCCGGTTCCCGCGACGCCCCCGGTCGGGCCTGTCCGCGCGACAGGATCTCGCGCGCCTGCCGCCCACACCACCACCGGCGGTGCGAACCACCGCCCACGCGTCGTCACGACGCGGAAGGAGATCCTCATGCGCGTGCGAAACACCTCCCCGGGTCGAAGGGGCGTCAGATGGTGAGGCGCAGATCCGTGATCGGGTCGGCCCTGTCGGCGGCACTGCTGGCCCTGACCCTGACCGGCGCGCCCGCGTCGGCCGCACCCACCACCGGTGCCGCCGCGGACGTCGGCACCCTCGCGGCCACCGCCGGATGTGGCCGGGCTCCGGCGCTGGGCAGCGGCACCCACACCATCCAGAGCAACGGCAAGAGTCGCAGCTTCATCCTGCGGGTGCCCGACAACTACCAGAACACCAACCCGTACCGGCTGGTCCTCGGATTCCACTGGTGGGGCGGCACCGCCACCGACGTGGCCACCGGGCAGACCGTGCAGCGTGACGTGTGGTCGTACTACGGGCTCCAGCGGCTGGCCAACAACAGTGCCATTTTCGTCGCGCCGCAGGGCATCGGCAACGGCTGGGCGAACACCGGGGGTGAGGACGTCACCTTCGTCGACGACATGCTGCGGGTGATCGAGCAGGCCCTCTGCGTGGAGACGACGCAGCGCTTCGCGGTCGGCTTCAGCTACGGCGGCGCGATGAGCTACGCCCTGGCGTGTGCCCGGTCGACCGTGTTCCGGGCGGTCGCCGTCTACGGTGCTCCCCGCGAACTCAGCGGATGCAGTGGTGGTACCCAGCCCATCGCCTACTTCGCTGCCCACGGCATCGGCGACAACATCGCCACCGGACGGTCGCTGCGGGACCGGTTCGTCCGCAACAACGGGTGCACCGCGCAGAACCCGCCCGAGCCGACGGCCGGTAGCCTGACCCACCGCACCACCACGTACTCCGGCTGCCGGGCCGGTTACCCGGTGACGTGGGCCGCCTTCGACGGTGGGCACATCGCCGCCCCGCAGGACGGTGCGCCCGGCGACAGCGGTTCGCGCACCTGGCTGCCGGCGGAGACCTGGAACTTCTTCAGCCAGTTCGGGGGCGGCACCCCGCCGCCGGGCAACGGCGGCATACCCACCGGCTGGGCGCGGATCGTCAACGTCGCCACCGGCCTCGCCCTCGACAGCGGCGGATCGGTGCCGGCCCAGTCGATCCTGAAGCAGTGGGGCTACAACGGGAACTCGAACCTGCAGTGGCAGCTCGTGGACCTGGGCGGCGGCTACTACCGGCTGGTCAACCGTACGAACGGCATGGTGGCCGACAGTTGGGGCAACGCGACCAACGGCGCCAACGCGTTGCAGGCGCCGTGGAACGGTCACGTCAACCAGCAGTGGCGGTTGGACGACCTGGGCGGCAGCCGGTATCGGATCGTCAACCGGGGCACCGGCACCGCGCTGGACAGTGGCGGTGACGCCACGGCCGGGGCGCGGGTCAAGCTCTGGGCGCCGGACGCCAGCGCCAACCTGCAATGGACGATCAGCGCGATCTGAGCCGGTAGGGGACCTCCGGACGATCGGGTTCACGGACCGGGGGTGGCGCTCTGCGGGCCACCCCCGGCACGTTCGCCTGGCTTACATCAGATGTGTGTCTGAGCGGGCGCTGCTGTGACAGGTGTCGTGGGCTGGACACTGTTCCCGGTTGACGCCTGTGGTGTGGAAGTTCGACATTGTCCACCTGTGAACGACGCGGTAACCTTCCGGCAATACATCAGATGTCTGACCAGGGGAGGGCTGCCCGTCATGCGACTACCCACCACCGCCGTGTCCGTCGGCGCCCGTATCGACAGGCACCCGGCGCCGAGTCCGGTCCGGTCGTCCGACGCCTCCGTCGTGGCCGAGGGCGCTGATCGAATGGAACGGCTGCTGACCGCGGTGATCGACGAGATCGGTGGTCCCGAGGCTGTCGGGGACGACCGCGCCGGGCCGGTTGACGGGGTCGCCTTCGGTCAGGCGTACCGCGATCTGTCCACCGGTGGGCGCAGGCTGGTGCGATACCTCGGCCTGCATCCGGAGCCCGACTTCGACGCCCACGCGGCGGCCGCGTTGTGCAACCTGACCCTTGTGCAGGCGCGGCGAGGTCTGGGGGAGTTGCGGGAGCGTCATCTGGTCATCCGGTGCGGCGGCCGTTACCGGTTCCCCGACCGATTTGCCGAGCACGTACGGCGACTGTCCCTGATGGAGCCCGCCGTCGATCGCGACGCCGCGCTCGCGCGCCTCGGTGACGCCGCGCGGCGGGCGGCGGGCGGTCGTCGAGCCGAGGTCTGACCGGACCGGATGGTGAGGGGTGTCGTCCCTCTCGAGGGTCGGCACACATACATGTGATGTATCTGCCGGGAGGGTAGTAGGTCGGGTCGGCTCTCCGGTGAGTGGTCCCGGTCGCCGCAGAGCGCCCCGGCGTCGGGCGGCGTTCGCCGCTGGCCCCGTCCTGCCTGCGGGAGTACGTGATCAGGGAGATGTTGCCGGCGGGCGCGACAGGGCATCATCGACCATTGCCTATTTTGTCGCCGCCGGGTAACCTTCGCGAAACACATCAGATGTCTGGCTGTCTCCGTGGCCCTCGGGTTTCGCCCGACACGCCCGCCCGATGTCACCGAGCGGATCCGGCATTTCGACTTTCACCCTGTTCCCGCGCACCGGCGTGACCCCCTCGGGTCACCGGTTGGAGGATCGATGTCAGACCTGACCCGACGGCAGGCTCTCAAGATCGGCGCGGCCGGCGCGGGCGGCGCCCTGCTGCCGCTGCCGTGGACCGCCCTGGCCCGCGCGGACTCCGCCCCACCAGCCCAGGTGCTCGCCGCCGGGGACCTGGCACTGTGGTACGACGAGTCCGCCGGGACCGACTGGCTGCGCGCGCTCCCGATCGGCAACGGCCGACTCGGCGCCATGGTGTTCGGCAACGTCGACGCCGAACGGCTGCAACTCAACGAGGACACCGTCTGGGCCGGCGGCCCCCACGACCCGAGCAACACCCGGGGGCTGGCGGCGCTGGCCGAGATCCGACGGCTGGTCTTCGCCAACCAGTGGACGCAGGCCCAGAACCTGATCAACCAGAACATGCTCGGCAACCCGGTCGGACAGTTGGCGTACCAGCTCGTCGGCAACCTGCGGTTGACCTTCCCCACCTCCGGCGGAGCGTCGCAGTACGAGCGGCAGCTCGACCTGACCACCGCGACCAGCTCGGTCAGCTACGTGATGAACGGCATCCGCTACCAGCGCGAGGTCTTCGCCAGCGCGCCGGACCAGGTCATCGCGATGCGCCTGACCGCCGACCGGACCGGGTCGATCTCCTTCACCGCCACCTTCGACAGCCCGCAGCGGACGACGCTGGCAAGCCCCGACGGCACCACGATCGCCCTCGACGGGGTCTCCGGCAACCAGGAGGGCGTCACCGGCGCGGTGCGGTTCCTCGCCCTGGCCAACGCCACCGTCAGCGGCGGCACCGTGACCAGTTCCGGCGGCACGCTGCGGGTCACCAACGCCACCAGCGTGACCCTGCTGATCTCGATCGGCTCCAGCTACGTCACCTACCGCAACGTCGGCGGTGACTACCAGGGCATCGCGCGGCGACACCTGACCGCCGCCCGGGCCAGCAGCTACGACCAGCTCCGCAGCCGGCACGTGGCCGACTACCAGGCGCTGTTCAACCGGGTCAGCCTGGACCTCGGCCGGACCGCCGCCGCCGACCAGCCGACCGACGTGCGGATCGCGCAGCACAACAGCGTCAACGACCCGCAGTTCTCCGCGCTGCTGTTCCAGTTCGGCCGGTACCTGCTGATCTCGTCCTCCCGACCGGGCACCCAGCCGGCCAACCTCCAGGGCATCTGGAACGACTCGCTGACCCCGGCGTGGGACTCCAAGTACACGATCAACGCCAACCTGCCGATGAACTACTGGCCGGCCAACACCACGAACCTGGCGGAGTGCCACGCGCCGGTCTTCGACATGGTCCGGGACCTGGCGGTCAGCGGCGCCCGCACCGCCCAGGTGCAGTACGGCGCCGGCGGGTGGGTCACGCACCACAACACCGACGCCTGGCGGGCCACCTCGGTGGTGGACGGCGCGTTCTGGGGCATGTGGCAGACCGGCGGCGCATGGCTGGCCACCCTGATCTGGGACCACTACCTGTTCAACGGCGACGTCGAGTTCCTAAGGGCGAACTATCCGGCGATGAAGGGTGCCGCGCAGTTCTTCCTCGACACGTTGGTGACCGAGCCGTCCCTCGGCTACCTGGTCACCAACCCGTCGAACTCGCCGGAGATCGGCCACCACGCGGACGCCAGCGTGTGTGCCGGTCCGACCATGGACAACCAGATCCTGCGGGACCTCTTCGACGGCTGCGCCCGGGCCAGCGAGATCCTCGGCGTGGACGCCACGTTCCGGGCCCAGGTCCGCGCGACCCGGGACCGGCTGGCCCCGACCCGGGTCGGCTCCCGGGGCAACATCATGGAGTGGCTCTACGACTGGGTGGAGACCGAGCGGACCCACCGGCACATCTCACACCTGTACGGGCTCGCGCCGAGCAACCAGATCACCCGGCGCGGCACCCCGCAACTGTTCGCGGCGGCCCGGCGCACCCTGGAGATCCGGGGCGACGACGGCACCGGCTGGTCACTCGCCTGGAAGATCAATTTCTGGGCACGGATGGAGGAGGGCAACCGCGCCCACGACCTGATCCGCTTCCTCGCCACCCCGGCCCGGCTCGCGCCGAACATGTTCGACCTGCACCCGCCGTTCCAGATCGACGGCAACTTCGGTGCCACCGCCGGTGTCGCCGAGATGCTGCTCCAGAGCCACGCCGGTGAACTTCACGTGCTGCCGGCCCTGCCGACCGCCTGGCCGAACGGGCGGGTCTCCGGGCTGCGCGCCCGGGGCGGACACACCGTCGGCATCACGTGGAGCAACGGCCAGGCCGGCGAGGTCCTCGTTCGGGCGGACCGGGCCGGTACGGTGCGGCTGCGCGGCCGGCTCTTCGCCTCCGCGTACACGGTGGTGGACGTCGCCGACGGCACGCCGGCCCGCACCACGCGGATCGAGACGGACCTCGTCGAGGTGACCGTGCAGGCCGGGCGCACCTACCGGGCCACCGGGCAGGGCAGCACCACGCCGACACTGGAGCAGAGCTTCACCAACGCCAGCACCACCAACGACACCAACACCGGCGCCGGAAACTTCGACGGCAACGGCGCCACCCTCTCCGCGCAGGCACTGGCCTCGGCCGGCGTCACCCCTGGTGCCACGCTGAGCCGCAACGGTGTGACCTTCCGCTGGCCCAACGTCGGGCCCGGCGGATCCGACAACGCCATCGCCTCGGGGCAGTCGATCGGCATCAGCGGCACCGGTCGTACGCTCGGCTTCCTCGCCACCGGCACGTACGGTGCGGTGTCCGGCACCGGCACGGTGGTGTACGCCGACGGCACCCGCCAGACCTTCACGCTGAGCACTCCGGACTGGTACGGCGGGCCGCACAGCGGAGCCACCGCGGCCGTGGTCACGGCGTACCAGAACCGGCCCAACAACCAGCGGCAGAACACGGCCGCCTGCGTCTACTTCGTCGGTGTGACGTTGCAGAACAAGGCGGTCGCCCGGGTCGAGCTGCCCAACATCAGCGCCCGGCCGGCCGTCGGGGTGCCCACCATGCACGTCTTCGCGATCGCCATCGCCGCCTGAGGCAGGGCGGTGGCGCGGGGCCGGTGACCTCGTACGCCGTCGGTGGGGGCCGCCGTGTGGCGACCCCCACCCGGTGAGGTCCTACTCGAACAGGGACAGGGTCAACGTCGAGGTGTACTCACCCGCGGCCACGTCAGCCGGGGTACGCAGGAACAGGT
>NZ_JBSFSO010000053.1:0-44308 GCF_053589795.1 Micromonospora sp. NPDC003241 | reverse complement strand
TGTGCTATTCACTTCCGCCCCAACGCCCAGTGGGGGTCGTTGCTTCCCCATCGGGGGGGGGTGGTTTTTTTTGTTGTCGCTGGAGCGACAACAAATCTCCCCACCTGACCCAGCACGCCGCAACGCTTCGCCGAGGCTCGGCAGCAGGTTGCGTTGGCACTACTCCCGGTGGCGGGCACAGCCACATGACGCGGCCCCGGCCGCACACCGCAGGCACGGCAGCCCGGTGGTGGGCACGGCCACACGACAAGCGGGCACGGCCAGACGACGACAGGCACGACCGCTCGGTGCGGGCGCGGCCACGGCAGCGGGCACGGCCGCACGACAGCCGGCGGGGTCGCATGGTGGCGGTTTCGGCCGCTGACCAGCGGGTATGCGGGCCGCCCACGCGACTCGGCGGCACCTCGCGGCGTACCGCCACGACCTGCCACCGAAGACAGGAGTCGTCCCGGTGCCGACCTCTCCCGCAGGAACCAGGACCCACTGACGTGTGCGGCATCGGCGGAGAGGCACGGTTCGACGGCGCGACGCCGGACTCCGACGCGGTGGCCCGGATGAGTGCGGCGATGCGGTCCCGAGGGCCGGACGGCGACGGGCTGTGGAGCGACGACTGGGTGGCCCTCGGGCACCGACGGCTCACCATCATCGACCTCTCCGACGCCGGTGCCCAACCGATGGTCCGCGAGGACCTCGGGCTGGCACTGGTCTTCAACGGCTGCGTCTACAACTATCCTGAGCTGCGCGAAAAGCTCCGCGCCGCCGGGCACCACTTTCACTCCACAAGCGACACCGAGGTCATCCTCGTCGCGTACGCGCACTGGGGTGAGGCGTTCGTCGACCACCTGGTCGGCATGTTCGCCATCGGCCTGGTCGACCGGACACGGCGGCGGCTGGTCCTGGCCCGCGACCGCCTCGGCATCAAACCGCTCTATCTCACCGAGGCGCCGGGACGGCTACGGTTCGCCTCGACCCTGCCCGCGCTGCTGCGCGGAGGCGACGTCGACACCGCCATCGACCCGGTGGCCCTGCACCACTACCTCTCCTGGCACTCCATCGTCCCGGCACCTCGCACGGTGCTACGCGGCGTCCGCAAACTGCCACCGGCGACGCTGCGGGTCATCGAGGCGGACGGGCGCAGCCGCGAACGCGTCTACTGGCAGCCCGAGTACGCCCGCGACCCCGCCCACGCCGGCATGGACGCCCGGGACTGGCAGGCGGCCCTCGGCGGGGCGCTGCGCACCGCCGTACGTCGACGGCTGGTGGCCGACGTACCGGTCGGGGTGCTGCTCTCCGGCGGACTGGACTCCAGCCTCATCGTGGCGCTGCTCGCCGAGGCCGGGCAGGAGCAGTTGCGGACCTTCAGCATCGGGTTCGACAGCCGTGGCGGCGAGTCCGGCGACGAGTTCGGCTTCTCCGACCTGGTCGCCCGCACCTTCGACACCGACCACCAGCGGATCCGGCTCGCCGACGACGACCTGGTCCCGGCGGTACGCGCCACCGTCGCCGCGATGACCGAGCCGATGGGCAGCCACGACGTGGTCGCCTTCCACCTGCTGTCAGAGCAGGTGGCCCGGCACGTCAAGGTGGCCCAGTCGGGGCAGGGCGCCGACGAGGTGTTCGCCGGGTACGGCTACCACCAGCCGCTCGCCGAGGTGCCGCGCGACGGGGCCGTGGAGACGTTCGCGTCGGCGTTCTTCGACCGCGACCACGCCGAACTGTGTCGGGTGGTCTCCCCCGCGTACGCCTGCGACCACGACGCCAGCCGCGACCTGCTCCTCGCCGAGCTGGCCGCGCCCGGTGCGCAGACCGCGCTGGACGCCGTCCTGCGGTTGGACACCCACCGGATGCTGCCCGACGACCCGGTCAAGCGGGTCGACAGCATGAGCATGGCGTGGGGACTGGAGGTCCGCACCCCGTTCCTGGACCAGGACCTGGTGGCGCTGGCGTCGGCGTGCCCGCCGGAGCACAAGGTGGCCCAGGGCGGCAAGGGCGTGCTCAAGGAGGTCGCCCGAGAGGTGCTGCCCGCCGACGTGATCGACCGGCCCAAGGGCTACTTCCCGGTCCCCGCGCTGCGCAACGTGGACGGCGCGGTGCGGGACATGGTCGTCGACGCCCTGCGGGACCCGGCCGCCCGGCAGCGGGGCCTGTTCCGACCGGAGTACGTCGCGCACCTGCTCGACGACCCCGACGCCTCGCAGGCGGCGGCCGGCAGCAACAAACTCTGGCAGCTCGGTCTGCTCGAACTCTGGCTACAGACCCACGAGCTTCGCTGACCGGCGCGCCGGACCCCGTCAGCCGGTGGTGGTCTGGGCGGCGAGGTGGTGCAGCAACGCGGGGATGTCGCCGCCGGTGTCACCGAGCAGGTGCCGCTGCCGGGCGGCGCCCGTGCCGGTGCGACGCAGACGGTCGAGCTGTCGGCGCACGTAGTCGAGGTCGCCGTGGCCGGCCAACGCGGGGCTGACCGTGGTCAGCAGGTCGCCGACCAGGTCCCAGGCGGGCCGGGATCGGGTGGTACGCAGGTCGAGGAGGTCACCGTCGAGACCGTGGTGGGCGGCCCGCCAGTGGGCGGCGGCGACCAGGCAGCTACGCAGGCGGGGTGCGGGTGTGCCGTGCCGGATGTCGTCGACCATGGTGGCGACCAGGGCACGGACCAGCGCCGCGTGCAGCACGGTGTCGTCCACGCTCGGACAGACGTCACCGACCCGGATCTCGATCGTCGGGTAGTTCGCCGAGGGACGGGCGTACCAGTAGACCATCGCGGGATCGAGCATGATCCCGGCTTCCACGAGGTCGGCGACGGTGGCGTCGTACTCGGCGGCGGAGGCGAAGTAGGGGGTGGGCCCGAGGCTCGGCCAGCGTTCCAACTGCATGGAACGCCAGCTCGCGTGCCCGGTGTCGGACCCGTCGTGCAGGGGTGAATTGACCGTGGTGGCGTGGACGACCGGAAGCCACACCCGTAGGTGGTTGCCGACCTGGACGGCCAGTTCCCGGTCGGGCAGACCCACGTGCACGTGACAGCCGCAGACGGCGGGATCGTGCGCGACCGGGCCGAACCGGCGGGACATCGCGTGGTAGCGCGGTTCCTCCGGTACCGACCGGTGCTCCTCCCGCACCGGGGTGGCGCCCAGGGCGACCAGGCTGGCGCCGGCCGCGCGGGCGGCGTCGGCGGCGGCGCGGCGCAGCGTCAGCAGGTGCTCCCGCAGCTCGGTCAGCTCGGTGCAGACCGGGGTGACCATCTCCACCATGCTGTGCCGGAACTCCTGCCGGCTCTGCCGACGGGCGTCAGCGGGCAACGCGGCCCGCACCTGCTCGGCCACCGGCAGGCTCTCCCCGGTCGCCGGGTCCAGCAGCAGGAACTCCTCCTCGACCCCCAACGTCAGGGGCGGGGCCACCGCGAACTCCGGCGCCGACACCCCGTGGTCACCCATCCTCGACGTCCCATCCGCCGTTGGCGGCGATGCTCGCCGCCCGGGACCCCGCTTTCCCGGGCACGACACCGGCAAACGACGTCCCGCCACCCTGCGCCACCCCGACACCGCTGGCACAGTCCTCGTTCGGCCGCGGGTCAGGCCGCGCAACACGGCACCGGCGCGACACTCGGCGCGACCGCGACCACCGCGAGGTAGGCACCGAAGATCCAGAGCGGGATGCTGACGAGGTCGAACGCGGCGTCGTTGCCGACCGTTGCGCCGCCGGTGCCGTTCTCGACGCGGCGGCGACGGGCCAGCCACAGCACCACTCCGCCGTACAGCCCGGTCACGCACATGCTGATCATCGCGGCCCTTGCCGACACGTCGGCCTGCTGCGCCTCCAGCGTGCCGGTGACGACCGCCAACCCGATCCCGGCCACGTTGTTCACCACGTGCAACGCGATGGCGGCCTCCAGCCCACCGGTCCGGATCGTCACGACCGCCGTCACCGCGCCGAAGAACACCAGGTCGGCCATGCCCCAGCCGGTCCCCCAGCCGTGGGCCAGCCCGAACAGCACCGACGACACCGCGATCCCCGGCCAGGGCGACCGGATCCAGGACCCGAACGCCTGGATCAGCCAGCCCCGGAACAGGTACTCCTCACCGGCCGCCTGCAACGGCACCAGCAGCACCACGACGGCCAGGCCGGCGGCGACCCGCTCCCACCCGGCCCCGTTGCTCTGCGGGCCCTCACCGGGCAGCAGACTCAGCGCCCCGAGATGAACCACCAAAGCCGGTACGGCGATCAGGAGACACGTCGCCAGCCACCGCCATCGCAACCGGCCCACCACCGACGACACCGTCCCGGCCGGGCGACGCTGCACCCACCGGGCGGCCAGCAACGTCAGCGGAATCAGCAGCCCCAGCGCGACCATGCTGAGGGCCAACTCGCCCTCCGGACCGCCGTCCAGCAGGAAGTCCTCCGGGCCGTCCAAAAGCCACACCACGAAGCTGGCGGCCCCGAACCCGCCCATCAGCACCACCGGCAACCCCACCATGATCAGCACGGTGCCGAGCAGGGGCCGCCACCAGCGGTGCCGGTCGGTACGGGCGAGCCGGTGATACGGGACCGGGGCGAGCGCCGGAGTGGGGCTGTCCGACTCGGAGAGCGTGATCGTCATGCGCTACAGCCTGTCCGGACGCGCCCTCCGGATCGTCTGTCGTCTGCATGAACCCCGACTGCGACTTTCGTAGGAATTCGCGCCCGTGCCAGGTCCGTCGTGCCACCGACAGGGGCTACGGGTACGGCCCCGCTCAGGCGGTCAGCACGTGCTCCACAAGGTCCGGACAGTGGGTCTTCCAGTTGAGCGCCGACCCCTTCCGCATGAGATCCAGGTTGAGCCGGCGGGCCGCCCGGACGACCTGTGGTCGGGCCAATGCGTCGCAGGCGGCAGGCACCGACGTGAACCGCAACCCGAGTACGCCGGGACGGATCCGATAGTGCGCTCGGGCGGCCCGCATCGACCGCAGCCGCCACCGGGTACGCAGGTCCGACCGCGCCACCGTCTCGTCGACGTTCACGCAGATCTCCAGGTCCTGCGGGAAGCGCCTGTCGTGGCAGACGTAGAGCGTCTCCAGTGCGTACACGGAGAGGGTCAGCAGACGCGGATAGCTGCCCGCACCGGTGGACGGCAGCGCACTCAGCGACCAGTAGCTCAACTCCGTCAACTCCGGAGCGGGCATCGTCCGCCGGAGATAGGTGCCGACCAACCGGGCCAGCTCGGCGGTGAAGCGCGGGTCGGCACGCAGCCGGTCGAACCGGAGGCGGGTACGGCGGCGCAGGACCGGATCGTCCGGCCGGTCGTCGAGGCGTACCCGGTGGGGCTGGTCGTCGCTCAGCCAGGATCGCTGCCGCTCGGGAGGTATCAGAGCGTCCAGGTCGCTGACGCCGGTCCGCCCGGTGGTGTGCACGACGTTGCGCAGATGCACACCGGCACCCTCACGGGCACGGATCTGTCGACGCTCCACATCGTCCAGTCGGTCGTGCGGCACCCGCTGGAAGGCGATCTCGACGATGTCGGGCCAGGTCTTCCGGTGCGCGCCGAACCTCGACACCACGTCGACGGCCTGCCCCACATACCGCTCGCCGTCGGCGAAGGTCAGCTCGTACACCCCGCACCGGCCGGCGGCCCTCGATACCAGGTGCGCGATCGAGTTGAGCCCCTCTACCCTCAGCCGGTCCACCGATTCATCCACGCGGAACGATAACAAGGCTGGAATCCATCGCCGCCGCGTCCGTCGCCGTCGCGCTGGCCACCGCCCCCCGCCGCCTCGGCGGCAACCTCTCGCTGCTGGCCCCTGCGTCACCTGATCGCAGGGCTGAGATCAGGCTACCGGGACCACTCCTGCGCCGGGGTCAACGGGACGGGCGCGGGGCGTGCCACCGTCGTCGTCAGCTCGACTCGCCGGCCCTCGGCGGCCGACCGGAGCAGGGCCGTCATGACGTCCAGGACGTGCAGCGCCACCGCACCGCTGGCCCGGGGCGGACGCGCCTCGTCGGCCCCGACGAGGTCGATCAGGCCGACCCCTCGGGAGGCGGCGACGTAACCGGCCCCCGGTTCGAGAACGCGCCACCCGGGACCGCCGAGCGCCAGATGCCGGACCTCGCCGTCGAAGTTGTTCGGATCGGGTACGGCGAGGGTGCCGCTCTCCCCCTGCACCTCGATCGGCGCGGCCGTCGTCGCGACACCATCGAAACTGGTGGTGAGGGTGGACAGGGCGCCGTCCGCGTGTTCCAGCACCCCGCTCACGTGGGTCGGCACCTCGACCGGGATGCGCTGCCCGACACGGGGGCCCGAGCCGATGGTCCGGGTATCCCGCAGCCGACTCGCCGCCCCGATCACCGCACGTACCGGCCCGAGCAGGTGGACCAGCGCCGAGACGTAGTACGGCCCCATGTCCAGCAACGGGCCTCCGCCCGGGGCGTAGTAGAAGTCGGGGTCGGGATGCCACCGCTCGTGACCCGGGGTGACCATGACGGCCGACGCGGACAGCGGGCGGCCGATCAAGCCACCGTCGATCGCCGCGCGAGCGGTCTGCGTACCGGTGCCGAGCACGGTGTCCGGCGCGCAACCCACGCGGACGCCGGCCGACGCCGCCCGGTCGATGAGTGACCGGGCCTCCGGAAACGTGACGGTGAGCGGCTTCTCGACGTAGACGTTCCTGCCGGCGTCGATCGCCGCGCCCGAGATCTCGGCGTGCGCCGCCGGGATCGTCAGGTTCAGCACCGTCGCCACCTCGGGGTGGTGGAGCAGCCGCTGGACACTCACCGCCTCGGCCCCGGGAACCGTCGCGGCGGCAGCGGCGGCCCGGGCCGCGTCCAGGTCGGCCACCGCGACGACGCGGACCCGGGGATGCTGGGCGAGCGTGTTCAGGTACGCGCGGGAGATGACCCCGAGACCGACGATGCCGACGCCGTGCGGGTCGCCCACAGCATTCCCCTCTCGATGACGGTACGGACGCTCGGGTGCTCCAGCACGTCGAGGCTGTGTCCCGGAGTCGTCACGACGATCCGCCCGGCTCCCCAGGTGCGGGTCCAGATCGCCGGCGAGGTGACCGGCCGGTGCCACGGATGCCACGCCCGAGTCGGGTGGGTGGTGGTGGCCAGGACGTCGATCAGGTCGTCGTGCAGCACCCAGTACTGCTCGGTGACCAGGTCGAAGTCCTCGATCCCGGCGGTGATCGGATGCTCCCGGCCGAGGTCGGTGATCGTGACCGAGTGCGGCAGGAAGCTGTCCTTCTCTCCGCCGCTCCGGTCACACGGCTCGATTCCGGGGTGGACGGCGAACTGGCCGCCCACCAGGTGCAGGTAGTCCGAGGAGGCCCGGAACGAGTCGACGATGCCGCCGTGCCAGCCCGTGAACCCCGTACCGTCGACGACCGCCGCCGCCAGACCCGCCACCTGCTCCCCGGTGATCTGCGACATCGTCACGCACTGCACGATCAGGTCGGTGGCGGCCAGTTCGTCGGCGTCGGCGTAGACCTCC
Source organism: Micromonospora sp. NPDC003241 (assembly GCF_053589795.1). Taxonomy (NCBI): domain Bacteria; kingdom Bacillati; phylum Actinomycetota; class Actinomycetes; order Micromonosporales; family Micromonosporaceae; genus Micromonospora; species Micromonospora sp. NPDC003241. The sequence goes on along the minus strand of NZ_JBSFSO010000053.1, from coordinate 36,852 downwards.
GTCGACTCCTCCACCCGTACCGCGTATCCGCTGCGTTCGAGGAACGGGACGAAAAGCTCCGTCGCCTCGACCGGCCGGTGCCCCTCCCACCCGCCCCGGACCACGAGGGCTCTCCGCCGCACCACACCCGCTCCTCCCCCGACCCGTCGCCCCGGACCACTTCGCCCGGGCCGACGCCCGCACCGTGACGACCATCGATAACCGTACCGGGCTACGCCGTCACGAGTCGCGTGGACGTCTGCCGTCGACCGGTGTGCCGTCGCGCAGGTGGGTGTCGGCGATGAGGACGGCCAGGTCCGCGTCGACGTGTTCGTACCAGGTGTCGTCGGGATACACGACGACGAGCGGGCCGAGGTTGCAGGGGAACAGGCAGCCGGTCGCGGTGACCAGGACGTCGTCGTCGCCGAGGCCGTTCGCCTTGAGGCGGCTACCGAGGGCGGCGGCGACCTGACTGGCGCCGTACGCGGTGCAGCGCGGCCCACGGCACACCAGCACGTGGCGGCGGTGTCGGGTGATCTGCGACCAGGCCGGGCTGCGGAACGGTCCGGGGTTGCCGTCGAGCGTGGTGTGTTCGCCGGTGACGGCGTCGCTGACCGCCGTGACCAGCGCCGGCTGTTGCGCCAGCGGCGGGGCGAGCAGGACGCGTACCTGCCGGTCCCGGGTGGCGCGCCAGTGGGCGACCGCGCGGCGCAGCCAGGTGTCGAGGTACCGGTCGGGCGGTAGGTGCACGGCCACGAGCAGGACTTCGCCATGCTCCGGGACGGCGTCGAGGGCGGTGTGCAGAGACGGCTCGGCGCCGTCGAGGAAACAGGCCCGCACCGGTACGCCCATGGCCTCGGCGACCGTCGCGGCGAGGCGGTGGATCGCGTCGTGGCCGCCGTGGTGGGTCGCCCCACGCGAGACGAGCAGGACGTTCATGCCGCCGGTGCCCGGTAGGTGATGAGCGGGCGTCCATCGTGCACGGTGACGTCGGCGTCCACGGCGTACACGTCGGCGAGCAGCGCGGGCGTCAGCACGTCTGCAGGCGGTCCGGAGGCGACGACCCGGCCGTGGTGCAGCACCACCACGAGGTCACAGAACATGGCGGCCAGGTTGAGGTCGTGCAGTGCGGCGAGAGTGGTGACGGCGCTGCGACGGACCAGGCCCAGCAGTTGGAGCTGGTGGCCGATGTCGAGGTGGTTGGTGGGCTCGTCGAGCAGCAGCAGTTGCGGTTCCTGGGCCAGGGCCCGGGCGAGCTGGACCCGTTGGCGTTCCCCGCCGGAGAGCGTCTGCCAGCGGCGGTGGGCGTACCCGGTCATGTCGACGCGGTCGAGCGCGTCGGCGGCGGCGGCCCGGTCGGTGTCGGTGTCCGACCAGCGGGAACGGCGGTGCGGAGTACGGCCGAGCAACACCACGTCGAGGGCGGTCAGATCGAGGTCGGTCTCGGCGTACTGGGCGAGCAGGGCCATCCGCCGCGCCACGGTGGCACGCGGCAGCCCGGCCACGTCGTCGCCCGCGACGGTCACGGTCCCGGATCGGGGGGTGATCAACCCGGCGACGACCCGCAGCAGGGTGGTCTTGCCGGACCCGTTGGGGCCGAGCAGTCCGACCAGGGTGCCGCGCGGCGCCGAGCAGGTGACGCCGTCGAGGAGTCGCGCGGCCGGCACCGACCACGAGACGTCGTGGATGTCCAGCATCAGGTGTTCCGGTCCCCTCGGCGCAGCAGTAGCACGAACGCGGGCACCCCGAGTAGGGCGGTCAGCACGCCCACCGGTAGCTCACGGGGGTCGAACAGGGTCCTGGCCGCGGTGTCCACCCAGATCAGGAAGATCGCTCCGGCGAGGACGACGACCGGCAGCAGCCTGCGGTGGTCGGGTCCGGTGAACCGCCGCACGGCGTGCGGCAGGATCAGGCCGACGAACCCGATCGCGCCGCTTATCGAGACCAGCACGGCGGTCAGCAGCGCCGTGGTGACCAGCAGCAGCCACCGGACCCGCCGGACGTCCACGCCGAGGGCGGCGGCGGCCTCCTCACCGAACGCGAACGCGTTGAGCGCGCGGGCAAACCGGAGGATCACGGCGAACCCCACCGCGAGCAGCGGCGTCGCCCACGCCAGTGCGGTCCAGCCGACGCGGGCGAGCGAGCCGGACAGCCAGAAGGTGATGGTCTGGGTCGCGTGCGGGTGGGCCGCCCAGATGATCACGAACGTCGTCAACGCGGCGCACAGCTGCGCGACGGCGACCCCGGCCAGCACCACCCGGGTCGGTCGCAGCACCGCACGCCGACCGGCGGCGGCGACCACGACGGCGAACGCGGCGAGCGCCCCCACGAACGCGCCCCCGGTGAGCGCCGCGGCACCCGCGCCGAGGCCCAGGACCAGGACGGCCACGGCACCCAGCGACGCCCCCGAGGAGACACCCAACAGGTACGGGTCGGCGAGCGGATTGCGGGTGACGGTCTGCATGACCGCCCCGCAGGCGGCGAGGCCGGCCCCGACCACGGCGGCGCCCAGCACCCTCGGCAGCCGCAGTTCCCACACGATGTGGTCGCGTAGCAGCGGCACGTCGGCGCTCGTCAGGCCGAGATGATTGGTGATCACCAGCCACACGGTGCCCAGCGACAGATCTGCCGGCCCCACCGTCACGGCCGCCGCCACCGACAACACCAGGCCGACCGCGAGTACGACCACCACGGCCACCATGCGCACCGCTCGGACCGGCTTCGCCGGAGTCTGCGCCGGCCGGGTGGTGACGGTGGTCAGCTGCTCGCCCCGCCGACGCCCCGGGCCAGTGCCTCCACGGCGAGTACGTTCCGCACACCGGCCGAGGTGGAGGAGAAAGCCAGGGTGACGTACCGCTTGCCCTTGACGGCGGGCAGGTCCTTGAGCGCCGGGTGCTTCTCGAGGAACGCCTGCTTGTCGGCGGCGGTGTCCCAGCTCGCGTCGACGAGCACGATGACGTCCGGGTTGCGCTCGACGACCGCCTCCCAGTTGGTGTCGGCCCAACTGCCGGTCAGGTCGTCGAAGATGTTGGTGACCCCGGCCGCAGACATGATCATGGCTGGGCCGCCGCAGCAGGCGCCGGCGCTGGGCGCGTCGTTGCCGCCGTCCCACCACAGCACCCGCGTACCCTTCGCATCCGCCGACACGTCCGCGATGCGCTGCTTCTGGTCGGCGATCAGCGTCTCGGCCCGCTCCGCGACGCCGAAGATCGCGGCGATCTCCCGGATCTCGGCGAACACGTCGTCGATCGCCAGCTTCGCCGGTCGCGTCTCCTTCGGACAACCGGCGGCGGAGACGTACGTGCCCACGCCGAGCTTCTGCCACTCGGCACGGTCACCGGCCCCCTCGTCGCCGAACGCGCTCGCGAAGGAGCCGTAGACGAAGTCGGGCTCAAGTTCGAGCAACTTCTCCTTCGACGGGTACTCCTTGGCCAACACCGGCACCTTCGCGTACGCGGCGGCGTACTCGGGCAGCACCTGGTCGTCGAGGTAGGCGGTGCCGGCCATCCGGTCCTCCAGGCCGAGCGCCAGCATGATCTCGGTGGCGGGCTGGTTCATCGTGACCGCCCGCGCCGGAGGGCTCGGGACCGTGACCGGTATGCCGCAGTTGGTGACCGATACAGGCCCGGCGGCGGACGCCGTGGCAGCCGGATCACTGTCGCCGGTCGTGGCGCAGCCACCCACCAGGACGAGTACGACGGAGAGCGGCGCGGCAACGCGCCAGGACGCAGGGAACCGCATAGCGGGACCACCTTCCAGCACCTCGTGGACGGGTCGTACAGGTGCCGTGGCCGGTCTCCTGGCTGACGGGTGGTGCGCTGGCGACCGGCCTTCCCAGGCATACGCCCAGTGACCTTGCGGTGGCCTCCAGCATCCCGATCACAGTGGCGAGGGCCGCACCGGTCTCACACCGGCTTCCCGAGCACCACGGCGAAGTCACCCTAACCAAAGCAGGCAGCACCGTCAGTGGCCTAGATCATGGCGAGAGTCCACGTCGGCCCAGTGTGCCCGCTCACCCGAGGTGCCGTCGGACCAGCCAGACGCAGCACGCTCCTGCTGTTCTGCACTGCCGTAACGGCCCCGATCGCGGCAGACGAAGCACATAGACGCACTGCCTCCGCAGACGCCTAGCGCACTTGACTGGGGGTCAAGGGGTCGTCGGTTCGAATCCGGCCGTCCCGACGCAGGTCAGAAGGCTGACCCGGATATCGGGTCGGCCCTTTTCGGCGTTCTGGGGACCACACCGGTCAAGTGCGCCACTCGGTAGCCCTCCTTGACCGCTGATCAAGTCTCAAGTGTCCAGCCGGGATGACTTCCGAATCATTTGCTCTGGATCAAGGCGGCCCGGGCCAAGGTCGTTCGGTTGGTGAGGCGCTCCACCTTGTCCCCGTCCGGGGATGCTGGACGGCCTGGCGACTGCTCGACGAGGAGATCCGCTTCTAGGTACCGGTAGCCGTACAGCTACGGCTAGCTTGGCCAGCCGATCGAATCGAGGAACTCCTCGACGGCGACTACGACCCGGCCGAGGACTGCGATCGATTCGGTAAGCGGGCCGGGTACGTACATGCCGTGATCCGCACCCTCCACCTCCAGCACGTGGGGTGACAGCCGGCGGGCCAGGTCGCTGTCCCAAACTTTGTCGGCAGTGCCACCCACGAGCAGGAAGGGCGCGTTCGAAAGGCGCAACGCATCAGCGACCCATGGCAGGGTGAGCAAGGGCGTGAGCCACACGGCGGGCAAAGCTCTTTCGGCGGCAATCTTTGCCGCATTCGTGCCGAGCGACTTGCCGATCAGCAGTGGGCGGCCGCGGAGAGTGTCGATCAGTGGAGTGATCTCAGCAGTGACCCAGCCCTCGATTTCCGGCTGATCGAACTTCGGAAACTCCTGGGACCACGAGTACCGATGCACCGTTGCGCCTCGCTGTTCCGCTACATCGCCGGCATACATCAGCAGGGGAGCACTCGGTCCGAACCTACCGCCGGGAATCACGACAGCGTCAGTCACGCGGACGACCATACCTAGTGCTTTGACCACGAAGGTTCGCGGTGTTGGGGTCAGGCTGCCTGATCATGCGGATCGTGTTTATGACGTGTGTGGACGTGCGGCGAATCGTCCTGGGGGTCAAGGGGTGTCGTCGGTTCGAATCCGGCCGTCCCGACGCAGGTCACAGGTGCACATTCGATTGATGGATGCGCCCTTCCTGGTGTTCTGGGACCAAGATCAGTCAAGTTGGCTGCATCTAGCACTCCTTGACCGGTGGTCAAGTCTCAAACGTCCAGCCGGAATGCCTGCCGAATAGTTCGCACGCTGGATCAAGGCGGCGCCGGCCCGGCCCGCCAGCGAACCTCCGGCCGGCCGCACTTGGGACGACCAAGCCCTTGACGAACTCGGGGCTCCGCCCCGAACTCCGGCCCGACTGCCCGACTGCCCAACGGGGAAACTAGGACCGTTAACGTCTACCCGCCAGACCGTTCCTTCCGGAGGTACTGTCGGATTTCCGCCCCGAGGGCGCTCGCCGCGGCCAGCGTGAAGAGGCTCCGCACCACCAAGCCCACTCCGAATGATCCCCGGCTCAGGTGATCGTCGACATTGGCGGCGCCGAAGAGCATCAGTCCGGCGCGCATCAGCGTCTCGCGCCGATGACGACGGGCAGGGGCACCTTCCACCCCTACCTCGGGATCTCGCCGGACGTCCGTTCATCCATAGCGGTCAGGGTAGACCCACGCCCCTGACTGCGACGAGAGGCGACGAGGCATGGCACGGTCCCCGGCGAGAACGTCCCCCTCCCATGAAGGACCCGAACACCGACCTCGTGGCGAGATCGCCGAGAGTGTCAGCGTCCGGAAGCTAGGCGGGAACCACACGGTGTGCGCGATGGTGGTCGGCATGCCGTCGACTAACGGCCTGATCTTGGGGATAGCGAGCGTGACGTGCGTGGACGGTGCGTCCTGGGGGTCAAGGGGCGGCCTTGTTAGTCGTTGCACACCGTGTCGGCGTACCGGGCGAACTCCTCAGGCGTGTGAAGCGCGGCGACGTAGCCGCCGGGCTCCCCGCCCTTCCATCGCTTGGTGAGGATTACGGCGGAGCCCGTCTGGCCGCGCAGTTCGCCGATCCGGAACGGAAAGTCCTCCACGGCGCCACCGTCCTTGTTCCAGGCGCGCAGGTCGTAGATCTGGGTGTCGTCTAAGGTGGGCGGTGCCAGCTTCGTCTGCCATCCGGCCGCTGGGTCGAGCAGCACGACTTCCTCTGTGGTGCGGGCGCTATGGCCGGGATCCCGCTCTAGCTCGATTACCTTGTCGGTGACCCCACCGTCGTCTCTGCCGACGTAGAGAGTAATCGCGTCGGTCCCGGCCTTACCCCGGCACCAGTCGAATACCCCGACCAGTCGGCCATCGGCGTCCAGTCGCACCCCGACCGCGCCCTCGGTGACCGCGCTGCAGCCGGTCAGCCCGGCCAGCATCAACGCGCAGATCAGTACCAGCATCCCTGTCCGTCGCATCCCGTCAGCGTGAGCATCGACGGTCACCAGGTGATCACAGCAAGAGTTCGGCTTGACGACGTCGAGGCTCTTTGCGTACGGATGGGTGCTGACGATCAACGGCGGTCAGCCCGACGCGACAGCTACCGTGGCGGCGCTGTTCAAGCCAGGTCATCGCCCGCGTCCACACTCGGGTTGGGGTCAGCTCCCGGGGACCAGGAAGGGACCACACGGTGTGCGCGATGGCGGATAGCACACCGTTGACCACGCGGCCTGATCTTGGCGATGGTGTGCGTGGCGTGCGCGGACGTGTGGCGAAGCCTCCCGGGGCACGTTGAGGCTGGCTGGCGCTGCTGGACCAGCGTTCACGGGGTACGGACTGACGGCAGCTAAAGCCCGGACGGCTGCGGCGAAAGCCAATCCCGGTGCTGTGTCTTCAGGGCGTCCCGGTGCTCTCCGGTCGACAGAACGACATCAGCTCCACCGTCGTAGGGGTGATACAGCCAACGAAGATCAGTCGGCGCGAGGATCACGTTTGCCAGTTCATCGTCGGCGACAGCCCTCAACAGGACGTCAAGCACGTCCGGTCGCCAGGAGATCGTCTCGGCGTAGAGCTGGGTATAGGCGCGGCACTCAGGCTCTTCCTCGAGGTCTTCCAGCAGGGTCTGCCAGTGCCATGCCGACGGCGCGACCTCCGAACGCCTCGGCCACATCTGAGGTGTGGTCGCCTGGCCCTCTGTCCACTCGCTGGTGATTACGATGAGGACAGCACCCGGATCAAGCTTCGACAGCACCGTATTGTGCCGGTCAAGCATGATCCTGTACTCGCCCTCATTGACTGCGTACCGCGCCGATCCCGGCAGGCTGTGAAACCTCACCCACCGATCCGGGTAACGACCAGGAAGCCAGTGAGCGAAGGGAGGGCACTCGGGCCAACGCTGCTCCCACCGTTCGGTCAAGGCCGCTGGGTTCAGTTCTTGGCTCCGTGTCACGGCAACCTCAGGTGCGCGGAGAGCAGAAGAGATAGAAGAAATTCGAAGCCCTGACCGCGTTTCCGCTGGTCAGGGCTTCTCTTCTGTCGGGACGGCCGGATTCGAACCGACGACCCCTTGACCCCCAGTCAAGTGCGCTACCAAACTGCGCCACGTCCCGATGCTCCCGCGTCGTCCTGCCCGCGACAGCCGGTACAGCTTAGCGCAGCTTCCCCTCTCCGCCGCACAGCCCCCTCCCCACTGTCGTGACCACCCCCACCACCCCTAGAGCGTCCTAGGAGGGTGGGGTGTGGGTCAGCCGTGGGCCTTGCCTCGGCCGCCGGGGCCGAGCTTCTTGCGGGGGCGTACCGAGATCTCGATGGGGCTGCCCTCGAAGCCGAACTCCTCGCGGAGCTTGCGTTCCACGAAGCGCTGGTAGCCGGCGTCGAGCGGGCCGGTGGTGAAGAGCACGAAGCGCGGCGGGGCGACCCCGGCCTGGGTGGCGAACAGGATGCGGGGGGCCCGTCCCCCGCGTACCGGGTGCGGGGTGGCCTGCACCAGGGCGGTGAGCCACGCGTTGAGCTGCGCGGTGGGGATCCGGGTCTCCCAGCTCGCCAGCGCCCGGTGCAGGGAGGCGGCGAGCTTGTCGACTGCCCGTCCGGTCATCGCGGACAGGTTCAGCCGGATCGCCCACGGGATGCGGCGCAGTTCCCGGTCGATCTCCTTGTCCAGGTAGTACCGGCGGTCGGCGTCGACCAGGTCCCACTTGTTGAAGGCGATCACGAGTGCCCGACCGGCCTCGGTGACCATGGTCAGGATGCGCTGGTCCTGCTCGCTGATCGGCTCGCTGGAGTCGAGCAGCACCACCGCCACCTCGGCCGCCTCGATCGCCGAGGCGGTCCGCAGGCTGGCGTAGTACTCGGTGCCGCTGGCCTTGCCGACCCGCTTGCGCAGGCCGGCGGTGTCCACCAGGTGCCAGGTGTCGCCGCCGATGGTGACCAGGCTGTCGACCGGGTCGACGGTGGTGCCGGCGACGGCGTCGACCACCGCGCGTTCCTCGCCGGAGAAGCGGTTCAGCAGGCTGGACTTGCCGACGTTGGGCCGACCGACCAGGGCGACCCGACGCGGGCCGCGCGGGCGGTTCTCCACGATCTTCGGCGCTTCGGGCAGCGCGTCCATGATGGCGTCGAGCAGGTCACCGGAGCCTCGGCCGTGCAGGGCCGAGACCGGGTGCGGCTCGCCGAGGCCGAGCGACCACAGCGAGGTGGCCTCCAGCTCGATGTTGCTGTTGTCGGCCTTGTTGGCCACCAGGATGACCGGCTTGGCGCTGCGCCGCAGCATCTTCACCGCCGCCTCGTCGACGTCGGTGGAGCCCACCGTCGCGTCGACCACGAAGACCACCACGTCGGCGGTGAACACGGCCGTCTCGGCCTGCGCGGCGATGGCCGCCGCCCGGTCCTTCGCGTCCGGTTCCCAGCCGCCGGTGTCCACCACGGTGAAGGTGCGACCGGACCACTGCGCGTCGTACGGGACGCGGTCGCGGGTCACGCCGGGTACGTCCTCGACGACCGCCTGTCGGCGACCGATGATCCGGTTGACCAGGGTGGACTTGCCGACGTTGGGGCGGCCCACCACGGCCACCACCGGCTGCGGACCGGTCGGCTCCTCGATGTCGAGGTCCGGCTCCCGCAGCTCCACCCAACCGTCGTTGTCAGTCACGCCCATGCCTCGTTTCGTTGGCCGGTGGCGGGAAACACCCACACCACCGTGCCGGATGGTCCGGTCGCCGGCAGAGCCGGCAGGTCGTCGCGCCCGGTCACGCCACGTTCCGCTCGGCGAGCAGCGCCCGCAGCTTCGCCACGACCTCGTCGATGCCCAGCTCGGTGGTGTCCAGCACCACGGCGTCGGGGGCCTGCGCGAGCGGGTCGGCCTTGCGGGTCGAGTCGATGTTGTCCCGCCGGGCCAGGTCGGCGGCGGTCGCCGCCACGTCGGAGGCGTCCTCGGCACTGCGACGCGCGGCACGGGCCGCCGCCGAGGCGGTGAGGTAGACCTTGAGGTCGGCGTCGGGGGCGACCACGGAACCGATGTCACGGCCCTCGACCACGATCCGGCCCGCCTTGGCGATCATCTCGCGCTGCCGGGCCACCAGCAGCGCCCGGACCGCCGGCACGGAGGCCACGGCGGACACGGCGGCGGTCACCTCGGGACCCCGGATCTCGGCCTCGACGCCGACGCCGTCGGCGGTCACGCCGTAGCCGGTGGGGTCGGTGCCGATCCGCAGGTCGACCTCGGCGGCGACCTTGCCGACCGCCTCGGCGTCGGTCAGGTCGACGCCGGAGCGCAGCACGGCCCAGGTGATCGCCCGGTACATCGCGCCGGTGTCGAGGTAGCGGGCGGTGAGGCTCGCCGCCAGCCGCCGGGAGACGGTGGACTTACCCGAACCGGACGGCCCGTCCACAGCGACCACACAGCGCCCGGTCGGTACGTTTTCCTCCACCGTCGTCCTCCTCAGCCCGTACCCCGCGATCCGCCGCATCGGCGGACGCGAGCGGTTGCCCACACAGCTTCCATCATGCCCGGCGCCGTGGCGCACGGCCCGCCGGCCCTGCCGGCCGCCAGGAGCCTACCGTCAGCGGTACCCGCGAGCGCGGGGTCAGTCACCCACACCCTTGAACAGGGCGGCGACCTCCGCGTTGGTCAGGCGCCGCGTGCGCCCGGGACGCAGGTCGCCGAGCCGGATCGGCCCGATGGAGGTACGCACCAGCCGGCTGACCGGGTGTCCGACCTCGTCGAGCAGGCGCCGCACGATGTGTTTGCGGCCTTCGTGCAGGGTCAGCTCCACCTGGGCGGTACGTCCCAGACTGCCCACCACCCGGAACGAGTCCACGGTGACCGGGCCGTCCTCCAGCTCGATACCGGCGGCCAGGCGCTTGCCGAGGTTGCGCGGGATCGGCCCGGCCACCTCACACAGGTACGTCTTGGCCACCCCGTAGGAAGGGTGCATCAGCCGGTGCGCCAGGGTCCCGTCGTTGGTGAGCAGCAGCAGGCCCTCGCTGTCCGCATCGAGCCGCCCGACGTGATAGACGCGCTGCTCGACCCGGTTGCCGACGAAGTCGGCGAGCGCGGTGCGCCCCTTCTCGTCGGCCATCGTGGAGACCACGCCGCGGGGCTTGTTCAACGCCAGGTACACCAGCCGGGTGTCGGCCACCAGCCGCTCACCGTCGACGTGGATGACGGCCTTGGTCGGGTCGACCTTGTCGCCGAGCTGGGCCACCCGCCCGTCGACCGTCACCCGCCGACGGAAGATCAGGTCTTCGCAGGCGCGTCGGGAACCGACCCCCGCCGCGGCGAGCACCTTCTGCAGGCGTTCCGGGCCGGTGTAGACGGGGGCGTCGGGGCGGGGGGTGCGGTCATCGCGCGGCATCAGCAAGCTCTTCTACGTCGTCGGGGAGGAACGGGGCCAGGGGCGGCAGGTCGTCGAGGCTGTTCAGGCCGAGCTTCTCCAGGAACATCGTGCTCGTCCGGTACAGATAGGCCCCGCTGTCCGACTCGATGCCGCACTCCTCGATCAGCCCACGGGTCACCAGGGTACGGATCACCCCGTCGCAGTTGACGCCCCGGATGGCCGATATCCGCGACCGGGTCACCGGCTGCCGGTACGCCACCACCGCGAGGGTCTCCAGCGCGGCCTGGGTCAGCCGGACCGACTGCCCGTCGAGCACGAACCGTTCCACGTAGGTGGCGTATTCCGGCCGGGTGTAGAGCCGCCACCCGCCGGCCGCCCGGCGCAGCTCGAACCCGTGCCCGGCGGCGGTGTAGCTCGCGGCGATCTCGTCCAGCATCGGCCCGACCCGCTCGGCGGGCTGTTCGAGGATCTGGGCCAGCATCAGCTCGCTGACCGGTTCGTCCACCACCAGCAGGATCGCCTCCAGCGCCCCGCGCAGTTCGGCGTCGTCGAGCACCGGCGGCGGCTCCGGCACCACCCGCGTCCGCCCGCCCCGCGGCCTCCGTCCCGCCCCCTCCTCCGCGATCTTGGTACGCGACCGCCCCTCCTGGGGCACTTCCGCACCAAGATCCGGAGCTGCCCCGGGTTCGGCGGTGAGTTCGGCGACAGCGGGTTCCGCGCGATCGGGTTCGGACTCGACGGGATCGGGAGTGGCCGGATCCGGGACGATGGATTCGGGGGCAGGGCGCTGCCAGGGCGGGATCCAGGCGGCGGCCTGGTCGGCCAGCGAGTCCCGGCGTTCCTCGTTGCTCATCCGGCGCGCTCCTCCGTCGTTACCGCCTCGTCCACCGGCGCACCCGACCCAGCCGGCGGCGCATCCGACCCGGCGGACGCCCCACCCAATGCGGGCGTCGGTGCACCGGGCCCGGGCCCGGTCGGTGTTCCGTCGGGGGCCGTCTCATCCGGGTTGCCGGCGTACTCGTCGATGGTCAGGGTCGGGCTGCCGTCGATGGGGCCGGTCCAGCGTACGGTCAGCTCCTCCAGCGCCTGTTCCTGCACGAAGGCCACCACGCCCTGCCGGTACAGCTCCAGCAGCGCCAGGAACCGGGCGACCACCTCGAGGGTGGCCTCGCAGTCGGCGCAGAGCAGCGAGAAGGTGGCGGTGCCGACGCGGCGCAGCCGCTCGCTGATGATCGCGGCGTGTTCCCGGACGCTGACCCGCACCATGTGCACGTGGGCGATGGAGACCTCGGGTATCGGCTTCGGGGTCATCGCCTTGACGGCGAGCTTGAGCAGTCGCTGCGGGCCGATGCCGAGCACCAGGTCGGGCAGGGCCTCGGCGTACCGGGCCTCCAGGGTGACCGCGCGCGGGTAGCGGCGTCCGCCGACCTCCTCCAGCACCGCGATGTGCGCCGCCGCCTCCTTGTACGCCTTGTACTGCAACAGTCGGGCGAAGAGCAGGTCCCGCGCCTCCAGCAGGGCGAGGTCCTCCTCGTTCTCCACCTCGGCCGAGGGCAGCAGCCGGGCCGCCTTGAGGTCGAGCAGGGTGGCGGCGATCAGCAGGAACTCGCTCGCCTCGTCCAGGTCCCAATCGTCACCCATGGCCCGGATGTACGCGATGAACTCGTCGGTCACCTGGTGCAGCGCGACCTCGGTGACGTCGAGCTTGTGCTTGCCGATCAGTTGCAGCAGCAGGTCGAACGGGCCGGTGAAGTTGTCCAGCCGGACCGTGAACTTGCCGGTGTCCGCAGCGTCGTCCGACACGACAGCCAGGTCCGCCACGACCGGCTCCGACACGACAGGCTCCGACACGACAGGGGACGCCTCCGGCGCGCCGAGGTCAGCCGCGGGCGGATGCTCCGGTGCGGCGGTCGGGTCGGCGGGCGGCGCGCTCACGCCGACGACCGTAGTCCACGGCCTGGACACCGATGGTTACCGGCCTACCGCTCCGCCTGCGCGGCGATCACCTCGCGGGCCAACTGACGGTAGTTGCGGGCCCCCGAGGAGGCCGGGTCGAGCGTGGTGATCGGAGCACCCGCGACCGTCGACTCGGGGAACTTCACCGTCTTGGTGATGACCGTCTGGTAGACCTTGTCGCCGAACGCCTCCACCACGCGCTGGAGCACCTGGCGGCAGTGCGTGGTGCGGCTGTCGTACATGGTGGCGAGGATGCCTTCGAGCTCCAGGTCGAAGTTGAGCCGCTCGCGCACCTTGTCGATGGTGTCCAGCAGCAGGGCGACACCGCGCAGGCTGAAGAACTCGCATTCCAGCGGGATGAGCACGCCGTGCGCCACGGTCAACGCGTTGATCGCCAGCAGGCCGAGTGACGGCTGGCAGTCGATCAGGATGTAGTCGTACTCCTTGCGGACGGTCCTGAGCACCCGGGCCAGGGCCATCTCGCGGGCGACCTCGTTGACGAGCTGTATCTCGGCGGCGGAGAGGTCGATGTTGGCGGGCAGCAGGTGCAGCCCGGCCACGTCGGTCTTGATCAGGACGTCCTCGGCGATGACGTCGTCCTGCATGAGCAGGTTGTAGACCGACAGGTCGAGGTTGTGCGGGTTGACGCCCAGCCCGACCGAGAGGGCGCCCTGCGGGTCGAAGTCGACCAGGAGCACCTTGCGGCCGTACTCGGCGAGCGCGGCGCCGAGGTTGATGGTGGTCGTGGTCTTGCCGACGCCACCCTTCTGGTTGGCCATCGCGATGATCCGCGCCGGGCCGTGCCGGTCGGTGGGCATCGGCTCGGGGATGGGCTTGCGCATCGTGTAGGCGGCCGGGTCGGCCGGACCCAGGTCCGAGCCGAGCGCGTTCTGCTGTTCGCGGAGCTCCGACGTCCAGGTCTCGGCACGGTCACCGTTGCCAGCCATGTCCTCAGTGCCCCCTCCCGACGACCATCTGGCGTCGGAGCCGCCCGACGTCCTTCGCGGCGCCGCTGCGCACCCCGGTCATCCCGCCGCCAGGCCGCGCCGATCCCGACTGTACGCCACCGACCAGCAGGGCGTTCACTACCCGCTCGGCGTGTCGGACGGTGGTACCGACCAGCGCCGTCCCGGCCCACGTCGACCAGCCAGGCCGGTGCCGTCCCGGCCCACGTCGACCAGCGTTGCGCGCTTCGACGTCAGTGCCGGGCGCGCGGGTGTGCGGTGGCGTAGACCTCACGCAGCCGGTCCACGGTCACCAGCGTGTAGACCTGGGTGGTGGTGACCGAGGCGTGACCGAGGAGTTCCTGCACCACCCGCACGTCGGCGCCGCCGTCGAGCAGATGGGTCGCGTACGAGTGTCGCAGGGTGTGCGGGGAGACCGCCTCCGGCCCGTCCACTGGCAGCCCGGCCCGGGCGGCGGCCCGGCGCAGCACGGTCCAGGCGCCCTGTCGGGTCAGCGGGCCGCCCCGGGCGTTCAGGAACACCTTCGGGGTGCCCCGGCCGGCGGTGACCAGTCCGGGCCGGGCGCGGACCAGGTAGGCGCCCAGCGCCCGTAGCGCGTGCCCGCCGACCGGCACCAGTCGGCTGCGTCCGCCCTTGCCGTGCAGCAGCACCACCCCGTCGTCGAGGTCCACGTCGTCCACGGCCGCGCCGATCGCCTCGGAGATGCGGGCGCCGGTGCCGTACAGGAACTCCAGCAGCGCCCGGTCGCGCAGCGCCAGCGGTGCCTGCTCCCCCGCCGCGTCCACCGGGCCGGCGGTCTCCAGCAGCCGGACCACCGCGTCGACCGGCAGGGCGCGGGGCAGTCGACGGGGTGGGGTGGGTGGGCGTACGTCACGGCTCGGGTCGGCCCCGGCCAGGCCCTCGCGCAGCGCGAAGCGGTGCAGGCCGCGCACGGCGCTGGCGGCGCGGGCGGCCGACGAGACCGCCAGCGGTGGACGGCCGTCGTCGCCGGTGCGCAGCCGGGCCAGGTGCCGTTCGATCTCGGCGGCCGAGACCCCGGCGAGGTCGTCCACCCCGGCGGCGGCCAGCGAGTCCAGGTAGCGGTCCAGGTCGCGGCGGTACGAGGCGAGGGTGTTCGCGGCCAGTCCGCGTTCGACGGTGAGGTGGTCGAGGTAGCCGCGCAGCGCACGACGCAGGGCCGGCGCCGGCTCGGGGCCGGCCCGTTCGTCGGTCGCTGTGCTCAGCGTTACCCCCTCAGGCCAGCGCCTCGGTGAGCGCGAGGGTGGGCAGGCCGTGCGCCTCGGCCACCGGGCCGTAGACGACCTGACCGGCGTGGGTGTTCAGGCCCAGGGCCAGTGCCGGGTCGCGCCGCGACGCCTCCCGCCAGCCGTGGTTGGCCAGTTCGAGGGCGTACGGCAGGGTGACGTTGGTCAGCGCGTAGGTGCTGGTGTTCGGCACCGCGCCGGGCATGTTCGCCACGCAGTAGAAGATCGATTCGTGCACCCGGTAGACCGGTTCGGCGTGCGTGGTCGGCCGCGAGTCCTCGAAGCAGCCGCCCTGGTCGATGGCGATGTCCACCAGCACGCTGCCGGGCTTCATCCGGGAGACCAACTCGTTGGAGATCAGCTTCGGTGCCTTGGCGCCGGGCACCAGCACCGCGCCGATGACCAGGTCCGCGTCGAGCACGGCCCGTTCGATCTCGTACGCGTTGGAGGCGACGGTCTGCAGGTGTCCACGGTAGATCGCGTCGGCCTGCCGCAACCGGCCGACGTTCTTGTCCAGCAGCAGCACCTCGGATTGCAGGCCCAGCGCGATCGCGGCGGCGTTCATGCCGGAGACCCCGGCACCGATGACCACGGTCTTCGCCGCGTACACGCCGGAGACGCCGCCGGGCAGCACGCCCCGACCGCCACCGGTCCGCATCAGATAGAACGCGCCGACCTGCGGGGCGAGCCGGCCGGCCACCTCGGACATCGGGGCGAGCAGCGGCAGGGAGCGGTCCGGCAGCTCGACCGTCTCGTACGCGATGCCGGTGACCTTGCGGTCGAGCAGCGCCTGGGTGCAGTCCCGCGAGGCGGCCAGGTGCAGGTAGGTGAAGAGGACCTGCCCCTCGCGCATCCGGTGGTACTCCTCGGCGACCGGCTCCTTCACCTTGAGCACCAGGTCCGCGGCGTCCCACACCTCGTCGGCGGTGTCCAGGATCTTGGCGCCGGCGGCGGTGAACTCCTCGTCGGTGATGCTGGACCCGACCCCGGCACCGGCCTCGACGAAGACCTGGTGGCCGCCGCGGGTGAACTCGTTGACGCCCGCGGGCGTGATCGCCACCCGGTACTCGTGGTTCTTGACCTCGCGTGGGATGCCGACCTTCACGATGCAGACCCTCTCTCCGGGGACCGCTCTCCCCCGACTGGGCGGTGCCGCGGCGGCCCCTTTGCCGCTACGGTCGACCGGTCCCGTGGGCGGCAGTTTAGGCGTACCCGTCCGTCGAGGGAGCCTGCACCATGACATCCGGTGGCCGCGAACCCTGACGATGTGTCAGGTGTACGGGCAGCCCACCGGCTGGTTCCTCCTCAGCCGACAGGACAATATTGGTCGTCATCGTCCCACGTGGTGCCTACCGGTGCGGACAGCGTCGGTGTGGATCACTATCGTGTCGCCTCATGACTACTCCCCCCTATCAGCCCGGGTACCCCCAGGGCGTTTCCGACAAGAGCAAGGTCATCGCCGGTGTCCTGCAGATCCTGCTGGGCGGCTTCGGCGTCGGCCGGTTCTACATGGGTGACACCAAGACCGGTGTCATCCAGCTCATCGTCACGCTGGTGACCTGCGGTATCGGCAGCCTCTGGGGTCTGATCGACGGCATCCTGATCCTGGTCAACGGTGGCGTCGACGGACAGGGTCGCCCGCTGCGCGACTGATCCGGCATGCGAACAGGGGCCGCGCGGTGATCCGCGCGGCCCCTGTCGTCGTGGTCCGGGTCAGCCCGGCAGCGGGGTGTCCGCCCGGCGCAGCACCGACCAGCCGGCGTCGCGGGCGCGGGCGGCGGCCAGCAGCCCGGCCACGCACGGTCCGTTGGTGATCTCTCCGGCCAGCACCATGCCGACCGCCTCGTCCAGGTCGATCCGGACGATCTGGAGGTCGGCCTCCTCGTCGTGCCGGTCGTGTCGCTGCTCCACCGGCACCTCGCCGAGGTCCCGGGCCAGGAAGACCCGGACCAGCTCGTCGGTGAACCCGGGCGAGCTGTGCACGTCGACCAGCACGTCGAGCCGACCGGCGGTCAGGTCGACCTCCTCGGCCAGTTCCCGCGCCGCGGTCACCGCCGGGTCCTCGCCGGTGACGTCGGTCAGCCCGGCCGGCAGCTCCCACAGCCGCCGACCGACCGGCTGGCGGTACTGCCGGATCAGCACCACCTGGCCGGCGTCGTCCAACGCCACCACGGCCACCGCACCGACGTGCCGGACCAGGTCACGCGGGGCCGTCCCGCCGCCGGGCATGCTCACCTGCTCGGTGACCACGTCGAAGATCCGACCGCGATACTGCACCTCGCGGGAGAGCACCTCGTAACGGTGCTCGACCGCCCTGCCGGCGTCGCTCACGACGCCGAGGGCACCGTCGGGGCGGTGCCGTTGCGCGCGGCCCGCTCGGCACCGTCCAGGTCGACCGGAAGCTGGTCGGCCTGCGAGTACGCCACCGCCGCCTGGACGAACGCGGCGAACAGCGGGTGCGGCCGGGTGGGGCGGCTCTTCAGCTCCGGGTGGGCCTGGGTGGCCACGAAGAACGGGTGCAGCTCGCGGTCCAGCTCGACGAACTCGACCAGCCGCCCGTCCGGCGAGGTGCCCGAGATCCGCAGTCCGGCCTTGGCGAGCTGGTCCCGGTAGGCGTTGTTCACCTCGTACCGGTGCCGGTGCCGCTCGCTGACCTCGGTGCTGCCGTACGCCTCGGCGACGATCGAGCCCTCGGCGAGCGCCGCCGGGTACGCGCCCAGCCGCATGGTGCCGCCCAGGTCGCCCTTGCCGGCCACGATGTCCTCCTGGTCGGCCATGGTGGCGATGACCGGGTGCACGGCCTCGGAGTCGAACTCCACGGAGTTGGCGCCGTCCAGCCCGGCCAGGTGCCGGGCCACCTCGATGGTCATGCACTGCAGACCGAGGCAGAGCCCGAGCAGCGGGACGCCGTTCTCCCGCGCGTACCGGGCGGTGCCGATCTTGCCCTCGATCCCCCGGACGCCGAACCCGCCGGGGATGACGATGCCGTCGACGCCGGCCAGGGCCGCCGCCGCGCCCGCCGGAGTGACGCAGTCGTCGCTGGGCACCCAGCGCAACTGCACCCGGGCCCGGTTGCCGAAGCCCGCCGCCCGGATCGCCTCGCTGACCGACAGGTACGCGTCCGGCAGGTCGACGTACTTGCCGACCAGCGCCACGGTGACCGTGCGTCGGGGCTGGTGCACTCGCTCCAGCAGGTCGTCCCAGCCCTCCCAGTCCACGTCCCGGAAGGAGAGCCCGAGCCGGCGCACCACGTACGCGTCGAGCCCCTCCCGGTGCAGCACCTTGGGGATGTCGTAGATGCTGGGCGCGTCCGGGGCCGCGATGACCGCCTCGGCGTCGACGTCGCAGTAGAGCGACAGCTTGTGCTTGAGCTTGTCCGGGATCTCCCGGTCCGAGCGGCAGACGATGGCGTCGGGCTGGATACCGATGTTGCGCAGTTGCGCCACCGAGTGCTGGGTCGGCTTGGTCTTCAGCTCGCCCGAGGGCGCCAGGTACGGCACCAGCGAGACGTGCAGATAGAAGCAGTTGTCCCGGCCCAGGTCGTGACGCACCTGCCGGATCGCCTCCAGGAACGGCAGCGACTCGATGTCGCCGACCGTGCCGCCCACCTCGGTGATCACCACGTCCGGGGTACGGCCGTCGTCGTCCGGGTCGGCCATCGCCAGGATCCGCGACTTGATCTCGTTGGTGATGTGCGGGATCACCTGGACGGTGTCGCCCAGGTACTCCCCGCGCCGCTCCTTGGCGATCACGTCCGAGTAGATCTGGCCGGTGGTGACGTTCGCCTTGCCGGACAGGGCCCGGTCCAGGAAGCGCTCGTAGTGACCGACGTCCAGGTCGGTCTCGGCGCCGTCCTCGGTCACGAACACCTCGCCGTGCTGGAACGGGTTCATGGTGCCGGGGTCGACGTTCAGGTACGGGTCGAGCTTCTGCATCACCACGCGCAGTCCCCGCGCGGTGAGCAGATTGCCGAGGCTGGAGGCGGTCAGCCCCTTACCCAGCGAGGAGGCGACGCCCCCGGTGACGAAAATGTGCCTGGTCGTCCGTGCTGAAGGGGCCAAGGCCTGCTCCCGTGTCGTCCGTCGCGGTCGTGCAGACCGCCGAGCCGATCAGCGAAGTGATCACGCGATCCACGGGATTCCACGGTAACACCTCGCCTGAGGCACTCCCGGGCCGCACCCGAGGTACGGCCCCCGGGGTCACCCGGTCGCGACCTCGGTCGACGACCGTACCGCCCGGCCACGCCCGCGTTCACCCTCGGTACCGGCCCCGGCGGTGTCCTCGGCGGGAGCACGCGTGGCCCCCGCATCGCCCGAGGCCGCCGTACCGCCCGGGGTGCCCGCGTCGCCTGCGGTGCCCGCGTCGCCCACGCGGTCGTCGGACCGGATGACGTCGGACGGCCGGTCGGTGGCCGGCCGCGTACGGTCCGCCGCGTGGTCGAGCACCCGCAGCGCGGACAGCGCCGCCATGGGCACCACCACGGCCGCCGCGGCCCCGGCCACGTCCAGCGCCGCCGCGCTCAGCACCCCGCCGATGCCGACCGCCACGCCGGTGCCCGCCATCGCCGCCCGGATCGCCGGATAGATGCCGAACAGCCGCATCAGCCCGCCCCACGGCTGGAGCAGCGCGAACCAGACCAGCAACGCGCCGGCCAGTGCCAGCACGGTCAGCGGGCTGTTCAGCAGGGTGTCGATGTTCGAGGCGCTGGACCGCTGTACGGTCAGCCCGCCGGTGCCGTCGCCGAGCGCCGCGAGGAACCGGCCCAGGCTGCCGCGATCGGCCGCTGGACGGCCCAGGTCCACCACCGCGAACCCGACCATCACCGCCAGCCCGGCCATCGTCGCCCAGGCCAACCGGGTCAGCGTCAGCCAGCCGCCCGCGCTGATCGCCGCCGCGACGCTCACCCCGGCGGTCAACGCGATCGCACCGATCGAGTCGGCACCCAGGTACGCGCTGCCGACCACCACCACGGCGGCGCCGCCCACCACCACCATCACCATCGGGCGCCACGCCCGGCGTACCTGCTGGGCGAGCCAGCCACCGGTCAGCAGCGCACCGGCCACGAACACCCCGAGTCCCACGGTGCCCAGCCCGGCGTACCGGCCGCCCTCCAGCGCGGAGTACCCGATCACGCCGTTGAGCTGGAGCCGGGCCCCGGTGACCACGTCCAGGCCGACGGCCAGCGTGGTGAGTCCGGCCACCGCGCCGAGCGGCCCCAACGTGGTGCCGTACCCCGGCGTCAGCCGCACCAGCAACGTCGCCGCCGCCAGCAACACCACGGTCAGCCCGGCGAACGAGGCCGCCGGGTACACGTTGCGCCACCACGGCACCGCCTCGGCGAGCAGGGCCGCCGGGATGGCCAGCGCCGCCGCCACCAGCAGCAGCTCCACCACCGCCACCACCCGCCGGGACACCGGCTTCGGTCCGTACGGCCCGGCGTGCCGACGGGCCCGACGCAGCAGCGGCAACACCGCCAGGGCGAGCGCCACCTGCACGGCGGCCAGCAGCGTGAAGAACCCACCCGCCACCTGCCGCTGCGCGGCGGACTCCCGGTCCGCGTCGGCGGGCTCGGCGATCGCCGCCGCCAGATCGGCCGGACGGCCACCGACCGACTCGGCGGGCCGACCGAGGAACGGCCGGTCCGGCATCGGTCGGCCCAGGGCCGCCAACGCGGTCGGCGCCAGGTCGATCAGTTGCAGGTAGCCCTGCCGCCCGGTGCTGGGCGAGGTCAGCCAGCCCTCCTCCCAGCCGGGACCGTCGGCGACGGCCACGTGCAGCCGGGAGGGCCGCTCGGTGTCGGAGACCCCGGCCACGATCACCAGGGACCGCGGCGGCCGGCCGGCCAGCACCCGGGCCAACTGCGCGTCGGCCGCACGGGCCGCCGCCGACCGGGACGCCTCGTCCTCGCCCTCGACGGTGCCGAGGTCGACGATGCTGAGCACGCAGGAACCGAGCAGCTCGGCCGGGTCCTCCGGCAGCGTCGGCGCGTACCGGTCGACCCGGCCGAACGGCCGCGCGGCGGCCACCGCCGCACCCGGGCCGACCGCCACCGAGCAGCGCACCGACTCCGACAGCGCGCCGGGCACCGTGCCCCACGGCAGCCGCTCCTGGTTACGCAGCACCACGCTCTCCTGCTGCGGCAGGTTCGCGCCGATGCCGTCGGGCTGGTCCACCGTCACGTCCACGGGCGGACACAGGCCGTCGGTCGGGCCCCCGCCCCAGGCGGCGAAGCCGCCCGCGCCGAGCGTCAGCCATCCGTCCACCGGGCAGGTCGGCCGGTACACCGACCGCACCGACAACGAACCGATCGAGCCGTCCTGCGCCATCCGCCACAGCGTCGGCGTGCGCTGCGCGTCCACGTCCTCCCACCGCAGCCCGGCCACCCCGACCAACACCACGTAGTCGGCGCTCTGCCGGGGCGGCGGGCTCTCCGGACGGGCCGCCAGCACGGTCACGCCGAGCGCCACCACGACCAGGGTCAGCAGGATCGGTGCGATTCGGCGCAGCATCACCGGCGTCCCGTCGACGGCGTGTCGGCGTCGGGCGTCGCCGGCCCCGCCGGGCCCGGCCTCAGCTCGGCGTAGAGCGCGACCAACTGGGCCACGGTCTGCGCCTCGGTGGGCCACGTCTCGGCCCGCACGGCACCCTGACGGCCCAGTTCGGCCCGGCGCTGCGCATCGTCGAGCAGATCACCGACCGCCGCGTCGACCGCGTCGACGTCGCCCGGCGGCACCAGCACCGCAGCGTCCCCGACCAGATCCGGCAGGCCACCCACCGCGGTCGCCACCAGCGGTACGCCGGCCCGCAGCGCCTCCTGCGCGAACAGTTGGCGGGCCTCCCAGTCGCTGGTCACCACCGCCAGGTCCGCCCCGGCCAGCAGGTCGCCCACGTCGGTGCGGTGCCCGAGCAACGTCACCGGAGCCCGCGCGGCACTGATCCGGGCGGCCAACGGCAGGTACGCCGGACCACTCCCGGCGATCACCACGACCGGCGGCGGAACCCGCTCCCGCCACCGAGCGGCGGCGTCCACCAGCACGTCGTACCGCTTCTGCGGATGCAGCCGACCGACCGAGAGGATCAACGGCTGGTCGGCGGACACCCCGAACTCGGCCCGGACGGCGGCCCGGCCCCGGCGCGGCGCGGGCAACTCGGGAGCGGCCACCGGGGCGAGCCGGGCATCCCCGGCGCCGAGCCCGACGGCCCGGGCCACCAGGTCGGCGGAGGCCCCGAGCGTCACCCGGGCCCCCCGGGCCACCATCTTCTCGGCCCACCGGGACAGACTGCCCCGCAACCCACCGGCGAGCACCGCGTTGTGCCAGGTGACCACCAGCGGGGCGGCCGGGCGGGCGATCACCGCGACCAACCCGGCACGCAGCCCGTGCGCGTGCACCACGGCGACCTGCTCGCCGGCCAGCGCCCGACGCAACGCGGTGATCGCGCGGACGTCACCCGGCGTCGGACTGGCCGGGATCTCCACCGGCGCGAACCGGGCCCCGGCCCCGACGAAGTCGAACTGGTCCTGGGTCGCCGCCGGCCCGCAGACCAGCACCGACTCACCGGCCGCCGTCAGCCCACGGGCCACGGCCCGGACATGCTGCCCGACCCCACCGGTGCTGGAGGCGAGTACCAGCACCACCGTGCCCCACCGGGCATCCGCACCCCTCGCGCTCACCGGTTACGCCCTCCGTTCGCGACTGCGGGGCTCGCAAGCTCACTCCTCGCGCTCACCGGACCAGCCTTCCGTTCGCGACTGCGGGGCTCGCAAGCTCACTCCTCGCGCTCACCGGTCACGCCCTCCGTTCGCGCCGCTTGCCTTTCCGTCCGCTGGCCCGCCCCTGCTCCGGGTCCGGCGGAGGCGTCGACGCAATCCGGTCAGCAGTGGCCGCAGGTCCCGCCGGTCGACCAGCCAGACCACGCCGAGGAAGACGACGACGACCAGGACTCCGGACAGCATGCCCTGCACGAGTGCCGCCGACCCCGTCGGGGTCCCGCCCAGCCAGCCGAGCAGCACCAGCGCCGCGAGGGCCGCCGTCACACCCGCCGACACCCCGGCCACACCGGCGCGTACGGCACCGGCCAGCGCCGCCCGACCGGCCGCGCGCCGCACGGCCACCAGCAGCAGCCCACCCAGCAGCAACATGCCGGCCGAGTTGGCCAGGGCGACGGCGAGCACCCGGTCGGCCGTCGGGAGCAGTGCCGCCAACGGCAGCGTACCGAGCGTGACCGCCAGCCAACCGGCACTGATGGCGACGGTGGCCTCCCGGGTCGCGCCGCGCGCATACAGGGCCCGGGACAGGACCGCGAACAGCCCGTACCCGAGCAGTCCCGGCGCGAACCCGGCCACCGCCGTGGCGGTGGCGGAGGCGTCCAACGGGAAGAACCGGCCGATCGGACCGGCCACCCCGACCAGCGCCGCCGCGCCGAGGCAACTGGAGAGCAGCACCGCGCGCACCGTCCCGGACAGGGTGTCGCGGTAACCGTCCTCGTCGCCGCCGGCCGCCGTCTCGGCCAACGTCGGGTACGCGGCCGTGGCCAGCGGCACCGCCAACACCGCCCAGGGCAGCAGGTAGAACGTCTGCGCCAGGTTGAACACCTGCGGGGCCTCGGTCCGGCCGCCGGAGATCTGATAGAGGATCACCAGCGTGGCCACCTGCTGGGCGGTGACGGTGACCACGCCGGCGGTGACCAGACCACCCACCCGCGCCCGCGCGTCGGCCGGGAAGCCGTACCCGGGACGCAACCGCAGGCGTAGCCGCCGCAACGGGATCAGCAGCGACAGCGACAGCACCACCACACCGAGCGTGGTGCCGCCGGACAGGATCAGCTCGGCGCCTCGGCCCGCCTGCGCCACGCTCGCCCCGGTACCGGCCACGGCGGCGAAGACGAGGTACGCCACGATCACCGTCAGGCTGGACAGCAGCGGCGCGATCACCGGCCAGGCGAAGCGGCGGTGCGCCTGGAGCACACCGGTCAGCACGATGCCGATGCCGTACAGCGGCACCTGCGGCGCGAAGACCCGCAACATCCGGGCCCCGGCCGCCAACTCCTCCGGGCTACGGCTGTGGAACACCGACACGATCTGCTCGGCGCCCAGGGCCACCAGCACCGCCAACGGCACCAGCAGCGTCACCGTCCAGGTGAGCAACGCGCTCGTGGTCGCCGCCACGGCCCGCCGGTCCCCCGCCGCGACCGCACCGGCCAGCAGCGGTACGACCAGGCTGGCCAGCGCCCCACCAGCCACGATCTCGAAGATGATGTTGGGGACGGTGTTCGCGATCACGTACATCGCGCCCAGGTCGCTGTCCTGCACCACCCAGGTGAAGACGGCGGTACGGCCGAACCCGGCCAGCCGACTGACCACGGTGAGTACGGCGATCAGCGCGGCTGCCCCGGCCACCCGGCCGGCGCCGGCGAGGGGTGCCGGTCTGGTCACGTCAGTCGTCGCGACGGCCCAGCGCGTCGAGTTCCCGCAGGCCCGGGGTACGCGCGATGACGGCGGTGAAGCTGACCTTCTCGCTGGCCGCCGTCAGTCCGGCCAGCACCGCCAGGATCCCGGCCCGGCCGACCGGGCCGGTGCGGGCGGCCAGCGCCACGCCGAGCACGGCACCGAGGGCGTTCGCGCCACTGTCGCCGACCATCACGTCCTCGTCGAGGTCGGCGGGGAGCAGCCCGGCGGCGGCGCCCACCGCACCGGCGGCGATCCCACCGGTCGCGCCACCGGCCAGCGGCGTGCCGAGCAGCAGGCCCGACTTCAGCGCCCGCCCGGGGCGCAGGTCGAGCAGGTTGAGCAGGTTGGCGGTGCCGGCCACCACACCGGCGCCGAGCAGCACGTCCACGGTCCGGCCCAGCCCGCCCTGGCGACGCCGGCCACGGTGCCCGGCCACCCGGGGGTCGGCGGCGAGCAGCGCGGCGGCGCCCAGACCGGCCGCACCCACCCCGACGACCTTGACCAGACCGGCGCTGACCCGCCCCTGCCGCAGGGCGGCGAGGTGTCCCGCGAAACCCTTGTCCGCCTTCTGCTCGGGCCGGGCACCGACCACGTCGTCGTAGAGCCCGACGGCACCGGCCCCGAGCCCGGCCACCAGCGCCGCCGCGCCCGCCGGCACGCTGGGCGCACCGCAGGCCGCCGCGCCGGAGGCAGCCGTCGCGAGAGCCGGCCCGGCCGCCAGCGTCACCGTACGGCCGCGGAAGTTGGTCCGCGCCAGGGTCGGCCCGGCCGGAGAGGTACGGATCTCACGCAGCGCGTAGCGGGCGGCAGCCACGCCGACCCCCGCCGCCAACAGTCGACCGAGCACGCCCACGCCCCAGCTCACCTCGCTCGTTCACGCCGCCCGCTCCGCCGGTCGGCGGCCGGACATCGTCGAATCGGACACCCGGGGTGTTCCGTCGACTCACTGGGGCAGTTTAGGCAGCAGCCCGTCGACGTTGTCGCCCACGCCGTACTGGCCGGCCTTGCGCTCGGTGAGCTGCTGCACGACGGCCAGCGAGGTGACCAGCTGTCCCTGGACGGTGTTGGCGTTGTCGACGGTGGAGATGGTCTGCGCCAGCACCGCGTCGCCCCGGACGAAGGAGACCAGGTTGCCGCCGGTGAAGCCGTTGCCGGCGACGACGATGCCACCGGTGCGGTCGAACTGCTCGGCGATCTTCACCACCGACTCGTCCTTCTTGGCGGAGTCCTTGTCCACGTACGGCTGGCCGCTGACCACCACGACCGCCTCGGCGGAGTTGGTGATCCGGTCGGCGGCGGTCAGGTAGTTCGCGTTGCCGTACGCGGTCACCACCGCCCGCCGGTCGGCCTCGGTGACCGGCTCGGCACCGGCCGGCTGGTCCAGCAGCACGGTGGCCAGCAGGGCGCTGGAGGTCTCCACGCCGTGCCCGTTGCCGGGCAGTCCACTGGTCGGCGCGCTGGTGGGCCGGGCCGCGGTGACCGCCAGCTCCAGCAGGTTGTTGTTGTTCTCCGGGTTGATGAACTTGTCCTGCAGGTCGATCCGCCCGATGACGTCGGCGTTCGCCAGTTCCAGCATGTTCACCACGCCCTCGGTGTGGTCCCGGCCGGTGGGCAGGCTGAGCACCAGCACCCGCTTGCCGGTCAGCTTGCCCGGCAGCATCACCTGGGCCATCTCGGCCGCGAACTCCTCCTCCAGCTCCAGCTCCCGCTGCATGTTCTGGACCGTCTGGCGCATCTGCTGGTTGTCCTTGCGCAGCGAGTTGACGGTCTCCTTGAGCGAATCCGCGACCGGGCCGTTGAGGGCGGCTGTGCCGACGACCAGGCCGATCGCCAACGCGAGGAAGACCGCGGTCAGGGACACCACGTGGTACCGGAAGTTGATCACGCTTACAGCCTCTTGATCGGTCGGGAGCTAGAAGAGCTGGCCGAGCTGGAACACAAAATTGTCCCACCATTCGGAGACCACGCCCAAATACGCCTTGCCGACGGTGGACACCGCCACCGCCGAGGCCATCGCCGCCACCGCCGACAGCACCAGCAGCAACAGCGACGAACCCGAGATGCTCTGCCGGTAGAGCCGGCTCACACCCTTGGCGTCGACCAGCTTGCCACCGACCTTGAGCCGGGTGAGGAACGTCGACGCCATGCCGCCGCGCCCCTTGTCCAGGAACTCGACCAGGGTGGCGTGGGTGCCCACCGCGACGATCAGCGAGGCGCCCTTCTCGTCGGCCAGCAGCATGGCGAGGTCCTCGCTGGTGGCGGCGGCGGGAAAGGTCACCGCCGGCACCCCCAGGCCGTTGACCCGGGGCAGACCGGGAGCCCGGCCGTCCGGGTACGCGTGCACGATCACCTCGGCGCCACAGCGCAGCACGTCGTCGGTGACCGAGTCCATGTCACCGATGATCATGTCCGGCGTGTAGCCCGCCTCGACCAGCGCGTCCGCCCCGCCGTCGACGCCGATCAGCACCGGCTTGAACTCCCGGATGTACGGGCGCAGCACGTCCAGGTCGGCCTTGTAGTCGTAGCCCCGCACCACGATCAGGCAGTGCCGGCCCTGGATCTCGGTGGCGATGTCCGGCACGCCGACACCGTCGAGCAGCAGGTCACGTTCCTGCTTGAGGTAGTCCATGGTGTTGGCGGCGAACGCCTCCAACTGCACCGACAGGCCCTCCCGGGCGTCGCTCATCGCCTTGGCCACGCTCTCGGCGTCCTGCAGGCTGCCGTGCGCCAACGGCTCGTCGCCGAGATAGACGGTGTTGCCCTCGATCCGCACGGTGTCGCCCTCGCGGATCCGCTCGAAGACGCCCTCACCGAGATCGTCCAGGAGCGGGATGCCCGCCGCGACGAGCACCTCGGGACCGAGGTTGGGATAGCGGCCGGAGACCGACGGCTTGGCGTTGAGGACCGCGCCGACGCCCACGGCGACCAGCGAGTCGGCGGCGACCCGGTCCAGATCGACATGGTCGATCACCGCGATGTCACCGGGGCGGAGCCGACCGACCAGGCGTTTCGTCCGGCGATCGAGGCGAGCGGTGCCGAGGATTCGTCCCGGTTCCGCGTTCCGGGTCCGGCGCAACGTGGGTAGACGCATCGTGACCATCCTGGCATGTGAGGCAGGCGAATCTGTCGCGACATGCCTGAGCAGGGCCGCCTACCCAGGGAAGCACAGATGGGCGAAGGCCGGTGTGCCTCCGCTCACAATGACGGTCGTCACGACCGCCGTTCTCGGGCCGCGACGGCCAACAACTCCTCCGCGTGGGCGATACCCAGATCCGAGTCCGGCAAACCCGCCAGCATCCGGGCCAGCTCCCGGGCCCGCTCGGTGTCCTCCACCACGCGCACCCCGCTGGTGGTCACCGCGCCGCCGGTGTCCTTCGCCACCACCAGATGCCGGTCGGCGAACGCGGCCACCTGCGGCAGGTGCGTCACCACCAGCACCTGGTGGCTGCGGGCCAGCCGGGCCAGCCGACGCCCGATCTCCACCGCCGCCTGACCGCCGACTCCCGCGTCGACCTCGTCGAAGACCAACGTGGGCGGGCCACCCGAGCCGGCGAAGACGACCTCGATGGCGAGCATCACCCGGGACAACTCGCCGCCGGAGGCGCCCCGCTGCAACGGCAACGACGGCGCACCGGGATGGGCCAGCAGCCGCAGCTCGACCTCGTCACCGCCGTCCGGCCCGACACCGACCTCCACCCCGTTGACCGGCAACGTGGGCTCGGCCCGTCCGGCCGGTCGGGGCAGCACCGCCACCTCGACGCGGGCGTGCGGCATGGCCAGCCCGGCCAGCTCGACGGTCACCTGCTCGGCGAAGCGCACCGCCGCCTCCTGGCGGGACGCCGACAACCGGCCGGCCAACTCGGCCACCTCACCGGCCAGCCGGGACGACTCCCGATCCAGCTCCTCGAGGACCTCGTCGGAGATGTCCAGGTCGGACAGTCGGGTCCGGGCCCGCTCCGCCCAGGCGATCACCCCGTCGACGTCGTCGGCGTACTTGCGGGTCAGCGCCCGCAGCGCGGCCCGGCGCTCGTAGATGCTCTGCAACCGGGCCGGGTCGGCGTCCAGCCCGGTGAGGTACGTCGACAACTCCACCGACACGTCGGCGACCAGGGTCGCCGCCTCCTCCAACCGGGCCGCCAACTCACCCAGGGCGGGATCGGTGCCGGCCTGCGCCTCCAACGTCCGCCGGGCGGTGCCGAGCAACGCCGAGGCGTCCGTGGTGTCGTCGGTGGCCTCCAACCCGCCGGCCACGCACTGGTGGGCCACCTGCGCGGCGGTCCGCAACCCCTCGGCGTGCTCCAGCCGCTGCGCCTCGGTCTTGAGCTCGTCGTCCTCACCGGCCTGCGGGTCGACCCGGGTGATCTCGTCGAGCCCCAGGCGCAGCAGATCCGCCTCCTGGTGGCGTTCCCGCGCGTTGCGCCGCCGGTCCGCCAGGTCGTCCACCACCCGCCGCCACTGCGTGTACGCCTCGCGCGTGGCCTCCAGCAGCTTCTCGTGCTCCGGCCCGGCGAAGCGGTCCAACGCGGCCCGCTGCTCGGCGGGACGCAGCAGGCGCAACTGGTCGGACTGGCCGTGCACGGCCACCACCTGCTCGCCCACCTCGCCGAGCGTCGACACCGGCATGCTCCGCCCGCCCAGGTGCGCCCGGGATCGACCCTCCACGGTGACCGTACGGCTCAGCAGCATCGCGCCGTCGTCGTCGGGCTCGCCACCGGCGTCGGTGATCCGGGCGTGCACCGATTCGGCGACCCGACCGGTGAGACGCAGGCGCCCCTCGACGATGGCCCGACCGGGCTGGGCACGCACCCGCCCGGCGTCGGCCCGGCCCCCGAAGAGCAGGCCCAGGCCGGTGACCACCATCGTCTTGCCGGCACCGGTCTCGCCGGTGATGACGTTCATGCCACCGGCAAGCGGCAGCGTGGTGTCCTCGATGACGCCCAGTCCGGTGATGCGTAGCTCCTCCAGCACAGCACCCGACAGTAGACGCGTGGCCCGACACTTGACCAGCCGGCGCGGCGACCCGGGTCAGCGGCGATTGCCCCGCCAACCGTGCACCGGCAGGTCGAACTTGGCCACCAGGCGGTCGGTGAACGACCGGTCCCGCAGCCGGACGATCCGCACCGGCAGGGCACCGCGACGCACCGTGACCCGGGCGCCCGGCGGCAGGTCGTAGACCCGCCGCCCGTCGCAGCAGAGCACCGCCAACGTGGTGAACGGGTCCACGGTGATCGAGAAGGTGGAGGTGGGCGCGGTCACCAGCGGGCGGCTGAACAGGGCGTGCGCGCTGATCGGCACCAGCAGCAGTGCCTCCACCTCGGGCCAGACCACCGGTCCGCCGCCGGAGAAGGCGTACGCCGTCGAGCCGGTCGGCGTGGCGCAGACCACCCCGTCGCACCCGTACCGGGACAGCGGCCGACCGTCCACGTCGACCAGCAGCTCCAGCATCTGGGCCCGCTCGCCCTTCTCGACGCTGATCTCGTTGAGCGCCCACGACTCGATCGTCGGCCCACCGTCGAACTCGGCGGTGACGTCCAGGGTCAACCGTTCGTCGACGCTGTAGTTGCGGCCCACCACGTCGCGGACCGCGAGGTCCAGGTCGTCGATCTCCGCCTCGGCCAGGAAACCGACCTTGCCCAGGTTGATGCCGAGCAGCGGCACCTTCGCCGGCCGGGCCAACTCGGCGGCGCGCAGGAACGTGCCGTCCCCACCGAGTGCGAAGACGATCTCGGCGCCCTCGGCCGCCTCCGGCCCGGTCACCGGCACCGCGCCCGGCAGGTCGAGATCCTCGGCCTCCTCGGCCACCACCCGTACCCCGAATCCGGCGGCGATCAGGTCGGCGGCGACCGTACGCGCGTGTTCCGTGCTGCGCCGGCGACCCGTGTGGGTCACCAACAGTGCGGTACGGGTCACCGGAAGTCCCGCCCACCGTGGGTCGGCCGTCGCGTCGAACCACCCGGCGGACGCACCCCCGCCGTGGCGGAGTTGCCCTCGTTCACCCGGCCACCTCCTTCGTCGCCTCGTCACGCGCGTCACCGGCGGCGGCCGGAGCACCGGGCCCGGCCGCCACCACGGCCCGTACCCGTTCCGGATCGGCCGGTGGCGCGTCCCGGCGTAACCATACGAAGAACTCGACGTTGCCGCTCGGCCCGGGCAGCGGGCTGGCCGCCAGCTCCGCCAACCCCAGTCCCAGCGTCGCGGCGGACGCGGCGACGTCGAGCACCGCCTCGGCGCGCAGCGCCGGGTCCCGCACCACGCCACCGGCGCCCACCCGCTCCCGGCCGACCTCGAACTGCGGCTTGACCATCAACGCCAGGTCGCCGTCGGCGGCCGTGCAGGCGGTCAACGCCGGCAGCACCAGCCGCAGCGAGATGAACGACAGGTCGGCCACGGTCAGGTCGACCTGCCCACCGATCGCCTCGGCGGTCAGCGTCCGGACGTTCGTCCGTTCCAGGACCCGGACCCGCTCGTCGGTCCGCAACGACCAGGCGAGCTGGCCGTAGCCGACGTCGACCGCGACCACCTCGGCCGCCCCCGCCCGCAGCAGCACGTCGGTGAAGCCGCCGGTGGACGCCCCGGCGTCCAGGCACCGCCGGCCGGTCACGGTCAGCCCACCGGGGGCGAACGCGGCGAGCGCGCCGGCCAGCTTGTGTCCGCCCCGGGACACGTACTCGGAGGCGGGATCGGCGCCGGTGACCAGAAGCGGGTCGGCGGGGTCGACCATCGCGGCGGCCTTGCGGGCCACCACCCCGCGAAGCTGTACCCGACCGGCCTCCACCAGATCGGCGGCCTGCTCCCGCGAGCGGGCCAGACCACGGCGGACGAGTTCGGCGTCCAACCGGTTACGACGTGCCATGGGTGGACGGCCTCCTCAGGCCTGGTCGATGGTGGCGAGCGTTTCCCGTAACGTCTGGTACGCGGCCTCGTACTGGGCGATCTGGTCGGCCGGGGCAAGGTTCGCGGCGTTCGCCATCGCCTGCACGACGGCGTCCACCGCCGGGTGTCCCACGTCGTCGGCGCCGTCACCGGACCACGACTGCGGCGACGGACCCGGACGGGGCCCCGGCGGCGGCCCGGGCCGCGGCGAGACGCTCACCGCCGCGCTCCGGCTCGCGTCGCGCGGGTCACCGCACCCGACCCGACGTCGCGCCGCCCTCCGGCCGTCTGAGGCGGCCCGGGGCGACGCGAGCGAACGCCGGTCACGGCGCGGTGTCCGGGCGAGGGCGGGTGGCCTTCGCCGGTCGGGCCGGCGCGTCGCCGTCGGCGGGACGCGCCACCGAGCCCGGCGTCTTCTTCGCCACCGCCTTCTTCGCGACCTTCGCCACCGCCTTCTTCGCCACCGGCTGATCCTCCGGCGACGGCAGCGCACCGGCCTTCTTCGCCACGGCCTTCTTGGCGACCGCCTTCTTCGCCGCAACCGGCCCGGTCGGCGGGGCCGCCGCCGCGGTCTCGGCGGCCTCGGCCGCCACGTCGGCGGGCGTGCCGGCCCCCGGGCCGCCGGAGACCGGGGAGCGTACGGCGGTGTCGGCCATCGCACGAAGCCGACGTTCCAGCTCGCGTACCCGCCGCTCCAACTCCTCGACCTCGTCGGCGGTGGCCAGTCCCACCGCGCCGAGCGCGCGTTCGACCTCGAACCGCACCAGCTTGGTCAGCGCCTCCCGGTTCTCCGCGCCGGTCGAGCGCAACTCCTCGGCCAACGTCTGGAGCTGCGCGGCGGTCGCACCGGTCGAGCCGGCCAACCGGCGTACCGCGTCCTGCGCCTTCTTCCGGGGCGCCTCCGTCAGGCCCATGGCCAGTTCGAGGTAGGCGCGCCACGCGTCCTGCATGCCTGAGTCCTTTCACCCGCGGTTCCGGCAGGTGTCACGCTACCGGGCCGCGGTCGGCGTCCCGTGCGGTACGGTGCCCGGAGTACGACGTGGTGTGAGACGAGGAGGCGACGGTGGCCACCGTGGACGAGTGTCGGCAGGCGTTGCAGGATCTGGCCGCGCGGCTGGACCGCAACGCGGAGACCGTCCGCGAGCACGTCGACCTGGACCGCACCCTGGCCTGCCGGATCAGCGACCTGGAGACCGCCTTCCACGGTCGGCTCACCGGTGGACGGCTGGTCGGGCTGACCGACGGCGACGACCCCAAGGCGAAGATCGCCATGACCACCACCAGCGACGACCTGATCGCCCTGGTAGGCGGCGACCTCGACGTGACCCGTGCGGTGGCCAGCCGACGCGTCTCGATCAAGGCCAACCCGTTCGACCTGATGAAACTGCGCAAGCTGCTCTGACGAGCCCGCGCGCTGCGCCGGGATGTAGTGCGGTACGCAGGTCAGCCGGTCAGGCCGAGGGCCTCCAGCGCCGTCGCCGCCTCCGGCGAACCCGCGCGCGGCACACCGTCCGGCCGACGCTCCCACGCCACGGCGCAGAGCGCCGCGAGCGCGTCCAGCGGTCGACCCGCGCCGGTCAGCTCCCAGCCGTCCGGCCCTGTCGTGACGCGCCAACCACCGTGCTCCGCACCGGCCGCCGGTACCCGCACCATCGCGGTCGGCTCGAAGAGCCCCGCCAGGTTCCAGGCCACGGCCGTCGGGCGGCGGTCCTGCGGTGCGGCGAGCAACTCGGGTACGTCGCTGACGCCGGTGAGCACCAGCAGGCTGTCCAACCCCGCCCGGTTGGCGCCCTCGATGTCGGTGTCCAGCCGGTCACCGACCACCAGGGAGCGGCCCTCGCCCGCCCGCCGCGCGGCGGTGGCGAACAACTCCGGCGACGGTTTGCCCACCACCTCGTCGGGCTGTCGGTTCAACGCGGTCGCCAGCGCGGCGACCAACGAACCGTTGCCCGGCAGCGGTCCCCGTCCACTGGGCAGCGTCCGGTCGGTGTTGGTGGCGATCCACGCGGCCCCGCCGCGTACCGCCACCGCCGCCTCGGCCAGGTCGGTCCAGCCGACCTGCGGGCCGTACCCCTGGATCACCGCGACCGGCGCGTCGTCGGCACCGGAGACCGGGGTCAGACCCACCTCGCGGATCTCCGCCCGCAACGCCTCGGCACCCACCACCAGCACCGGCGCGCCGGCCGGCAACCGCTCCCCCAACAACTGGGCGGCGGCGGCCGCGCTGGTCAGCACCTCCTCCGGCCGGGCCGGTACGCCCATCCCGGTGAGCAGGTCGGCCACGTCGGCCGGTCGGCGCGAGGCGTTGTTCGTCGCGTACGCCACCGCCCGGCCCTCGCCGTGCAGCCGGGCGACCGCCTCGACCGCGCCGGGGATCGGCCGGTCGATCAGATAGATCACCCCGTCCAGGTCGAAGACGACCAGGGTGTACCCGTCGACCAGCCGCTCCCCGTCACCGCTCATCGCCGCTCGGTCTCCTCGGACCGCTCGCCGTCCGTCACAGACGACTCACCGACACCGCTCGCCGCCGCAGCGCCGGACGCCTCCACGACATCCGCCTCCACGACGTCCGCATCGACGACCTCGTCACCGCGCGACTTCGCCTCGACGGCCACGACCCGGTCGTCCCCGACCTCGTCGTCCGCCGTCCGGTCCGTCCCGACCCGGTCCGCCGCGGCCTCGTCTGCCACCGCCTGGTCGGCGACTCGATCCGCCGGCCCCTCGGCCGAGGTCTCGTCCCCGGTCAGGGCCTCGGCGGCACCAGGGGTGTCCCCGGTGATCTCGGCACCGTCGTCGTCCGCGTCCTCGTCCTCGATCGCGTAGTCCTCGGCACGATCGCCGCTGACCTCGCCCTCGGCCGCGTCGACCTCTTCGGGGCGCTCGTCCTCGGTCAGCTCGCTGTCCGGCCGGGCCGGTACCGCACCCGGGGCACCGGGACCGGCGACCAGTTCCTCGGTGGCCTCGTCCTCGTCGTCGCCCTCGATGACCACGCCGTCGAGTTCGAGCAGCCGCTCCGCAGCGTCGGTCTCCGCCTCGGCGTCGACCTCCGCCGCACGGGAGAACCACTCCCGGGCCTCGGCCCGACGGTCGACCGCCAACAGCGCGTCCGCGTACGCGTACCGCAGCCGGGCCGTCCACGGCTGGGCCGTGTCGGTGGTGAGTTCAGGCACCTGGAGCATGGCCACTGCCGCGTCCCGCTGCCCGAGGTCGCCTCGTGCACCGGCGGCCACGATCAGCAGCTCGATGGCGACGGCGGCCTCCAGCTTCTCCTGCTCGGCACCACGGAACAGGTCGATGGCCCGTTCGGGCCGGCCCAGCGCCCGCTCACAGTCCGCGAGGACCGCGAGGTGACTCTGCACACCACTCATCCGGTGGTACGTCCGCAGTTCCGCGATCGCCGTCTGCCATTCGCCCGAGTGGTACGCGGCCAGACCGACCGCCTCGCGAACAGCCGCGATCCGGGACGCCAGCCGACGGGCGGCCATCGCGTGGGCCAGCGCCTCGGCGGGGTCCTCGTCGATCAGTTGCCCGGTCGCCACGAGGTGCCGGGCCACGGTGTCCGCGACCCCCTTCGACAGCGACAGCAGCTCGGCGCGTACGTCCTTGTCCAGGTCGGTCGCGACGATCTCGTCCGGCAGCACCGGCGCCGGCGTACGCCCCTCGGACTGGTCGGACCCGTCACGCCGATCCCGGTCGTCACGGAAGCCACGGTCCCGGCGCTCGTCGCCGCGCTCGTCCGCCCCACGGCGGAACCCGCCGTCGCGGCGCTCGCCGTCCCGGAAGCCCGAGCCGCCTTCACGGCGGTCGTTGCCCCGGAACCCACCTTCGCGACGGTCACCGGAGCGGAAACCACCCTCACGACGCTCGCTCTGGGAGCCACCTTCGCGACGGTCGCCGCCCCGGAAGCCGCCCTCACGACGCTCACCGCCACGGAAACCACCTTCCGAACGGTCACCGCT
This sequence comes from Micromonospora sp. NPDC003241, assembly GCF_053589795.1. Taxonomy (NCBI): domain Bacteria; kingdom Bacillati; phylum Actinomycetota; class Actinomycetes; order Micromonosporales; family Micromonosporaceae; genus Micromonospora; species Micromonospora sp. NPDC003241. The sequence continues at coordinate 1,573 of NZ_JBSFSO010000053.1, read as the reverse complement.
CCGGAAACCGCCCTCACGACGGTCACCGTCCCGGCGGTCCGGCCGGAAGCCGCCCTCACGGCGATCGTTGCCACGGAAACCGCCCTCACGACGGTCACCGTCGCGTGCGCTGCCCTCCCGGCGTGCACCGCCGCCGAAGCCGCCCTCGGTACGCCGATAGCCACCGCCGTCGCCCTGACGGCGGTCGTCGCCAACCCGGCGAGAGCCCTCGTCCCGTCGATCGGCCCGGTACCCGCCCTCACGACGATCACCGGAGCCGTAGTCACGTGCCGGACCGCGCGAGGCGCCGTCCCGGTCCCGCGAACCGCCGTCCCGGAAGCCACCCTCGCGACGCTCACCACGGAACCCGCCCTCGCGGCGGTCACCGTCCCGGCGGTCGCTGCGGAAACCACCCCGGTCCTCGGAACCCCGGCTGAAACCGCCCTCGCGACGCTCACCGTCGCGGCGCTCGCCCCGGAATCCACTGTCACGGCGGTCGCCGCGGAAGCCGCTGTCCCGGCTGTCGCCGTCCCGGCGGTCGCTGCGGAAGCCACCCTCACGACGGTCACCACCGTCACGACGCTCCGGCCGGAAACCGCCCTCACGACGGTCACCGCCACGGAACCCGCCCTCGCGACGCTCACCGTCACGGAAGCCACCCTCACGACGGTCGCCACCGTCGCGACGCTCCGGCCGGAAGCCACCCTCACGACGGTCGTTGCCGCGGAATCCGCCTTCACGACGCTCACCGCCACGGAAGCCGCCTTCACGGCGGTCACCGCCACCGTCCCGGCGGTCGCCGCGGAAGCCGCTGTCCCGGCGGTCGCTGCGGAAGCCACCCTCACGACGGTCACCACCGTCACGACGCTCCGGCCGGAAACCGCCTTCCCGGCGATCGCCGCCACGGAAGCCGCCTTCACGACGGTCCCCCCGGTAGCCGCCGGAGCCACGGTCGCTGTCGCGGAAGCCACCGGTAGGCCGGTCACCTCGGGCGCCCGTGCCACGCTGATCGTTGTCGCGGCGGTAGCCCGGCCGGTCGTCGCCCTGGCGACGCTCGCCGAACCCGCCCTCACGCCGCTCCCCACGGAAGCCGCCGGAGCCGCGTTCGCCACGGAACCCGTCCCGGTCAGCACCGGAGCCACGTCGGTCGCCACCGAAGCCGCCGCCGGTACCCCGGTCGCCGCCTCGGTAACCGCCCTCACGACGGTCGCCGTCCCGACGGAAGCCACCGGACCGGGAACGGTCAGCACCGTAACCGCCGGCGCCACGTCCACCGTCGCGGGAGTCACGCTCCCGACCGCGCTCGTCGCGGTGCGACGGACGGTCGCCACGGCGGTTGTCGCCGTCACGGTCGCCGGGCCGGCCCTCGTAGCCCCGGGGACGGTCTCCGCCCTGAGGTCCAGAACTCACTGGTACATCCTTCCTGAATACGTCGTTCCACGACGCAACGCAGTCGAGGGCCGTCCCGATTCCGGGAGGCCCTCGACTGTAACGTGTGCCCGGCGGTGTCCTACTCTCCCACACCCTCCCGGGTGCAGTACCATCGGCGCTGGAGGGCTTAGCTTCCGGGTTCGGAATGTGACCGGGCGTTTCC